>CAJUIH010000048.1 GCA_910586045.1 uncultured Eubacterium sp.
AGAAAGGGGATTGAAATATTCCACTATAAAGACTTTTAACTGCATGATTTTCACTTGTCTTGAATTGGCAGTGGACGATGATGTGATCAGAAAAAACCCAAGCAATGGATGTTTGGGAGAATTTAATAATGATTCAGGCGAAAGAATATCCTTGACAGTGCAGGAGCAAGAAGCATTTCTTGAATTTGTCAAGCAGAGTAAAGTGTATTCCGTGCATTATCCTCTTATCATGGTTATGCTTGGAACGGCTGTTCGGTGCGGAGAAGCTATTGGTCTGACGTGGGATGATGTGGACTTTAAGAATAAGGAAATAAGCATAGATCACCAGCTGATATATAAAAAATCCGGAAATTCATACGGATTTTACGCCGACAGTCCCAAAACTGATTCAGGAGTTCGGATAATTCCGATGACAACAGAAGTATACAAGGCATTGATGGAACAAAGGCAAAATCAGTTGTTAAAAGGATGGAAAACAAATGTGGAGATTGGTGGATATAGAGATTTTATATTTTCCACAAAAAACAGAAATCCAATTATGCCAAGCGCGATAAATAATGTTCTGCTTAATATAGTAAACAGGTACAACAGCATAGGTGGGGAGATTGAACTTCCTCATATATCTGCACATAATCTTAGGCATACTGGATGCACAAGAATGGCAGAAGCAGGAATGGATTCGAAAGTTCTGCAATATAGTATGGGACACAGCAAGATTTCCGTCACAATGGAAGTGTATAATCATGTTTCTGCAGAGCGCAACAGAAAGGAAATGAGCAAGTTGGAAAAGATCAGGTTCATAGGATAGTGCTAATTATTTTACCTCAAATTTACTTCAAATTTTTAAAAAGTATGAGGTTTTTTGCAAGGGTTTGAACGAGTTTCGATTTTTGCAAATCGCCGAAATGATCTAAAAATAATGCTTTGAAGCAGTTTAGAAAGGTTTAAGAAAGTGTTTAGCACTCACCTATTGACAGTGCTAACAATCAGTGCTATATTTCACTCAGAACCAAAAACGATCTCTGATATCCATCCGGTTTGAAAAGGAGGCAGATATATGAATATACAAAAATTTACGCAAAAATCAATTGACGCAGTCAATGGCTGCGAGAAACTGGCATATGAATACGGCAATCAGGAAATTGAGCAAGAACATCTTCTCGCGGCGCTGCTGCAGCAGGAGGACGGGCTGATTTTAAAACTGATTGAAAAGATGGAAATTAATAAAGAACATTTTATGGATCAGGTAACCCGTAAATTGGAAGCGCGGGTAAAAGTTTCCGGCGGCGGACAGATTTATATAGGAAAGAACTTAAACCAGGTATTGATCAGTGCGGAAGATGAGGCACGCCAGATGGGGGACGAATATGTTTCGGTGGAACATTTATTTTTGAGTCTTTTGAAATATCCAAATCCGGCGGTAAAGGAAATTTTCCGGGAATATGGGATTACGAGGGAGCGTTTTTTAAAGGTGCTTTCTTCCGTGCGCGGAAACCAGCGGGTGACGTCCGACAATCCGGAAGCTACGTATGATACGTTGGAAAAGTACGGTTATGATATGGTGGAACGCGCCCGGGCACAGAAAGCCGATCCGGTCATTGGACGTGACAGCGAGATTCGAAATGTTGTACGGATTTTGTCTCGCAAGACCAAGAACAATCCGGTACTGATCGGGGAGCCGGGAGTCGGCAAAACGGCTGTAATCGAGGGTCTTGCACAGCGGATTGTCCGCGGAGATGTGCCGGAGGGCTTAAAAGATAAACGGCTGTTTGCGCTTGATATGGGCGCGCTCGTTGCGGGGGCAAAATACCGCGGGGAGTTTGAGGAACGCTTAAAAGCGGTTTTGGATGAAGTTCGTAAAAGCGAGGGGCAGATCATCCTGTTTATAGACGAGCTGCATACGATTGTCGGCGCCGGCAAGACGGACGGTGCGCTGGATGCCGGGAATATGCTAAAACCGATGCTGGCAAGAGGGGAACTGCACTGTATCGGTGCGACGACCTTAGACGAATACCGGGAGTATATTGAAAAAGATGCCGCTTTGGAACGGCGTTTTCAGCCGGTTATGGTAAATGAGCCGACTGTGGAAGAGACGATCTCTATTTTAAGAGGTTTAAAAGAACGCTATGAGGTATTTCATGGTGTGAAAATTACAGACGGGGCGCTGGTGTCGGCGGCAGTGCTGTCAAACCGGTATATTTCGGATCGCTTTTTGCCGGATAAGGCAATTGACCTGGTGGATGAGGCTTGTGCGCTGATTAAAACGGAACTGGATTCCATGCCGACGGAGCTGGATGAATTAAACCGCAGGATTATGCTGCTCCAGATCGAAGAAACGGCGTTGAAAAAGGAATCGGATCATTTGAGTAAAGAACGTCTGGAAAATCTGCAAAAAGAGCTGGCAGAGTTAAACAGCCAGTTCCAGTCGCAGAAAGCGCAGTGGGATAATGAAAAGGCGTCGATCGAAAAGGTACAGCATTTGCGGGAAGAACTGGAACAAGTAAAAAAAGAAATTGTGCAGGCACAGCAGCAGTATGACCTGAATAAAGCAGCGGAACTGCAGTACGGCAGGCTGCCGGATATTCAAAAAGAACTGGAAAGTGAAGAAACGAAAGTAAAAGGCGAGGGGTTCTCGCTGATTCATGAAAATGTGAGCGAAGAGGAGATTGCCCGTATAATTTCCCGTTGGACGGGTATCCCGGTTACAAAGCTGACGGAGGGAGAACGCAGCAAGACGCTGCACCTGGACGAGGAGCTGCATAAGCGTGTCATCGGGCAGGAGGAAGGGGTTACCAAGGTGACCGAAGCCATTATCCGTTCCCGGGCGGGGATTAAAGACCCGTCAAAGCCGATCGGTTCCTTTTTGTTCCTTGGGCCGACCGGCGTAGGCAAAACGGAGCTTGCCAAGGCGCTTGCAGAGAGCCTGTTTGACGATGCAAATAATATGGTACGTCTGGATATGAGCGAATATATGGAGAAATATTCCGTTTCGCGCCTGATCGGGGCGCCTCCTGGATATGTCGGTTATGAAGAAGGGGGGCAGTTGACGGAGGCGGTACGCAGGAAACCGTATTCTGTTGTGTTATTTGACGAAGTGGAAAAGGCGCATCCGGATGTATTCAACGTGCTGCTCCAGGTGTTAGACGACGGGCGGATCACGGATTCGCAGGGCAGGACGGTAGATTTTAAAAATACGATTTTAATTATGACGTCCAATATCGGTTCGGGCCAACTGCTGGACGGGATTGATGCAAAAGGGGATATTTCCCCGGAATGTGAACAGTCTGTAATGGACGAGCTGCGCGCCAGCTTTCGGCCGGAGTTTTTGAACCGTCTGGATGAAGTGATATTGTTTAAGCCGCTGACCCCGCAGGATATCGGGGCTATTATCCATTTATTGATGGCGGATTTAAACCGGCGGCTTTCGGACCGTGAACTGGCTGTGGAACTGACCCCGCAGGCAGAGTCGTATATCGTAAAAAACGGTTACGATCCGGTGTATGGGGCAAGGCCGTTAAAGCGGTTTTTACAAAAGACAGTGGAAACACTGGCGGCAAAGATGATCCTTGCGGACGGGGTGCAGGGCGGCGATACGATTTTGATCCAGCTTACGGACGGGGTACTGGAAGCGGTTTGTAAATTAGAATAAAAGATCTGTCCAAAGAATATAATAGCGTTAAGAATAGATGCAAGCTGGAGCCTGCAGTGGGAAAATATATCCGCAGATTTTTCTTTTCCGTTACCATAATACTTGTATTTGCCGTAATTTGCCAAATGGCGCAAAACAGGGTGCGGCATCATTCGGGCTATCGGGAATCTTCCGGAAACAGCGTTCGTCAGGATGCGGGTTCAGACTATGATAAGAATACGAATACAGGGGAAAAAAAGAAAATTGCCCTGACGTTTGACGACGGGCCGGATGGGGAATGTACGCCGCAGCTTTTGGACGGGTTGGCGCAGCGCGGGGTTAAAGCGACATTTTTCGTCATTGGCAAAGCGGCGGAAGAATATCCGCAGATCATGCAGCGGATTGTAAAGGAAGGCCATTTAATCGGCAACCATACGTATAACCATGTAGATATTAAGCATATGACGCCGACCGCCGCGCAGGAAGAAATACAAAAAGCAAATCAGGTTATCGAAAAATACACCGGAGAAGAGCCGTGCTTTATGCGTCCGCCGTTTGGAAGCGGCTCTACAACGCTGGAAAAACAGTTGGAAATGATCCAGGTTTTGTGGACGATCGATACGATGGACTGGTCTTGCCAGAATGAAGCCAGCATCTGCAATACCGTGTACCGGGAGGTGGAGGAAAACAGCATTATTTTAATGCACGATGAATATCCGACTTCGGTGCGCGCCGCGCTAAGTATTATAGACGGCCTGCAGGAAAAGGGGTATGAGTTCGTAACCGTCGATGAGATTTTAATGGATTAGGAAAGGGCTGTCGCACTAATTAAAATACAAACAAGATCTAGTAGATATAAAATTTCAAAACTACTATATTTTGCTGTATTTTTCTTAGTGCGGCAGTCCTTTCTTAGTATTCAAAAACAGAAAAATGTGTTATAATTTTTATGAAGACCAGGCATTGTGGAACAGGATGCAAAAGAAAGGCAGAAACGTGGGCAGGGAGAAAGCAAAAAAGAAAACAGGTTCCAGTACAAAGATGCTGGGGGAAAAACCAGAACCGGAACCGGGAGCGGATCAAAAGCAGAAGGTACGCGGCAGCAGGGGCGGGATCAGCCCGCAGGGGAAAGCGGCAGGCAGGCCAGGCCGCAGAATAGGAAATCTGAAACAGAAAAGAAAACAGAAAAGGCGGCTGCTGGCGGGCGGTACGGCTGTATTTCTGCTTGTGGTGCTGGGGGTATTTTTAGCGGCGGGCAGGAAATGGGGGTTTGCGCTACCGTGGATGTTTGAGGAAGAGGAAGAACTAGGGCCAGATACGGTATTGAAACAATACTATGCGCATCTTGCCAAAAAGGAATATGAGAACATGTACCGGATGCTGGACGAGGAAAGCAGAACCAGTATTTCCAGGGAAGAATTTGTAAGCCGGCATGAAAAAATCTATGGGGGCATTGGAGCGGAGCGGATTGTATGCGAGGTCAAAGATGTGATCCGGATGAAAAGCGGCGCGTTTGCAGCCTCCGTTACGTATCATGTGACGATGGACACGCTGGCGGGGGAGATTGATTTTCAAAACCGGACATTTTTAAAAAAGCTGCAGGAAGAAGCGGCGGATTCGTACGCGGTCAGTTGGGACGACAGTATGATTTTTCCGGACCTGAGCGCAAAAGACCGGGTGTTGACGGCGAAAAAACAGGCGAAGCGGGGAAATATTTTTGACCGGGACGCAAAACTGCTTGCAGGAGCCGGGACCGCGTCTTCGGTTGGCCTTGTACCAGGTAAAATGGACCCGCGGCATAAAAGCCGGGATATTCAAAAACTAGCGGATATCCTTGGGATATCGGCCAAAAGTATTCGCAAAAAGCTGAAAGCGGACTGGGTCAGGGAAGATCTTTTTGTGCCGGTCAAGACGATTGAAAAGCTGACGGACTTAGAACAGATTACGGATACGCCGGATGCAAAGGTGCAAAAAAAAATAAAACGCAACGCGGCGCTTTTGGCGGTACCAGGCGTCAAGATAAACGATATCCAAGTGCGCCAGTATCCGTTAGGCGAGGCGGCTTCCCATTTGGTCGGCTATGTCCAGCAGGCGACTTCGGAAGATTTAAAAGAGCATGCAGGGGAGGGGTATACGGAAAACAGCCTGATTGGCAAAAGCGGCATCGAAGCCTTATATGAAAAGGAGCTGAAAGGAGAAGACGGGTGTGAAATCCTTTTGGTAAATGCGGCCGGGGAAACAAAACACAGGCTGGCATATAAGCAGCCGCGGGATGGAAAGGATATTTATTTAACAATTGATTCCGGCCTGCAGGAGGCAATTTACCAGGAATTTGCGCAGGATGCGGGCTGCAGCGTCGCGATGGATCCGTATACAGGCGAAGTGCTGGCGCTTGTAAGTACCCCGTCTTTTAACGCAAATGATTTTGTACTCGGTATGTCTGATGTTGTGTGGGATGATTTGAATCAGAATGCCAAGAAACCGCTGTATAACCGTTTTCGTCAAAACGCATGCCCGGGTTCTGCTTTTAAACCGGTGATTGCGGCAATCGGCATACAGACCGGGGCAATAGAGCCGCAAAAGGATTACGGCAATGTCGGGCTGAAATGGCAGAAAGACGGGAGCTGGGGCGCATATTACGTTACGACGCTGCATGAGTATCAGCCGGTTACGATGGAAAATGCGCTGGTGCATTCCGATAATATTTATTTTGCGAGGGCGGCGCTGCGCATTGGACGCAAAAATCTGCAGAAAGGCCTGAAAAAACTCGGTTTCCACAAGGATCTGCCGTTTGATTTTTCCTTAGCCCAGTCCCAATATTCGAATTCGGACAGGCTGGAATCCGAAATCCAACTGGCGGACAGCGGATACGGGCAGGGGCAGATCCTGGTTAATCCGGTCCATCTGGCAGCGCTTTATACCGGATTTTTGAACCAAGGTGATGTGATAAAGCCGTACCTGGTCAGACGGGCAGATGCGAAAAGCGGAATTTCCGCGCGTACAGGCCAGGATCGTACGCAGGCAGGCGGGGAAATCTGGCTGAAATCCGCTTATACACCGCAGGCTGTGCAGCAGGTCAAACGAGCGATGGTGCAGATTATAAAATCCAAAGACGGCACCGGACACCGTGCTTACCGAAAAGATATCCAACTGGCGGGAAAGACGGGAACGGCGGAAATCAAACAGTCCGCGGATGATCAATCCGGCACCGAGCTTGGATGGTTTGTCGTATTTACGGCAGAGGGACGAGAGGAAAACCCGCTGCTTTTGCTAAGCATGGTGGAAGACGTACGAGACAGGGGCGGGAGTGGATATGTGGTGAAAAAAGACCGAAAGATATGGAATTACTGGATCCGCGGACAATCATAAGTTCTATTTCGTAAAGTTTGAGGGAATAGTTCGGCCTTTCAAAAGCCGGAAACGGGCATTGCAGCCGCAGAAATCCCGTTTCAGGCGTTTGAAAGGCCAAAATCGTGTTATTCGTCAATACTGTAGTTTGGCGCTTCTTTCGTAATCATAATATCATGCGGATGGCTTTCCCGTAGCGCCGCAGCGGAAATTTTGACGAATTTTCCCCGTTCATGCAGCTCCGGTATGGTCGGGCAGCCGCAGTAACCCATGCCGGAACGGATCCCGCCGATTAACTGGAAGATCGTGTCTTCTACCGAACCTTTGTATGCCACACGCCCTTCTACGCCTTCCGGCACCAGTTTGCGTGCGTTTTCCTGGAAATAACGGTCTTTGCTGCCGTTTTCCATGGCGCCTAGGGATCCCATGCCGCGGTATACTTTGTATTTGCGCCCCTGGTATAATTCAAAGGTGCCCGGCGCTTCATCGCAGCCTGCAAAAATAGAACCCATCATACATACATTGGCGCCTGCCGCAAGCGCTTTGGTCATATCGCCGGAATATTTGATTCCGCCGTCGGCAATAATCGGAATATGAAATTCCTTTGCGGCCTGGTAACAGTCCATGACCGCCGTAATCTGCGGAACGCCGATTCCTGCAACGACACGTGTAGTACAGATAGAACCCGGCCCGATTCCGACTTTGACGCAGTCTACGCCGGCGTCGATCAATGCCCTTGCGGCTTCTCCGGTAGCGATATTGCCCGCGATTACTTGTAAGTCTGGATAGGCGGTTTTGATTTTGCGGACAGCGTCGATGACATTTTTGGAATGGCCGTGCGCAGAGTCTGCGACGACGACGTCGACGTGCGCTTCTACGAGTGCGCTGACGCGGTCCATCATATCGGCTGTAATGCCGACGCCGGCGCCGCAGAGCAGCCTTCCTTGTCCGTCTTTTGCCGACAGCGGGTATTTGATTTGTTTTTCAATATCCTTGATCGTAATCAGCCCTTTTAAATTATTCTGGCTGTCTACAATCGGCAGTTTTTCCTTTCTTGCCTTTGCGAGGATCTTTTTGGCTTCCTCGAGGGTAATGCCCTCCGGTGCGGTAATCAGCCCTTTGGATGTCATGCAGTCTTTGATTTTTCTTGTAAAATCGGTTTCGAATTTTAAGTCCCGGTTTGTGATGATCCCGACCAGTTTGCCGTCTTTGGTAATCGGGACGCCGGAAATGCGGAATTTAGCCATTAGATCATCCGCATCCTGCAGGCAGTTGTCTTCGGAGAGTGAAAACGGATCGGTTATGACGCCGTTTTCGGAACGTTTTACTTTATCTACTTCTTCTGCCTGTGCTTCAATGGACATGTTCTTATGGATGATGCCGATTCCGCCCTGCCTTGCCATCGCGATTGCCATACGGTGTTCCGTTACGGTATCCATGCTTGCGCTGACCATAGGGATGTTTAGTGTAATTTTGTTTGTGAGCTTTGTTGACAGGTCAATCATGTTTGGAGTTACTTCTGAGTATGCCGGAACTAAGAGTACGTCATCAAAGGTAATTCCATCGCCGATAATTGTAGCCATATACGTTTTCCTCTCTTTCTTTTGCCGGGTGCTGGCCCGTTTGGTTTGGTATGTAAAGTTGTGTAATGAATCAATTCTACAATAGGAATGGGGGAAAAGTCAATGCGGATTTAGGATCTTGTCTATTTCTGTAAGCAGCCGGTCTTTTACCGGAGGTTTCAGAAAGTATCCGGCTGGTTTTAGCCGCAGTACCGCCTCTATGTTTGCGCGGTCGTTCATGGCGGTCAGAAATATTACCGGGATGTCTTTTAGATCTTCATCCGCACGGATCATTTCAAGCGTCATCTTTCCATCGCAGACCGGCATTTCATAATCCAGCAAAATCAAATCCGGACGTTTTTTGCCGATCGAAGTCATGGCCTGTGCGCCGGAGATGGCCAGGGCAACTTCGTAATCGGACGCAAGCATAGCTTTCATCGTCCTAAGCTGGGTACCGTTGTCGTCTACCACCAGGATCCGTTTTTTTCCGGATGGGCCGGTATGTTCTTCTGCTGCGTCCTGTTTTACTGCTTCCGGATCCAGGCCAAGCCTGCGGCATACGGCGTCCATAATTGTGCTATGTTCTACCGGGCGGATCAGATTTTCAAACTGTTCGTTTTCATAGTATTTAAAAAATGTGCGGCTTTCTTCTTTTGTACCAATGGTCAAAACCGGGATCTGCGCATACTGGTCGCTTAACAGAAAAAAGATGGAAGTGTCGATATCATAGGCGCCGATTAAGCTGATGAAAACCAAATCGGGGTTTACAATTTTTAACATTCCCTCCAAGACGCCCGCGTTTTCGGAACAAAGCTGTACATGGAAAAATTTGGAAAGAAATTGATTTGTTTCGTTCACAACGTTGTTCAATTTACCAATTAATAGTATCTTTTTCATAAGATCCCCTTTCTTTTTTATGTATTTTTTAATTCGAATTGTTCCATCTGTGCAATCAAAAGGTCCGAAAGCCGTTCGGTTTCATCCAGGTCCAGGTTTGTTACGGATTGCGCCAGCTCTTGCATTGGCTGTTCCATTTCGGCTGGATATGCGTATGCCTGTAGCTGTTGGATCCGTCCGTCTGCCTGGTCGATGTCCATTTCCTGCATGTGGATGCGTACCATTTCAAGCAGGGCCTGGATCACGGAAGCGTCTGTAATGTCCTTTTTTGTTTCCATTGCAATACCAAAGACGCCGCGTAGTTTCTGCCGGTAGCTGCGCCATTCTTCCAAAAACGGGGATGTCATGGATGCTATGACGTCAATTCTGCCGTCTCTTGCCGCATATTCCAGTATTTTTGCGGTACCGGACAGCGGAATGATGCCAACCGATGCCGCAAGGCTCTTCATTGCGTGTACCTGGATCCGGTACTGGTCCAGGTACGCTGGTTCTCGCACCTGTCTATAGGCTTCTTCCAGACGGTCTGCCGCGGAAGAGATCTGCGCGTAAAATTCTTTGACGGTAAATGCCAGCAGTTCCATGTCCGGCAGGTGGAGCCATGCGTACTGCCAGTCGAGTCCGTCTACCTGCGGGAGTTCGTCCAAAAGCTTTGCGGTTTGCGGCGGTACCGCTTGTGTGCTGGCGCCGGTATCGCCGCCTTGTTCCGCTTGCTGCAAAAGCTCTTGCGGCAGCATATTTTGGATCATATTTTCCAGCTTTTGCGGGACAATTGGTTTTGACAAAAACGCGTCGAATCCTTCCGCCAGATATTTTTCCCTTGCCCCGGATACGGCGTTGGCTGTGAGTACGATAATCGGGGTATCCCGGCACGGAAAATCGGAGTACGTCCGGATCTGGCGCAGTGTTTCTATGCCGTCCATTTCCGGCATCATATGGTCAAGGAAAATCAGATCGTAATGGTTTTCTTGCACCAGCTTCAGGCATTCGGCGCCGCCCGATGCGTCTGTTACCTGGATTTTCGTCGCTTTCAGCAGGCTTCGGAATACTTTGCGGTTTACCGCGTTATCATCTACTACCAGAATACTGGCGTTTGGCGCGCAGAACTTTGCGCTGTATTGATAATGGCCGGTCAGTTGCTGTACTCTGGCTTCGAAATCACCGATAGGCGTATGGTCCGCGATTTTTTGTTCCAGTTCAAAGTAAAATTTGGAGCCTTTTTCATAGGTACTTTCAACCTGCAGCCGGCTGCCAAGCAGCGTGAGGAGCTGTATGGTGATGCTCATGCCAAGTCCGGTGCCCTCGATATTCCGGTTGCGGTCTTCCTCGATCCGTTCAAATTCGGCGGACAGTTTCGGCAGGTCTTCTTCTTTGATCCCGATGCCGGTATCTTCGACCTCGAACCGCAGCAGTGCCGTATCTGTAGCCGCGCGGCACTGTACCCGCAGCCAGACGGTACCCTTTGGGGTATATTTGACTGCGTTGGTGAGGATATTGGTTAGGATTTGGCGCAGCCGGACGTCATCCCCATAGAGTCTGGAAGGGATTTCATGGCTGATTTCTAATTCCAGAGAGATCGGTTTCTCTTTTGCCCGCTGTGTCGTCATATTTGCCAAATCGTGGACCAGGCTGCAAAAATCGTATTCGACCGGGACGATTTCCATTTTTCCGGATTCAATTTTGGAAAAATCTAAAATATCATTGATTAAGGAGAGCAGCGTTTGGCCCGCCGTATAAATATCCATGGCGTATTCTTTGATTTGTGGTTCGCCCGATTCACGCAGGATCATCTCATCCATGCCGAGTACCGCATTGATCGGCGTGCGGATTTCATGCGACATGTGCGCCAGAAATTTGCCTTTTGCTTCGTTTGCGGCCAGCGCTTCGTGCCTTGCCGCGTCCGCGTCTTTTTTCGCCTGGGCAAGCTGTGTATTCTGCCGCTGTGTCGCTTTTATTTTTTCTTGTAAAAGCGCCGCGTTTTCTTCCGCCTTTGCCCGGTATTCTTTCGATAGGCGCAATATGTGCACGACAGCCATCAGAACGCTGAAGACAGCCATGCTGTATTGTCCCGCGGCATTTGCGTAGTTGTGGCCGAAAATCATATTTGCACCTATATTCGCGATTCCGCCCGCCACCAGAACGAGAATGGATAAGACCGAAAGCAGTGTCTGGAAGCTTTTGTTTTTGTAATCGTAATGAACCAGACTTACTATGGCCGTAATACATACGATTCCGACCGCGGCCGCGGTTAGGTTGGCCATATCCTGCATACTGTATATACCCGAAAGCTGCAGAAAGATCTGTGCGGCGGAATGGATGATCATGCCGCACAGCAGCACAGAAAAACGGCGCGGGTAGATCGTGTGCAGGTTTCGTTCAAAGTACAGGGCCAATAAGAGCGGCACAAGGAGCGCGAGATATTCCTGCATCTCATATGCTTCCTGGAGGCTGTAAAAGATGTTTAACGTATCGGTCCAGATAAAACAGTAAATGTCTGCGGCAAGCCCTGCCAGTCCAAGGAACAGTTCGCCGCGCTGTGGCTGGCGCGTATAGTGGCGGATCAGTGCAAGTACAAACATTATAATCGACATAATCAAAATGAGCAGGCAGCAGCCGATATCCATAATATTGCTTTCGACCACGCCGATTACAAGTGCTTCGTGCGTTTCTATTTTCACTTCTTCAAGCGATACCGCGGCATGCGGGGAAGCGGAAGATAAAATGATCCACAGTTCCCCGTCTTCCAATGTGTCTGGAATGTCTATATAATGCATGTTTTGGTTTGATGCCTTATTGTGTGCGCTATCCTCCAGGGTACGCTGATAGATTTCCGTTTTGTCCACCATCACTTGTATATTGGAATTTTCACAAGAAATACCCAGTGACAATCCTGCATACTGCAGCGGTATTTTGTTTTGAAACACAAGATACGCATGCGGGCCGCTTTTTTCCGCAAACGGCAGGATCACTTTTTGTCCCTTTAAAGCCGCCAGTGCGTCTTGTATTTGTGTCTGCAGGCTGTTTTGAGCATCTGCCGGTTCTATGGGCATGGATGTACGGTCCAGGGTCACAAGCGTCCAGTCTGTTTCTAAAAATAACTCCAGCTTTTCCGGGGGCAAGTCCATATTGCTGTTATTTTGATACTGCAGCAGCGCAAGGACCATAAAACAAAGGATCAAGAGGATCGAAATACCAGCCAGTGTCTGCATGATTTTTGTTTTTGGTTTCATTCGCATGTGTTCTTCTTTCTTTGGTAGTTGTATGTGAACAGGTATCTATGATGTATCTTATCACAATTTGGTGCATTGCTCAATATTGGAACGCAAACCTTATATTTTTCGGAATATATTTTTATGGTTTTCTTTTCCGTCAGAATATGGTATTCTTCTGAGTGAAAAAGCCGGACGGCATTTACATTTTGATGAAAGAAATGGAGATGGTGTTTATGGAATTTAGGCCTTGTATCGATATCCACAACGGACGGGTGAAGCAGATTGTCGGAGGGAGTCTGAATGACGCGGACAGTTGTGCTGTGGAAAATTTTGTTGCGTGCCAGGACGCGGCGTATTTTGCGGAATTTTATAAAAAAGACGGCATCCGCGGCGGCCATATAATAATGCTCAATCCGCCGGGGTCGGAATATTACGGCCAGACAAAGGCACAGGCACTGGGCGCGCTTTTGGCATACCCGGGCGGGCTGCAGATTGGCGGCGGTATCACACCGGAAAATGCCGGATCATTTTTGGAAGCTGGCGCCAGCCATGTCATTGTAACCTCGTATGTATTTCAGAATGGGACCGTACGCTATGACCGGCTAAAGCGCTTAACACAATGGGTCGGAAAAAAGCGGCTGGTACTGGATTTAAGCTGCCGCAGACGGGATGGAAGCTATTATATCGTCACCGACCGGTGGCAGAAGTTTACCGAAGAGAAGATGACGGAACAGCTTTTGGAACGGCTGTCCGGTTATGCGGATGAGTTTTTGGTCCATGCGGTTGATGTAGAAGGGAAAGCCTTGGGGATCGAATCACAGCTTGCGTCCATGCTTGGGGCGTGGGGGAAAATTCCGGTTACTTATGCAGGCGGCGTAGGAAGCTTTGCGGATTTGGAAGAGCTTCGTATCATGGGACGGGGACGGCTGCATGTTACAATAGGAAGCGCATTGGATTTATTTGGAGGGCCGATGCCGTATGAAAAGGTGCTGGATGCCGTGCGCGGGAGCTTTTGATTTCGCGGGCATATATGGTATGGAAAGGAAGAAACGATGATGAATCATTATACCCAACAAGATATTTTTCGTTTGGCGGAGGAAGAGGACGTGGAATTTATCCGCCTCCAGTTTACAGATGTATTTGGAACGCTTAAAAATATAGCGGTCACAAAATCACAGCTTGCAAAAGCCTTACATAACGAGTGTATGTTTGACGGCTCCGCCATCGAAGGCTTTGCGAAAATGGAAGCATCGGATTTGTATCTGCATCCGGATCTGGATACGTTTGCTATTTTTCCATGGCGTCCGCAGCAGGGCAGGGTGGCGAGGATTATCTGTGATGTTTATCATGCGGACGGGACGCCGTTTGAGGGAGATCCGCGCCAAGTACTTAGAAAGACAATCAAACAGGCCGGGGAGATGGGATACGTGTTTGAAGTCGGGCCGGAGTGTGAGTTTTTTTTGTTTCATTATGACGACAATGGACAGCCGACGACGCATATGGACGAACAGGCCGGCTTTTTTGACCTGGGTCCGGTGGATTTTGGAGAAAACGCCAGGCGTGATATGGTACTGACTTTGGAGGAAATGGGATATGAAGTCGAAGCGTCCCACCATGAGGGCGCGCCGGGGCAGCATGAGATTGATTTTAAATACGATGAGGCGCTGGCGGCGGCAGATAATATTATGACGTTTAAGCTGGCGGTAAAGACGATCGCGAAGCGCCACGGGATGTTCGCCAGTTTTATGCCGAAGCCGAAAGCAGGCGTCAACGGCTCCGGCATGCATTTAAACCTGTCGCTTTCCAGAGACGGCAGAAATTTGTTTTCGGATCCGCAGGATGCACACGGGCTGAGTAAAGAGGCCTATTATTTTATCGGCGGGCTGCTTTCGCATATGAAAGGGATGACGGCGGTTGGAAACCCGCTTGTCAATTCTTACAAGCGGTTATTTCCGGGATATGACGCGCCGAATGTCATCGCCTGGTCTATGGGAAACCGCACGCCGCTTGTGCGCATTCCGACTACAAGGGGAAGCGGTACGCGTGTGGAGCTGCGCAGCCCGGATTCCGCCGCGAATCCGTACCTGATGCTCGCCTTGTGCCTTGCCGCCGGACTGGACGGGATCCGCAGGCAGACGATGCCGCCGGACGCGGTCAGCAGCAATGTTTATGATATGACAAAAGATATGACAAAAGAAGAGCTTAAAAAGATTGGAATGGGGTTCCTGCCTGGCAATCTGATGCATGCGGTTTATGAAATGGAACAGGATCCGTTTGTACTGGATACGCTTGGAGAGCATATCAGCCGTGAATATATCCGCGCGAAGAAAAAAGAGTGGGAAAAATACCGCTCAGCGGTGACTGATTGGGAAATCAAAGAATATTTGTACAGAATTTAGGACGAAGCATGAATATTATAGTAGTTTTTCCAAAAATCGAACAGGCAAAACAAATCCGCGCGGTCCTGCGCAAGGGCGGCTACAGTGTGGATGCTGTCTGCAGCAGCGGTGCGCAGGCACTCCAGGCGGCAAATGATTTGGACAGCGGGATTTTGATCTGTACCTACCGTCTGCCGGATATGGTGTACAGCGAGCTGTATGAATATCTGGCACCGCGCTATGATTTTCTGCTGATCGGTTCGAAAAGCCAGATCAGTGAACGGGAAACCGCGGACATTGTCGGGCTTTCGACGCCGTTTAAAGTCCATGAACTGCTGCAGACGATGGAATTATTGACTTATGCGTTTCTGCGCAGGAAGAAAAAAAACCGCGGCAGGCCCACGGTACGCTCTGTGGGGCAAAACCATGTCATAGGGGAAGCAAAGGCGCTTTTAATGGAACGCAATCATTTGTCGGAAGAGGAGGCGCACAGGTATCTGCAAAAGTGCAGCATGGAAAACGGCACAAGCCTTCCGGAAACGGCGCGGATGGTGTTAAGCATGATGGGGATGCATTTATAGGAATACATATATAGGAATACTAGGGATATAGGAAACAGGGCTGCAACATCCGCGGGTGTATCAAAGATCATTAAGGGAGAATTTAGAAATGAAATTTACAAAAATGCATGGAATCGGAAATGATTACGTATATGTAAACTGCCTGGAGGAAACGGTCCATAATCCGGCGGAAACGGCCAGGTTTGTCAGCGACCGGCACTTCGGGATCGGATCTGACGGTCTTGTTTTGATCGGTCCGTCCCAAACGGCGGATTTTGAAATGGCAATGTATAACGCGGACGGTTCCAGGGGGGAAATGTGCGGAAATGCGATCCGGTGCGTGGCAAAATATGTCTATGAGCATCATATGACAGACCGTACGCGGATCCGTATCGAAACACTGGCCGGCATCAAGGAAGTGGAGCTGGATCTTGAACAAGGATGCGTGGCATCCGTGCATGTGGATATGGGCAGGCCGGAGTTTGCCCCGGAGAGGATTCCTGTAAACCTGGGTACTAAGGAACCGGACGGACGGATCGTGGGATTCCCGCTTACCGTGGGAGAAACGCCGTATCCGGTGACTTGTGTTTCGATGGGCAATCCGCATTGTGTCGTATTTATGGACGATGTGGATGCGCTTGCAATCGAAACCATCGGCCCGCAGTTTGAACACCATCCCGCGTTTCCAAACCGTGTCAATACGGAATTTGTAACGGTGTTAAGCCGGGATACGGTCCGGATGCGGGTATGGGAGCGCGGTTCCGCGGAGACGCTCGCCTGCGGGACGGGAGCATGCGCGGCGGCGGTGGCCGCGGTTTTAAACGGTTATACCAGCCGCAGCGTAACGGTAAAGCTGCGCGGCGGGGATTTGCGGATTGTATGGGACAAAGAAACCGGGGCTGTGACGATGTCCGGGCCTGCGCAAAGCGTATTTGAGGGGGATATTGTACTGCCGCAACATTGTTGCGGCTAAGGGACAGTTCCTAAGGCAGGCCAGCATAGAAAAAAATCAACAAGGAGGAGCCAATGTTTCAAATAAACGAGCATTACCAGGCATTACCAGGCAGTTATCTTTTTAGTACGATTGCGGCAAAAGTAGCCGCGTATACCAACGCGAACCCGGACAAGCAGGTCATCCGGCTCGGGATCGGCGATGTAACCCAGCCGATTGCACCTGCTGTCATCGAAGCGCTGCACCAGGCCGTCGATGAAATGGCGGACGCGTCTACGTTTCACGGCTACGCGCCGGATTTGGGCTATGCGTTTTTGCGCAGCGCAATTGTACAAAATGATTACAGGCCGCGCGGATGTGAAATCAGGGAAGATGAGATTTTTATATCAGACGGGGCAAAATCGGATTCCGGCAATATCCAGGAGATCTTTGACACGCGCTGTAAGGTTGCGGTAACGGATCCTGTGTACCCGGTATATATTGATGCCAACGCGATGGCGGGCAGGTGCGGGACGTATGATACGGTTACGCAGACATGGAGCAATGTGATTTATATGCCGTGTGTCAGGGAAAACGGATTTGTGCCGGATTTTCCAAAAGAGGAGCCGGATCTGATTTACCTGTGCATACCGAACAATCCGACCGGGACAACCATTACCAAAGCACAGCTACAGGGCTGGGTCGATTATGCGAATAAAATCGGCGCGGTCATTTTATACGACGCGGCCTACGAGTCCTATATCACAGAACCGGATGTGCCGCATTCGATTTATGAATGTGAGGGTGCGAGGACCTGCGCGATTGAAATACGCAGCTTTTCCAAAAACGCCGGGTTTACCGGCTTGCGCCTTGGGTTTACGGTTGTTCCAAAGGATCTTGTCTGCGGGACGGTTTCTTTGCATGCCATGTGGGCCAGACGGCACGGCACAAAGTATAACGGAGCGCCGTATATCATCCAGCGTGCCGGGGAAGCGGTCTATACGGAAGAAGGGAAAGCGCAGTTACAAGAACAGGTCGCTTATTATATGCGCAATGCCGGGCTGATTAAAAAGGGCCTGCAGGATGCCGGATATGAGGTATTTGGCGGGGTGAACGCGCCGTATATCTGGATGAAGACGCCGGGTACGATGGGTTCCTGGGAATTTTTTGACGATTTGCTGGAACGCGCACAGGTCGTAGGAACACCGGGCGCCGGGTTTGGCCCGAGCGGGGAAGGGTATTTTCGGCTGACGGCGTTTGGCAGTTATGAGAATACGGCGGCGGCGTTACAGCGCATCCGGGCGCTTTAAGCCGCACCGCGAAAGAAAACAAAGAGCCAATGAACTTGTGAGAAATCACTGTTTATTGGCTCCTTTTCGTCCAGAGCGGCCGGAGAACGATTCTGCGGCCGATAGAGAATTTATCAAGAATTGATAAAATTTTAACGTCAGGAATTGACTTATTTTTATCAGCGGATTATACTGTGCAGGAAGAAGTAGAAATCAGGTACCGCCCCGGAAATTATTTTTTAAAGGACGCGCGTTTGCGCAGCGTCGGATCCAGAATCCTTTTTCGGATTCGAAGGCTTTCCGGCGTGACTTCCAAAAGCTCGTCCGTGTCAATGAAATCAAGCGCCTGTTCTAAGCTTAAAATACGCGGCGGGGTCAGCGTCAGCGCGTCGTCGGCGCTGGAGGACCGGGTGTTTGTCAGGTGCTTTTTCTTGCAGACATTTAGTTCAATGTCTTCTGGTTTTGCACACTGGCCGACGACCATGCCGGAGTATACCTTTTCACCGGAGCCGATAAATAGCTGGCCGCGGTCCTGGGCGCTGAACAGCCCGTAAGCGACGGACACGCCGGTTTCAAAAGCGATCAAAGAGCCTTGCCTGCGGTATTGGATATCGCCGTGGTATGCGTCGTAACCGTCAAAGATCGTATTAATAATACCGTTGCCTTTGGTATCGGTCATAAAATCACCGCGGTAGCCGATCAGGCCGCGGGACGGGATTAAAAATTCCAGCCTGGTATAACCGCCCGTAATCGAGTGCATGTTGCGCAGTTCCCCTTTGCGCTGGCACAGTTTTTCGATTACGGACCCGCTGAACTCATCCGGTACATCCACATAGGCCGCTTCCATCGGTTCCAGCTTTTTGCCGTGTTCGTCTGTTTTGTATAATACCTCGGCCTTGCTGACGGCAAATTCATATCCCTCGCGGCGCATGTTTTCGATCAGGACAGACAAATGCAGTTCCCCGCGGCCGGATACCTTAAAGCTGTCGGTATCGTCCGTTTCTTCCACACGCAGGCTGACGTCGGTGTTCAGCTCGCGGAACAGCCGGTCACGCAGATGGCGGGAAGTAACGTATTTTCCCTCCTGTCCGGCAAAGGGGCTGTCATTGACCATAAAGTTCATCGAAATGGTCGGCTCGGAAATTTTCTGGAACGGAATGGCGGCAGGCCGCTCCGGGGCGCAGATGGTATCTCCGATGCGGATATCCGCAATGCCCGAGATGGCGACAATGGAGCCGACGCCGGCTTCTTTGACATCGACTTTGCCAAGGCCGGAAAACTCATACAGCTTGCTGATTTTGACCTTTTTTTGCTTGTCCGGGTCGTGATGATTGACGACGACGGCATCCTGGTTGATTTTCAGGCATCCGTTATCCACTTTGCCGATGCCGATGCGGCCCACGTATTCGTTGTAATCAATCGTACTGATTAACACCTGGGTGTTCGCGTCCGGGTCGCCCTGCGGGGCAGGGATATAGTCGATAATGGTTTCAAACAGCGCGGTCATATCCTGTGCAGGGTCGTTCAGCGTGCGGACCGCGTAGCCGTCCCGGGCGGAAGCGTAGATAAACGGGCAGTCCAACTGCTCTTCCGAAGCGTCCAGGTCCATAAAGAGTTCGAGTACCTCATCGATGACTTCATCCGGGCGGGCTTGCGGACGGTCGATTTTATTAATGCAGACAATGACAGGAAGCTCTAACTCAAGCGCTTTCATCAAAACAAATTTGGTCTGCGGCATTACTCCTTCGAAAGCGTCTACAAGGAGTACGACGCCATTGACCATTTTTAACACGCGTTCCACTTCACCGCCGAAATCGGCATGGCCTGGGGTATCAATAATGTTGATTTTTACATTTTTATAAAAAACGGCGGTATTTTTAGAAAGGATTGTGATGCCGCGTTCCCGTTCTAAGTCATTAGAGTCCATGACGCGTTCCTGGACTTCCTGGTTGGCGCGGAATACGCCGCTTTGCTTTAACAGCTCATCCACAAGTGTGGTTTTACCGTGGTCAACGTGGGCGATGATTGCAATATTGCGCACATCATCTCTTGTTATTTTCATATATGCTCCTTCTTTCTTATGGTGTATAATGATATAATAAACGAAACAAAACAATAACCATTTTATCACATTTTGGTATGAGTGCAAGATTTTTTTGCCAGTCTTGTCGACATGAAGCGAGATGTTTTTTAGAACCGTCATGATAAATTCTGTGTTGTCAATAAGATAACACTGCCGATTTAAACGCCGCGCCGGTTCTATGTCCAATACCCGGCGGACGTTTTCATTTGTCTGGCCCCGCGGGCGTATGGCCTGCGGGCGGACGGGTTCTTGGAAAATGATAGTGCCTTAGGGTATAAATGCGGCGGCAGAAGAATACATTGGTAGTAGCTAAAATCGGTTCGGCATGCAGGACCGAAGATAGTACCGCTTGACAGTAACAAAAAAGCACAAATTAATAACAGCTGTCACGTTCTAAAAGAGGAAGGGAGAAATAAATTCATGGCAGATAAAATATTTGAAAATAATCAGGTAACTATTGCAGGGAAAATTGTATCCGATTTTGAATTTAGCCACGAAGTCTACGGAGAGGGTTTTTATATGGTGGACGTGTCCGTGAATCGGCTGAGTAATTTTGTGGATTATATTCCGGTTATGGTATCTGAGCGGCTGATTGACACGACCCAGGATTATATCGGGCAGTATATTTATGTAACCGGGCAGTTTCGGTCTTATAACCGGCATGAGGAAAAAAAGAACCGTCTTGTGCTGTCGGTGTTTGCAAGGGAACTGGAATTTATGGAGCAGGAAGAGGAAGATGTCAAAAGCAACCAGATCTTTTTGGACGGTTACATATGCAAGGAGCCTATTTACCGCAAGACGCCGCTTGGCCGGGAAATCGCGGACCTGCTCATTGCGGTGAACCGTTCGTATGGCAAGTCGGATTACATTCCATGCATTTGCTGGGGCAGGAACGCGCGTTTTGCTTCCGGATTTACCGTTGGATCCCATGTACAGGTTTGGGGCAGGATACAAAGCCGTGAATATGTAAAAAAACTAAATGAACTGGAAACGGAAAAACGGGTTGCATATGAAGTATCTGTCAGCAAGATCGAATATCTGGATGATAAAAATTACTAATATTTCTATAAATTATTACAAAATATTTGCATTTTTGTGAAAGATGTGGTATCTTAATATAATCTGAAGCAGGTGGGAGGTATTATATGGACGATACAGGCAGGGTTCAGATTTATTATGGAGATGGCCGCGGAAAATCAACCGCTGCGCTGGGATATGCATTGCAGGCAGCAAGCGCAGGCAGGAATGTATTTGTGATCCATTTTTTAAAGGGCAGGATGACGACGGAATCTGCGTTTATGCAGAGGCTGGAGCCTGAAATCAAAGTATTTCATTTTGAGAAAACAGACCAGCGGTATGAATCGTTATCCGAGCAGGAAAAATTAGAGGAAAACAGGAACCTGAAAAATGGCGTTAATTTTGCCAGAAAGGTTCTTATGAACGATGAGTGCAGCCTGCTCATCCTGGATGAACTGCTCGGCGTCATTGACAATGGGGTCGTAACAAGGGAGGAAGTAGAAGCGTTGTTTCAGGCGAAAGCCGAGGAAACACAAATTATTATAACAGGGCGCAGCCTGCCGGATTATATGAAAGAATATGCGGATGCCGTATACGAGATCCGGTTAGAAAAGGGCTGTGGATGAGTGAAAGAAAGACGAGGGAAGAAAATTAAGCCATGCACAGGTTGACAGACGAAAGGATTCGTGTTATAGTGTCTGTCAGTAGGTTTTAAATAAAGCACGACAATAAAAATAAAGTGGATAGAGGTTGCGTGATTCATCAGTAGCTTATCCGATGTGGCAGGCACAAAGGACGATAGGTAAAAGGGAAGAACGCCGAAAGAATGGATATTACTGCATTGAGGTTCTTGGGCATGGAATGAATAATTCCATGACTGTCATCTGGGATAAGGATGGGGCGCTATCGGAATAGAATTGTTTGGAATCAAAGTTCAGGAGAGCCGACTCATTGAGTCGGCTTTTCGTGCAGGTTATAATATTTAAAAAATCAGCAGGAGGATTGGACCATGGCTATATTTAAGGGTGCGGGTGTTGCGATTGTAACGCCGATGAAAGAAAATTTTGAGGTAAATTATGAGAAATTGGAAGAGGTCATTGACCAGCAGATCGCGGGGGGAACGGACGCGATTGTGATTGCCGGTACGACCGGAGAGGCTTCTACAATGACCGAAAAGGAGCATATCGACGTGATTCGCGCCTGTGTGGAATTTACGAAACACCGGGTGCCGGTGGTTGCGGGCAGCGGTTCGAATTGTACGCGCACGGCTGTGAGCCTGTCACAGGAGGCGCAGGAGGCGGGTGCCGACGGGCTGCTTGTCGTGACGCCATATTACAACAAGGCGACCCAGCCTGGTTTAATCGCGCATTATACACAGATTGCAGAGTCTGTAAAACTACCGATTATTATGTATAATGTTCCAGGAAGAACCGGATGCAACCTGCTGCCGGAGACGGTCGCGGCTTTATTTAAGAATGTAGAAAACATTGTAGGATTAAAAGAAGCGACCGGAAATGTGGCACAGGCCTCTAAGACGATGGATTTAACAGACGGAAAGCTGGAGATGTACTCCGGTGAGGATGGGCTGATCCTGCCGCTGATGGCAATCGGCGCGCTTGGCGTGATTTCCGTATGGTCTAATGTGGCGCCTGGCGACGTCCATCAGTTGTGCCAGAGCTTTTTTGACGGCGATTTGGAAACGGCGCGCCGGATCCAGAGAAAAGGCCTGCGATTGGTTGACGCATTATTCTCGGAGGTCAATCCGATTCCGGTAAAGGAAGCCATGAACCGGATGGGCATGGATGTCGGCCCGCTGCGTGCGCCGTTATGCGCAATGAGCGAGGCGAATAAGGTAAAACTGGAAGCCGTTATGAAAGAATATGGGATTTTGTAACTTTCGGTATATTCCATTGTAAAGGAAAGATGCTATATATACAAAGGATAATGATACAAGATGGAGGAAACGGATATGATAAAGGCAATCATTCACGGGTGCAATGGGAAAATGGGGCAGGTGATCACAGGGCTTTGCGCACAGGATACGGAAATCGAAATTGCGGCTGGCATCGACCTATATGACGGCGTGCGCAATCCCTATCCGGTCTTTGCACGAATCGCTGACTGTACGGTACCGGCGGATGTGGTGATCGATTTTTCCAATGCGGACGCGGTGGATGCATTATTGGATTACAGTATGGAAAAACAGATTCCGGTCGTATTATGCTCGACTGGATTATCGCAGGCACAGCTAGACAAAGTGCGGCAGGCGGCCCAAAAGACGGCGGTATTAAAATCAGCGAACATGTCGCTCGGCATCAATACGCTGATGGATTTATTAAAAAAAGCAGTCAAAGTACTTGCGCCCGCAGGCTATGATATCGAGATCGTAGAAAAGCACCATAACCAGAAACTGGACGCCCCAAGCGGGACGGCGCTTGCGCTTGCGGATGCAATGAACGAAGAAATGGGGCAGGTCTATGCCTACCAGTACGACCGCAGCAGGGAGCGGAAAAAACGGGAAGAAAAAGAAATCGGCATTGTATCCGTACGCGGCGGGAATATCGTCGGGGAGCATGATGTGATTTTTGCGGGAATGGACGAGGTCATTACGATCCGGCATACATCCTATTCAAGGGCTGTGTTTGCGAAAGGAGCGGTGGAAGCCGCAAAATTCCTGGCCGGACGGGAAGCGGGCATGTATGATATGGCGGATGTAATTGCTGGGAAATAAATAAGTGGTTATGTGTTAAACCGGACGCCGGATGAGGGACGCAGGTCTGGCTTGCGGCTCCGGCTCCAGAATGGTAAGAATCCCTAAGTATTCTGCATTTACGGATCGGCCTGCCCGG
>CAJUIH010000049.1 GCA_910586045.1 uncultured Eubacterium sp.
GATAGAAGCGCATAGGCAAAGTTATAGAGACAAAAATCTAAAAAACAGGTTCCTGGCTCTATTTTTTTGCCCTGAAATGTAAATTTTTTTGTGAATATGATAAAAAAGTCCTTTACAAAACGTCACTGGCAGACCATTTTCGGAGGGTTATATTTAATCGGTTATTGCCGGATTCCAAAATATATGGTATATTTCCAATATGGGAAATCAAAAAGCCGTGACGGCTGGCATAAAGTGTTAACTAAACATTTCTGTTTTTGTCTTTTAGTATTTCAACAAAAGAAAGGAAAAGCAATGGAAATCGAACAGTCAAAAAAGCAGCGGCTGCATTCGCTGCTGCTGGTAATAACAGCGTGGATCTGGGGGACGGCGTTTGTGGCGCAGAGCGCGGGCGGTGATTTGGTTGGGCCTTATACGTTTAACTGCATCCGTTCCTTGATTGGGGGAGTGGTTCTGCTTCCGGTCATCCGGCTGTCGGACCGCCTGCATTTGGCAAAGCAGCGGCCGGCAAATAGGAAAGAGCGGCGTTTGCTTTTGGCGGGCGGGATTGCCTGCGGCGCGGCGCTGGCAGTGGCGAGCAACCTGCAGCAGATGGGAATGTATCTTGGGGCTTCTGCGGGCAAAGCGGGATTTTTGACGGCATGTTATATCTTGCTCGTTCCTGTTTTCGGGCTTTTTCTTGGAAAAAAATGCCGTTGGAATGTATGGGCGGGCATTGTGGCCGCGGTTTGCGGGCTGTATTTGCTGTGTATTCATGGGGAACTGCGGCTGGAGTTTTCGGATGCGCTGCTGCTTGCCTGCGCGGTTTCTTTTGCGGTGCATATACTCGTGATCGACTATTTTGCGCCGATGGTGGACGGGGTGCGGATGTCATGTATCCAGTTTTTGGTAAGCGGCTTGCTGTCTTTTATACCGATGTTTGCTGTGGATATGAAACATTCTATGACCGGAATTGTACAATGGGCGCCGGCGCTTGCGGATCCGTATGCGTGGATTTCTATTTTATATGCGGGCGTGCTTTCCTGCGGCGTGGCGTATACGCTGCAGATTTTGGGGCAGCGCGGGGTGCATCCCGCGACGGCTTCGCTTTTGATGAGCCTGGAATCGGTGTTTTCCGTATTGGCGGGATGGGTGCTTTTAAAAGAAAGGCTCTCTGGCAGGGAATTGGCAGGCTGCGTGCTGATTTTCGGGGCGGTAGTTTTGGCGCAGATGCCGGTGGGAATAACAAAGAATCGTAATAAATAACAAAGAAAGAAGGAATGCATATGGGGATTTTAGCAGGATTTATGGTTCCTCATCCGCCTTTGATCGTACCGGAAATCGGAAAGGGACAGGAGCGGATGATTCAAAAAACAATAGACGCATATCATAAGGTTGCGGCACGCATCGGTGAACTGCGGCCGGAAACGATTGTTTTGCTTTCGCCGCATCAGACGATGTATGCGGATTATTTCCATATATCGCCGGGAAGCGGGGCAGAGGGGGATTTTGGCCAGTTTCGGGCGGGAAATGTCAGGATGGAGGTTTCTTATGATACGGCTTTTGTACAGGAGCTGTGCCGCAAGGCGGAGCAGGCGGGACTGGCGGCTGGAACGGACGGGGAGCTGGAGAAGCGGCTGGACCATGGCACGATGGTGCCGCTTTATTTTGTAAACCAATATTGGAACGCGTACCGGCTTGTGCGGATCGGCCTTTCCGGGCTGCCGCTTTCGCAGCATATGGCGCTTGGGCGTTTGATCCAGGATACGGTGCGGGCTTTGGGCCGCTCGGCTGTGATCATTGCGAGCGGGGATTTATCGCATCGGTTAAAGGCGGACGGGCCTTATGGTTACCAGAAAGAAGGGCCTGCGTATGATACGCGCGTCATGGATGTGATGGGGCGCGCCGCTTTTGGGGAACTGCTTTCGTTTTCCGAAGATTTTTGTTCCAGGGCAGGGGAATGCGGGCACCGTTCTTTTACAATGATGGCCGGGGCGCTGGAAGCGGAAGCAGGTGCGTCCAAGGAAAGGCCGGGAAAAGAAATCGCGGCGTCCAGGCTTTCGTATGAGGGTCCATTCGGTGTTGGATACGGTGTCTGTATGTATGAGATCAAAGAAAAGGCGCCTGCTGACGGAAGGTGAATAAGATCAAAGAAAAAACGTTGGCTGACGAAAAGTGAAAGAAACAGAAAAAGACGGAAGAAGACAGAAAAAGACGGAAAATGACAGAAAGAATCAGGGAAAATGAAAACAGGAAAGGAGATTCGTTATGCCGCAAAAAAAACAGGGGGATGCTTATGCAGACCTTGCACGCAGAACCATTGAGGAGTATGTCCGCACAGGCAAATTGCTTGCGGTTCCGCAGGGGCTTCCGCAGGAAATGTACACGGAACGGGCGGGTGTGTTTGTTTCCATTAAAAAAGAAGGGAATCTGCGCGGTTGTATTGGGACGATTCAGCCAGCCTATGCGTCTATAGCGCAGGAGGTGATCTGCAATGCAGTCAGTGCTTCTACGAGGGATCCAAGGTTTTCTCCGATTGCGCCGGAAGAATTAGACCGGCTGACGATCAGTGTGGACGTACTCGGTGCAATGGAAGCGATTGCGTCCACCGACCTGCTGGATGTCAAGCGTTACGGCGTTGTTGTGACGAATGGGAACCGGCGCGGGCTGCTGCTTCCGAATCTGGACGGCGTAGATACGGTGGAGGACCAGGTGGCGATTGCCATGCAAAAAGCAGGTATCGGGTATCAGGAGGCGGTACAGTTGGAGCGTTTTGAAGTTGTACGGCATTATGAATGATCCGGGAGGGGGACGATCCATTTATGAAAGCAGTTTGTCAGACGTGTATGCACCACTGCAGCCTGGAACCAGGACAGCGCGGGATCTGCGGGGCAAGAGAAAATAAGGACGGCGGGATTGTATGTGTCAACTACGGCCGGATCACGGCGCTGGCACTGGATGCGATAGAAAAAAAGCCGCTGCGTCTGTTTGCGCCGGGCAGTAAGATTTTATCGGCCGGCAGCTTTGGATGCAATTTATCCTGCCCGTTTTGCCAAAATCATGAAATATCCATGTTAAACCGCAAGACGGCGCAGGACAGCGGCGGGATTTCGCGCGTGGCCTATGTATCGCCGAAAGAGCTGGCCGAAGAGGCTTATGCAAACCGTGATATGGGAAATATCGGCCTTGCGTTTACGTATAATGAACCTTTGGTCGGATGGGAGTTTGTACGTGATACCGCGAAACTGGTAAAAGCGTATGGGATGAAAAATGTGCTCGTTACAAATGGGACAGCATCACTGGAAGTACTGGAGGAATTGCTTCCTTTTATAGACGCGATGAATATTGACTTAAAAGGGTTTCGTGAGGAATATTATCAGAAGCTGGGCGGCAGCCTGTCTGCGGTACAGGCGTTTATTACGCGGGCAGCGGCAGCGTGCCATGTAGAGCTGACGACTCTGGTTGTGCCGGGTGAAAATGACAGTGCCGCGGAAATGGAAGAAGAGGCAAAATGGATTGCTTCGCTTCCGTCCGCGGTTGCGCTCCATGTCACACGCTTTTTCCCGCGTTACCATATGACGGACCGCAGCGCGACGGATGTACAGCAGGTTTACCGTCTGGCAAATATAGCGGGAAAGTACCTGGAACATGTATTTGTCGGGAATTGTTAAAACAAACAAAGCGCAGGTTAGCAACCTCCCGTCCCCAAAAGCCGCACCATGACCGGCGTATGCTGTACAGCCGGCAGAAATGTTTCAAACAGGTCCTTTGTTTTCAGCTTCAGGCTGGAGGTGTTCACGCATGGATGGCACCCCAGCCATTCTTTGTTTCGCACGTCTTCGTCTACTAATAGCCGCACCCGGTTGCCTTTGTCATTCATCAGCCCAAGGACACTGACAGCACCCGGCTTCAGATCTAAAAATTCCTCCATATAGGCCGCATCGGCGAACGAAAGCCTTGCGCTTTGAATCTGCGCGGAAAGTTCTTTCGTTTTAAACGGCTTATCCCCTGGCATCATCAAAAGGTAAAAGTCTGTTTTCTGCCGGTTGCATAAAAAAAGGTTTTTGCAGATTGGCACATCTAAAACCGCGTCGATTTCATGGCAGGCTTCCATTGTAAAGGCCGGCGGATGGTCTGTGTGCAGATAGGGGATATGAAGCTTGTCCAAACAATCATAAACCCGGCATTCCCTGTCCGCGCGCCCGGCCAGGTCACGGGGTCTTCCATTTTGTAATTGTATCATGTATGCATGCTCCTTTTCGATCGTTTTGTCTGCTATCTTAGCACTTTTTTACACAACCCGCAGGAAAACCGCACAAGTTTATAAAATTTTAATAATTTGTTCACAAAAACTTTTAAAATAATTTGTGAAAACTTGTTGACAAAGAAAATAGGGAGTGATATCTTAGTCATATCGATATTAGCACTCTAATTTAATGAGTGCTAACAACACATCGGCAAAGAGAGTTCATATAATTAAGAAAGCGAAAGGTTGTGAAGTTGCGTCTTATGGAAAGACTGGACGAAAGAAAGACCAAGATATTAAAAGCTATTATTAAAAATTATCTGGACACAGGCGAGCCGGTCGGTTCAAGGACAATTTCGAAATATACAGACCTGCATCTTAGTTCGGCAACCATTCGTAACGAAATGTCCGACCTGGAAGAATTAGGATATATTCTCCAGCCGCATACATCGGCCGGACGGATTCCTTCGGATCAGGGCTACCGCTTCTATGTGGATAACCTGATTGAGGAAAAGAATCAGGAAATTGCGAGTATGCAGAATTTTGTGATTGAGCATACCGAAAAAATGGAACAGGTATTAAAAAATGTAGCAAAGCTGTTAGCAAATAATACCGAATATGCGGCCATGATTACCGGCCCGCAGTACCATCATAATAAAATCAAATTTATCCAGTTGTCAAAAGTCGATGAACACCAGCTTTTATGCGTGATTGTCCTGGAGGGGAATATTGTGAAAAATAAAATGCTGGATATGGAAGACGAGCTGGAAGGGGAGCAGATTTTAAAACTGAATATTCTGCTGAATACGAGCCTGAACGGGCTGTCGATCGAACAGATTAATCTTGGAATGATTTCCGCGTTAAAAGACCAGGCCGGGATCCATGGAAAGCTGATAGGCGACGTGCTGGACGCGGTGGCAAAGGCGGTCGGGGAGGATGAGGACTTACAGATTTATACAAGCGGCGCTACGAATATTTTTAAATATCCGGAGCTGTGCAATTCGGAAAAAGCAAGCGAGTTTATCTCGGCTTTTGAAGAAAAAAAGATGCTGGCAAGTATGATTACCGACAAGCTGGAAAACAATGATCCGGGCACGGGCATTCAGGTGTACATTGGGGACGAAAGCCCGATTAAAACAATGAAAGACTGCAGCGTCGTAACGGCTTCGTATGAACTTGGCCACGGCGTAACCGGGATGATCGGCATAATCGGCCCAAAGCGGATGGATTATGAAAAAGTATTGGATAACCTGAAAAATTTAAAAAAGCAATTAGACGTCATTTATCCTAAAGAAAAAAAGCCGACGGACGGCTATGATTAGGATGAAAAACCGGCAGACGGTTAAAATAGAAAGGAGTACAGCGCGTGGAGGCTTATAAAGAAGAAAATAAGGAAGATATGGAATCGATAAATCAGATGGAGCAGGACGAAGACGGCAAAATGCCGGAAAACGAAGACGTATGCGAAACGCCGGACGGGGAAGAAGATGCCGAATGGATGCAGGAGGATACGGATGCGCACGATCCGTCAGGGCAGGAAGCGTCAGAAGACGGGGATGCGGCGCAAGACGGTGACGGGACGAAAACATCAGACGGTACCGAGGAAAAAAAGGGGCAGGGCGAAGGAAAGAAAGGGTTTTTTAAGAAAAACAAAAAGAAAGATAAAAAGGATGAAAAAATTGAAGAACTGACTGACCAGGTAAAACGCCAGATGGCTGAGTTTGATAATTTCCGCAAGCGTACGGAAAAGGAAAAGAGCCAGATGTACGAGATCGGCGCGAAAAGTATTATTGAAAAAGTGCTTCCGATTGTAGATAATTTCGAAAGGGGCCTTGCGGCTGTACCGCAGGAAAATCAGGACGACGCGTTTGTAGACGGAATGAATTTGATTTACAAGCAGATGCTTACCATGTTAGAAGAAGCGGACGTGCGGCCGATCGAGGCGGTGGGCAAGGAATTTGACCCGAACCTGCACAATGCGGTTATGCAGATGGAAAGTGAGGAATACGAATCCGGGATCGTCGCACAGGAGCTTCAAAAAGGATATATGTACCGGGACAGCGTCGTAAGGCACAGCATGGTCGCGGTGGTAGGCTAGTAAAGGCATTGGGTTAGAAATTGCTTACCGGAGCAAACAGTTCCGGAAGTGTTGATACTGATTATATTATTTAGGAGGAATGGGATCATGAGTAAAATCATAGGAATTGACTTAGGAACTACAAATAGCTGCGTGGCTGTTATGGAAGGCGGCAAACCAACGGTAATTGCAAACCAGGAAGGCGCAAGAACGACACCGTCCATCGTGGCTTTTACAAAAACAGGAGAGCGTCTGGTCGGGGAACCGGCGAAACGCCAGGCCGTAACAAATGCGGAAAAAACAATCATTTCCATCAAGCGGGATATGGGTACCGACCATGGCAGGACGATTGAAGGCAAAAAATATTCGCCGCAGCAAATTTCCGCAATGATCTTGCAAAAGCTGAAAGCGGATGCGGAAAGCTATCTTGGAGAAAAGGTAACAGACGCGGTTATTACGGTGCCGGCCTATTTTAATGACGCGCAAAGGCAGGCGACAAAAGATGCCGGAAAGATCGCGGGCCTGGAAGTAAAACGTATTATCAACGAGCCGACGGCTGCGGCGCTTGCTTATGGACTGGATAACGAGAGCGAACAAAAGATCATGGTTTATGACCTTGGCGGCGGTACGTTTGACGTATCCATTATTGAAATCGGCGACGGCGTAATTGAAGTATTGTCCACAAACGGGGATACGAGACTTGGCGGGGATGACTTTGACCAGAAAGTAACCGATTGGATGATCGCGGAATTTAAGAAAGCGGAAGGCGTGGACCTCTCCGCGGATAAAATGGCGCTGCAGCGGTTAAAGGAAGCGGCGGAAAAGGCGAAAAAGGAACTTTCTTCCGCGACTACGACAAATATCAACCTGCCGTTTATTACCGCGACAGCGGACGGCCCGAAGCATTTTGATATGAACTTGACACGGGCAAAATTTGATGAATTGACCAGGGACCTGGTTGAAAAAACGGCAATTCCGGTACAAAACGCGTTAAAAGACGCGGGGCTTAACAACAGCGACATTACCAAAGTACTGTTGGTCGGCGGTTCTACCCGAATCCCGGCGGTACAGGATAAGGTCAAACAGTTGACAGGCAAAGAGCCGAATAAGAGCTTAAACCCGGATGAATGTGTGGCAATCGGCGCGTCGATCCAGGGCGGCAAGCTTGCCGGGGACGCGGGCGCAGGAGAGATCCTTTTGCTGGACGTTACCCCGCTGTCTCTTTCAATCGAAACAATGGGCGGCGTTGCAACCAGGCTGATTGAGCGTAATACAACGATCCCGACCAAGAAGAGCCAGATTTTCTCTACGGCCGCGGACAACCAGACGGCAGTGGACATCAATGTCGTACAGGGTGAACGGCAGTTTGCAAGAGACAATAAATCGCTCGGGCAGTTCCGCCTGGACGGTATCCCGCCGGCACGCCGCGGTGTTCCGCAGATTGAAGTAACGTTTGATATCGACGCGAACGGGATTGTAAACGTATCCGCAAAAGACCTTGGTACCGGGAAAGAGCAGCATATTACCATTACGGCTGGTTCCAATATGTCTGACGATGAAATTGACCGCGCGGTAAAAGAAGCGGCGGAATATGAAGCGCAGGATAAGAAACGCAAGGAAGCGATTGATACGAGAAATGACGCGGATGCTTTTGTATTCCAGACAGAAAAGGCACTGGAAGAAGTGGGCGCAAGCCTTGACGCGGCTGACAAGGCGGCGGTTGAAGCGGACTTAAATGCGCTGAAAGCGTTGGTAGAGGCAAATCCGCAGGCGGAAAATATGACTGACGCGCAGGTAGATGAAATGAAAGCCGCGAAAGAGAAATTAACGGAGAGCGCGCAGAAAGTATTTGCGAAAATGTATGAAAACGCACAGGCTGCACAGGGCGCGGCAGGCGCTGGCCCGAACCCGTCTGATTTCGGCGGCGCGGCAGGAAACGCGGGCGCTGGCGCGGCACCGGACGATGATGTTGTAGATGCGGACTTCAAAGAAGTTTAATCACAAGGGGCAGGCAGAGGAAGAGTTATGGCAGAGCAGAAAAGAGATTATTACGAGGTTCTCGGAGTCGGCAAGAATGCGGGGGATTCGGAAATAAAAAAGGCATACCGTGTCCTTGCGAAAAAATACCATCCGGATATGAATCCCGGTGATAAAGAAGCGGAAAAAAAGTTTAAGGAAGCGTCCGAAGCCTATGCCATTTTAAGCGATCCGGATAAGCGCAGGCAGTATGACCAGTTTGGTCATGCTGCTTTTGAAGGCGGCGGCGCAGGCGGCGGGGGCTTTGATTTCTCCGGCATGGATTTCGGGGATATTTTCGGAGATATTTTCGGAGATTTCTTTGGCGGCGCAAGCAGGCGTTCCAGCAATGGGCCGATGAAAGGCGCGAATATCCGCGCCAGCGTGCGGATTACGTTTGAAGAAGCAGTGTTTGGCTGTGAAAAGGAATTGGAACTGGTTTTAAAGGATGAATGCCAGGACTGCCACGGCAGCGGCGCGAAACCCGGCACAACGCCGGAGACATGCGCAAAGTGCGGCGGCAAGGGCAAGGTCATGTTTACCCAGCAGTCGTTGTTCGGCATGGTGCAGAATGTGCAGACCTGTCCGGACTGTCATGGCACGGGGAAAGTCGTAAAAGAAAAATGTCCGAAATGCCATGGAAACGGATATATTTCCAATAAGAAAAAGATTGCGGTCAGTATTCCGGCCGGGATTGACAGCGGACAGAGCGTCCGGATCCGTGAAAAGGGCGAACCCGGCGTAAACGGCGGGCCGCGCGGAGATTTGCTTGTGGAAGTGATTATCAGCAGCCATCCGATCTTCCAGCGCCAGGATATGAATATCTTTTCTACGGCGCCGATATCCTTTGCACAGGCGGCGCTCGGCGGTGAAATACGCATCAGTACGATTGACGGCGACGTACTGTATACGGTAAAGCCCGGGACGCAGACCGATACCAGGATCCGTTTGAAAGGCAAAGGCGTACCGTCTTTGCGCAACAAAAACGTGCGGGGCGACCAGTATGTGACGCTGGTTGTGCAGGTGCCGACCAGCCTGAGCGCGGAAGCAAAGGAGGCCCTGCGCAAGTACGACGAGGCGTGCGGCGGTTCTTTAAAGAATCAAAACGGCGCGTCTTCCTCAAGTACAAAGAAAACCGGATGGGGCAAGAAATTTGCGGATAAAATTAAAGATACATTTGAAGATATCTAGACAGGGAGCTTGAAACAAACGTATGGCCAAGGTTCCCGTAGCGGGCAAAACAAGGATTGCCCGTTGCGGGGCAGGCATATTGTCTAAAGTTTTGGCTCTCTTTTTGCTATTCCTATAGAAAAAACGGCGTGAACTGGTTTGGCAGTTGTGAAAAATGTATAAAAAATAATTTTCATATCAGAAACACTTGTATTTTGCTCCAAGATTAGCGAAAATAAATGGCAGGGAGAAATTAACATACGCGGGAGAAAAATGGAATGGCAAAGTCAGAGGACATCATACAAAAGCAGCATGAATTTGAGATGTGGCGTATACAGGAAACAGAGCGTCTGGAAACGAAAAAGCAAAATCTCCGCAGGCAGACCAGGCAGATGGAACAGGAACGTATGCAGTTGAATATCGCAAAAGCGCATTTTCTCCGCCAGCAGGAATTTGAAGAGACGAGAAAAAAGCATGAGGAAAGGCTTTTGGAAACGAAGCGGCAGATCCTGGAAGGGGAACTGTATAAGCTTGCAGAAGAAAAGAAGCAGTTTGAACAGAAAAAAAGCTTTTATGACCAGGTGGATTCGTATCAGAAAGACGACATTCGAAAAAAGCCTGCCTCTGTGCAGGGAGCGCTTTTTTTCGCGGGCGTCAACAGCCAAAGTTCGCTGAAAAAGCGTTATAAGGATTTATTGAAAATTTACCATCCGGACAATAAATGCGGGGATACGGATACGATCCAGGAAATCAACCGGGAATACAAGCGTCTGTTAGAACAGATGAAAGATCCGTAACCGGTACGAATTTTTTTGCACAGGCAGAAGCGGAAAGGCAGTTTATGAAATGGAATAGATATACAATTGAGACAATTACGGCGGCTGAGGATATGATCAGCGCCCTGCTGCATGATCTTGGCGTAGAAGGCGTAGAAATCGAAAACAACGTACCGCTGACCGATGCGGAAACGGGCAGTATGTTTATTGATTTCCCGCTGGAGCTTGCGCCGGATGACGGGACAAGCAGGGTCAGCTTTTATCTGGATGCAGCAGCGGATGACCGCGAAATATTGGAACAAGTACGGGCGGCGCTTAAAGATACCGGACGTTTCATGGACATCGGCGCCGGAACGATTACGAAAAGCCAGACCGAGGACTTGGACTGGATGAATAACTGGAAACAATTTTTTTCGTCCTTTTCCATTGGAAATATTTTCATTAAGCCGACCTGGGAAGAATGGAAAGAGCCGGATCATGGAAAGATTTTAATAGAGATTGACCCCGGGATTTCATTTGGAACCGGAAAGCATGAGACGACGCAGCTATGCATCCGCGGCCTGCAAAGCTATATGCAGGCGGGCGCGCAGGTATTGGACATTGGCTGCGGGAGCGGTATTTTATCGATTGCGGCGTTAAAGCTCGGCGCTTCCCATGTGACGGGCATTGATATTGATGAAAACTGCATTGTTTCGTCGTATGAGAATATGAAAATCAACCATTTTGACGAAACGGCGGGATATTTTTACGCCGGAAACCTGCTTACGGACGAAGCCGTCCAGCAAAAAGAAGGCTGCGGAACGTATGACTTGGTAACCGCGAATATTTTGGCGGATGTAATTATCCCAATGGCGCCGTTTATTGTTCCGTGCCTGAAAGAGGGAGGGATTTTTATTTCCTCCGGGATTATTGATTTTAAAGAGATCCCGGTACGAGAGGCGGTGGAACAGGCAGGATTTGAAGTGCTGGAAGTAAACCGCGATGGTGAGTGGGTAAACATTACGGCGCGCAAGGTTTCGTATACAGGACGCAGCATTTAGCATTTTCGAAGAAAGGCAAGTGATTCGGCATGCATCAGTTTTTTGTGGAAGAAAATCAGGTAGGAAAAGATTTTATCACCATTACCGGCCCGGATGTGTTTCATATGAAACAGGTTTTGCGTATGAAGCCGGGGGAAATCGTGCGTGTCATCAGCGGCGGCGGACAAGATTACGAGTGCCGGGTGCTGGAACTGACGGATACGTTTGTCCAACTGGACATTTTGGACTCGGAAGCTGCGCACACAGAGCTGCCGTGCCGGATCTATTTATTCCAGGCGCTTGCGAAAGGCAGCCGCATGGAATACATTATACAAAAAGCAGTGGAACTGGGCGTGTATGAGATTATTCCGGTTGCGATGAAATACTGCGTCGTAAAGCTGGACAGCCGCAAAGAGCAGGGTAAAATCACCCGCTGGCAGGCCATTGCAGAAAGCGCGGCGAAGCAGTCTAAGCGCAGCAGGATCCCGCTGGTGCGTCCGGTGATGGATTATCCGCAGGCTGTGGCTTATGCGGGGGAATGCGACTTTCGTTTCGTCCCTTATGAAAATGAACGCGGGATGCAGGCGACCGCTCAGGCGCTGGAATCGTTACGTGCGATTGAGCGGGGACAAAGCATCAGCGTCCTGATTGGCCCGGAAGGAGGCTTTTGCGAGGAAGAAATAGACGCTGTGCGTCAACAGATGCAGGTGCTTTCCCTTGGAAAGCGGATCTTGCGTACGGATACGGCTGCCATCACGGCGATGTCCGTATTAATGCTGCATTTGGAACTGTATTTGGGGTAAGGTTGATAACAACAGACGAGGGGGATTTACGGTATGGAAGCGTATTTGGACAATGCCGCGACAACCAGGTGCTGCGGGCGCGCGCAAAAAATCGTGCAAAAAACAATGGATCTTGCATATGGGAATCCATCTTCCCTGCATACCAAAGGCGTGGAAGCGGAAAAATATGTCAAAGATGCCGCGTCCGCCATTGCGAAAACACTAAAAGTATCCGACCGGGAAATCTATTTTACATCCGGCGGTACGGAGTCGAATAACTTTGCGCTGATTGGCGCTGCTATGGCGAACCGGCGGGCCGGAAATCGTCTGGTTACGACACAGGTTGAGCATGCTTCCGTGTTAAATACGATGGCGTATTTGGAAGGGCAGGGATTTGAGGTCCTTTACCTGCCGGTTGATCGGGACGGGGTTGTGTGTTTGGATGCATTGCGGGATGCAGTGGACGCGCAGACGATCCTTGTTTCGATCATGCAGGTCAATAATGAAATCGGTTCGATCGAGCCGGTTGCGCAGGCGGCGTCCATCGTTCATGAAAAAAATCCAAAGGCGCTGTTTCATACCGATGCGGTACAAGCGTATGGAAAAATGCAGATCCGGCCGAAAAAAGAGGGTATTGACCTTTTGTCTGCCAGCGGGCATAAAATCCATGGGCCAAAAGGCGTCGGATTTTTGTACGTAAAAGAAAAAACAAAGCTTAACCCGATTATATTCGGCGGCGGGCAGCAGCACGGCCTGCGTTCCGGCACGCAGAATGTACCGGGTATCGCCGGGTTGGGCGAAGCGGCGCTGGAAGCGTATGAAAATCTGGAAGCAAAAACGGCACGGTTATATGCGTTAAAGGAATATTTCTGCCGGGAAGCCGGGAAGCTGGATGGGGTCTTTATCAACGGCAAAACCGGGCGCGGGGGCGCAGCGCATATTGTAAGCCTTTCTTTTCGCGGGATCCGCAGCGAAGTGCTGCTGCATGCTTTGGAAGCGGACGGAATCTATGTATCCGCAGGTTCGGCGTGTTCTTCGAACCATCGCAGGGTATCCCCGACGCTTCGGGCCATCCGTATGGAAGAAGACCTGCGGGAGAGTGTACTGCGTTTTAGCTTCAGTACGGATACAAAACAGGACGAGATTACGTACACCATCGAAAAACTCGCTGAAATTCTGCCGGGTCTGCGCAGGTATGCAAGACGGTAGGCCCGTGCGGGTGTTTTACACGCAAAGAAAGTGAGTAAAAAGAAGAAAGGATCAGATTCCATGCAATATCAGGCATTTTTAATTAAATATGGAGAAATCGGCGTCAAAGGAAAAAACCGCCATGTATTTGAGGATACGCTGGTCAGCCGGATCCGCAGCGCCTTGGATGCGGTAGAAGGTACATTTGCGGTACGCAAAGAAAACGGGAGGATTTACGTGGAAGCCGAGGGGGATCATGACGATGAAGACACGCTGGACGCATTGTCGCGGGTGTTTGGCATTGTCGGGATCTGTCCGGTCGTATTGACGCGGGACGAGGGGTTTGACGCATTGGCCGCGGTTGTTTTGGATTATATAAAAACGGAATTTGCGCAGCATGCGGACCGCGGGTTTACGTTTAAGGTAGTAACCAGGCGCGCCAGAAAAAACTATCCGATGGATTCGATGGAAATAAGCGCCGCGCTCGGCGAACGCATTTTGGACGTCTATCCGAACTGTGCGGTTGATGTGCATGCACCGCAGGTAACGCTGCATGTTGAAATCCGCAATCAAATCAACCTTTATTCCCGCACGGTGAAAGGGCCGGGCGGTATGCCGGTCGGCACGGCGGGGCGGGCGATGCTGCTATTGTCGGGCGGGATCGACAGTCCGGTAGCCGGTTATATGACAGCCAAACGCGGGGTCAAACTAGATGCCGTTTATTTTCATGCGCCGCCGTATACAAGCGAACGCGCAAAGCAAAAGGTCATAGACCTCGCGGCTATTGTGGCCAGGTATGCGGGGCCAATCCGGCTGCATATCGTTAATTTCACGCAGATCCAGCTTGCGATTTACGACAAATGCCCGCATGACCAGTTAACGATTATTATGCGTCGTTATATGATGAAGCTGGCGGAGCATTTTGCGCAGGAGGACGAGGACCTTGGCCTGGTTACCGGGGAAAGCATCGGACAGGTAGCCAGTCAGACGATGCAGTCGATGGCTGTTACGAATGAAGTTTGTTCGATGCCGGTATACCGGCCGCTGATTGCGTTTGACAAACAGGAAATTATCGATATTTCTGAAAAAATCGGGACGTATGAAACTTCGATTCTGCCGTTTGAGGACTGCTGCACGATATTTGTGGCAAAGCATCCGGTGACAAAGCCGAATTTGAAATCGATCCGCAAATCCGAATCACACCTGGAGGCGGTCATCGGGCCGCTGTTTGAAGAAGCGGTTGCGACAGCGGAAACGATACGGGTATCAGCAAAGGAAGAGTAAAAGAAAAGTGCCGGTGCAATAGCCGGCACTTCCATTATGGAACTCTTATGACTCAACTAAGTATGGATGGATGACTTCCAGAATTTTATCCAGTTCTTCTTCGGCGTGAATGGCCAGATCAATCGATTTTGACAAATCCAGGCTGAAAATGCCCATAATGGATTTTGCATCGATCACATATCTGCCGGAAATCAGGTCGAAATCGTAATCAAACTGGCTAATTGCGTTTACAAAGGATTTTACCTTATCAATCGAGTTTAAAGAGATCTTTACGGTTTTCATTATGAATCCCTCCTTGATGAATAATATCGGATGTGGTTCCACCCGTGTGTCTATAGTAGCGTTTTTAGGTATAAATGTCAATAGAGGGAAGAAAAGAGTGTAAAAACATGAAAAAGGCAGCGCTCCACAATTTGGGATGCAAAGTAAATGCTTATGAAACGGAAGCAATGCAGCAAATGCTGGAAGAAGCAGGCTATCAGATTGTTCCGTTTCAGGAACGCGCGGATGTGTATGTCATAAATACCTGTTCGGTGACAAATATTGCCGACCGCAAGTCCAGACAAATGCTGCACCGCGCGCGCAGGCGCAATCCTAATGCCGTGATCGTCGCGGCCGGCTGTTATGTACAGACAGCCGGACAGGATATTATAATGGAAGGAATTGCGGACATTGTTTTAGGGAATAATAAAAAGAAAAATCTGATTTCTGTACTGGATGCATGGTATGGATGCCGGATGGATGCCGCTAAAGTGAACAATAGTCATACGATCTGCGACTGGGAGGATTGTAACGATGGCTGTAAAGAATATGAGCACCTGTCCATGACCAGACCTGCTGGGCATACCCGTGCGTTTGTAAAAGTCCAGGACGGATGTAACCAGTTTTGCAGTTATTGCATTATTCCATATGCAAGGGGCAGGGTACGCAGCAGGAAGCCGCAGGATGTCCTTGCGGAGATCCGCGCGCTTGCCGCAGGCGGCTGCCAGGAGGTTGTACTGACCGGAATCCATTTAAGCTCTTACGGCTTGGACGAAGATCCGGCGCAGCGGACCGATTTGGCCGCGCTGCTTGCCCAGGTGCATGAGGTAGACGCAATCCGGCGCATCCGCCTTGGTTCCCTGGAGCCTGGCATTGTTACGGAGGAATTTGCCGCCGCGCTTGCCGGGATGCCGAAAGTCTGCCCGCACTTTCATTTGTCGCTGCAAAGCGGTTCTGATTCGGTATTAAAGCGTATGAACCGTAGGTATACGGCAGATGCATATGCGCTGCACTGTGAGATTCTGCGCAGGTATTTTCTGGATCCGGCCATTACAACGGATGTGATCGTTGGATTTCCGGGAGAAACGGAGGAAGAATTTGAAGAAACGGTGCGGTTTGCTAGGCGGATGCGGTTTTCGGAAATGCATATTTTTAAATATTCCAAACGGAAAGGAACAAAAGCCGCCAAAATGGACGGCCAGATACCGGAATCCGTAAAAGCGCGGCGAAGCGCGAAATTGGCTGCGGCCGCGGAAGAAATGGCGCGGGATTACAGAGAACGCCTGGTCGGGGCGGAACGGACGGTGCTGTTGGAAGAACCGTTTGTGCTGGATGGAAAGCAGTACTATACCGGATTTACAGAAGAATACGTAAAAGTAGCGGTAGAATCCAGTTATGAAAGGACAAACAGCCTGGCGCATGGAAAAATCATGGGACATCTGGCGGGCGAACTTTATATTTTGGTTGAATTTTAATGGCGAGTATATTAGAATAGTATTAGTAATGCTTTGGCAGCAGGTTTGCAGACAAAAGAAGCAGGAATGGGGTCGTGAAGTATGCAGGATAAGAGTAATACACAATATTTCAGGGTAGAAAAGGAACCGGAAATCCAGGTCAAGGATGTCATTGGGCATGTATACCGTTCCCTGAGGGAAAAAGGGTACAACCCGTTAAATCAGATCGTGGGTTATATTATGTCCGGAGATCCTACTTATATTACCAGCCATAACAATGCCAGGAGCCTGATCATGAAAGTGGAACGCGATGAACTGGTAGAAGAGATACTCAAAGAGTATGTCCAATTGAATTTTCGAAATGAATGAAATGGAGGGATCCGGCATATGCGGATTTTAGGGCTGGATTTTGGTTCAAAGACAGTAGGGGCCGCGATCAGTGACCCGCTGTTTCTTACGGCGCAGGGGCTTACGGTGATCCGGCGGAAATCTCCGGACAAGCTTCGCCAGACTCTCGCGCAGATCGAAGCGCTGGTTGCGGAATACGAGGTAGACCGGATTGTCCTTGGCTATCCAAAAAATATGAACAATACAGAAGGGGAGCGCTGCAAGAAGACACTGGAATTTCAGCAGATGTTGGAACGCAGGATGGGGCTTAAAGTAATATTATGGGATGAGCGGCTTTCGACGGCAGCGGCGCAGCAGGTTATGATTGAAAGCGGCGTACGCAGGGAACACCGGAAAGAATATGCGGACAAGATAGCTGCGGCACTGATTTTACAGGGTTATCTGGATTCGCTGCATAATGATGCGCCAAAACACTACGAAAATTAAATTATATAGCTTACGAAGAAAGGGATCATGAAAATGGACGATATGTTACGTGAAGTAGAGCAGATGGGTATGACAGAGCAGTATGAAAAAATTGAGTTTTATGATGAAGAACAGGACGGGTTTGTAGAATTTTTTGTTGTGGAGCGGACAAAAGTAAACGGCTCGGAATATCTGCTTGCGGCACAGGAGATGAATCAGGATGCGGACGGATATGTGTTTAAAGTCAATGCGGAGCACAGGGAGGAAAACGGCGAAGTCGCCCTGGAATTGGAATTGGTAGAGGACGAAACAGAACTGGAAGCGGTCGGAAAAATATTTGCGGAATTATTAAGTGATGAATTGAATATTGAACTATAAAAAGGAGATTAACAGGTGGCGGATTCAAAATTGAAGATCATTCCATTGGGCGGATTAGAACAGATTGGAATGAACATTACTGCCTTTGAATATGAAGACAGTATTATTGTTGTGGATTGCGGATTGTCATTCCCTGAGGACGATATGCTTGGAATCGATCTTGTAATCCCTGACATTACGTATTTAAAAGAAAATATCAGCAAAGTAAGGGGATTTTTTATTACGCATGGGCATGAGGACCATATCGGGGCGATTCCTTATATTTTAAAGGAGATCAATGTGCCGCTTTATGCTACGAAACTGACGGTTGGAATTATAGAGCATAAATTAAAGGAACATGACCTGATGCGCACGGTTAAGCGCAAAGTCGTCAAATACGGGCAGCATATCAACCTTGGGTGCTTTCGGGTGGAATTTATTAAAACCAACCACAGCATTCAGGATGCCGCCGCGCTGGCGATTTATTCTCCTGCAGGCGTTGTGATTCATACCGGGGATTTTAAGGTCGATTATACGCCGGTATTCGGCGACGCGATTGATTTGCAGCGGTTTGGGGAAATCGGCAAAAAAGGGGTCCTCGCGCTGATGTGCGACAGTACGAACGCGGAACGAACGGGCTTTACGATGTCGGAAAAGACAGTCGGGAAAGCACTGGACGCGATTTTTGCGGATCATAAAAATAACCGGATCATTGTTTCGACATTTGCCTCAAACGTAGACCGTGTGCAGCAGATCATTAACTGTGCGTACAACCACGGCAGAAAAGTAGTCATCGAAGGACGCAGTATGGTAAATATTATCACGACGGCGACGGAGCTTGGATATGTCAGTATTCCGGATCATACGTTAATTGACATCGAGCAGCTCAAAAATTATCCGGACGAGCTGACCGTTTTGATTACGACCGGAAGCCAGGGTGAATCAATGGCCGCGCTGTCTCGTATGGCCAGCGGAATGCACCGGAAAGTGACGATTAAGCCGAATGACCTGATTGTACTAAGTTCGAATCCGATTCCTGGCAATGAAAAGGCAGTGACCAAAATTATCAATGAACTGTCCATGAAAGGCGCGGAAGTGATTTTTCAGGATGTGCATGTATCCGGACATGCCTGCGCGGAGGATATCAAGCTCATTTATTCGCTGGTACATCCCAAATATGCGATTCCGATTCATGGAGAATACAAGCATTTGAAGGCACAGGCAAAGATTGCGGAAGAACTGGGCGTCTTAAAGGATCATATTTTTATTTTGTCTTCGGGAGATGTGCTGGAACTGGACAGCGACAGTGCGAGGGTAACCGGAAAAGTGCATGCCGGCGATGTGATGGTAGACGGTTTGGGCGTCGGCGATGTTGGGAATATCGTACTGCGCGACCGCCAGCACCTGGCCGAAGAAGGCATTATTATTGTGGTACTGACATTGGAAAACGGTTCCGGCAGGGTGCTTGCGGGTCCGGATATTGTATCCCGCGGATTTGTCTATGTACGCGGTTCGGAGAGCCTGATGGAAGAAGCGAAGCATGTACTCAACAACGCGATGGATACGTGTATGAACAAGCACATTACAGACTGGGGCAGGATTAAAACGGAAATAAAGGATGCTCTGGGCGATTTTGTCTGGCGGGAGATGAAGCGCCGTCCAATGATCATTCCAATTATAATGGAAGTGTAAAGGGGTATAAAAATCAGATATGAATCAAACAAGCGAAACGGTCCGGACGGATCAGGCAGGGACAACGGTGGAGAAAGCTTTGGAAGCACTTGTTTTGGCGCTCCATGAAAGCAGAGAATATATCAGATATCAGGAAATCCGGGCAAAAGTACAAAAACAGCCGGAACTGGAACAAAAAATCCATGCGTTCCGCAGGAAAAATTATGAAATTCAAAATTCTACAGATGAATGGAACCTGTATGAGCGGGTAGATGAGCTGGAGCGCGAAGGCGCAGAATTTCGCAAAGATCCGCTGGTTGACGAATATCTGTCCGCCGAGCTGGCGATCTGCCGGCTGTATCAGAAAATGAACTGGAAGATTGTACAAAATATTGATTTTGACCTGGGCTTTTCGATTGACCGGTAAAAATAGGCGGGAGGGAATGCCTGAGTATGAGTGCGAGTAAAATTGTATTGAGAATCGTAAGCATCAGTTTTACTGTTCTGGTCTTTATTTTGGTCGTATACGGGCTGTATCAGGTCGGGCTGTATTCGTATGATTACGGTTACCGGATTTTCGCGGAACCGGCTGTTACAGAAAGCGGGGGTACGGACAAACTGGTAAACATCAAAGAATCGATGGACAGTCTGGAAATCGGTACGCTGCTGGAAGAAAAGGGACTGGTCCGTGACCGTTTTTTGTTTGTGCTGCAGCTAAAGCTGTCCGCGTACAGTAAGACGCTAAAGCCCGGATATTATACGCTGAATACGTCGATGACGGCACGGGAAATGATGCAGGTCATGAGCGGGGAAGATACGGAGGAACCGGCAGAAGAATGATTGTGGATGAGCGATTTATAACTTTTATCAATTCATTGGACTGTGGAAATACAAAATTGCTGGATGAAATGGAACAGGAAGCGCTGCTTGGGGATGTACCGATTATCCGCAAGGAGACGCAGGCCTGCCTGAAAATGCTGCTGGCATTGAAAAAACCGGAGCGGATTTTGGAAGTCGGAACGGCGGTCGGGTTTTCGGCGGTCTTTTTAAAAACTTACGCTCCAAAAGACGCCGCCGTTACTACGATTGAAAATAACAGGGATCGTATCCTGGCTGCCCGTAAAAATTTTAAGCGCGCAGGTATGGAAGAAACCATTACCCTGATTGCGGGCGATGCGGCGCAAGAGCTGCAAAAACTGCAGGGTACGTATGATATGATCTTTATGGATGCGGCCAAGGGGCAGTATATCTGTTTTTTGCCGCACGTACTCAGGCTGCTGGCAAAAGACGGGATGCTAGTCTCTGACAATGTCTTGCAGGATGGGGATATTATCGAATCCAGATACGCGGTCATAAGACGCAACCGTACGATCCATAAACGCATGCGCGAATACCTCTACGCACTGACGCATTCCGCGCAGCTTGTAACGGCGGTGCTTCCGGTAGGAGACGGGATTACGGTCAGCAGCAAAAAATAGACGCAGTACTAGGAAAGGGCATGATATGAAACGTCCGGAGTTATTAGTTCCGGCAGGCAGTCTGGAAACACTGCGGATCGCGGTGATTTACGGTGCAGACGCCGTGTACATCGGCGGGGAAGCGTTTGGGCTGCGTGCCAAGGCAAAAAATTTTACATTGGAAGAAATGGCGGAAGGCATTGCGTTTGCGCATGCGCATCGTGCCAAAGTATACGTGACGGCGAATATCTTTGCGCATAATGCGGATCTTGCAGGAGTCCGGGAATATTTTGCCCAGTTAAGGCAGCTAAAGCCGGATGCCCTGATTATTTCAGATCCAGGGGTATTTGCAATCGCGCGGGAGGTTTGTCCGGACATTGACCGGCATATTAGTACGCAGGCAAATAATACGAATTATGAGACGTTTTTATTCTGGTACCGCCAGGGCGCAAAACGCGTCGTCTGCGCACGGGAATTAACACTTGCGCAGATTTGCGAAATCAGGCAGCATATACCGGACGAAATGGAGATCGAAGCGTTTATCCATGGTGCCATGTGTATCTCCTATTCCGGCCGCTGCCTTTTGAGCAATTATTTTACGGGAAAGGACGCAAACCAGGGAGAATGTACGCATCCATGCCGCTGGAATTATGCGGTAGTGGAAGAAACCAGGCCTGGGGAATATCTGCCTGTATACGAAAATGAACGCGGTACGTATATTTTTAATTCCAAAGATCTTTGTATGACCGGGCATATTCCGGACCTTGTCAAAGTCGGAATTGACAGCCTAAAAATTGAGGGACGCATGAAAACGGCGCTGTATACCGCGACAACGGCAAGGACATACCGCAGGGCGCTGGACGATTATTTTACGTCCGAAGCATTGTACGAGCAGAATCTTTCCTGGTATGAAGAACAGATTTCATGCGGGACATACCGCCAGTTTACGACAGGTTTTTTCTATGGGAAACCTACGCAGGAAGCGCAGATTTATGAAAATAATTCTTTTGTGAAAAACTATACATACCTTGGTATTGTGGAGGGAAAAAACGCGGCGGGGCATGTCATGGTCCGCCAGCGGAATAAATTTTCTGTGGGGGAGCAGATCGAGGTGATGAAACCGGACGGGCGCAATGTGGCTGTCTGCGTGCGTTCCATCCAGGATGAAACTGGAATGTCCCTTGCGTCTGCACCGCATCCGAAACAGGTTTTGTATATTGATCTCGAATGTCCGTCGGCATTTGCATGCGATCAATACGATATTCTACGTAAAAAAGAGGAGGACTGAAAAAAATGGGAAAGGACAGATATGTTGCCTATGTAGGTACTTATACGCATGAAAACAGCCTGGGAATCCACATTTATGACTTGGATGTGGAAAATGGGAGAATGAAAGAACGAAAGATGGTTCCGATTCGAAACTCATCTGACCTGATTATTTCACACAGCCGCAAATTTTTATATTCGATCGCAGACGAGGGAGTAGCCGCTTTCCGCATACTGGAAGACGGGGACTTGGAATTAATCAATACAGCCTGGATCGGCGGTATGCGCGGCTGTTATCTGGAGCTTGACGACGACGACCGTTATCTGTTTGTAGCCGGATACCATGACGCGCGCGTCTCCATGATGCGCTTAAATCCGGACGGTTCGATCGACGGAATTGCAGACGGCGTATTTCATAAAGGAATGGGCCGGCGGGTAGCGGACCGTAATTCCAGGCCGCATGTACTCTGCGTGAAAATGTCGCCGGATCAGCGGTTTTTATGCGCGGTAGACGGGGGATTGGACCATGTTAAAATCTATAAGCTGGATTACGAAGGCGGGCATTTAATCAACCATGATATCCTGCGCTGTCCGCTTGATTCCGCGCCGCGGGCGATCCGTTTCAGCAACAATGGCCGGTTTGCCTATGTACTGTGCGAGCTGTCCAATGCGATTAACGTCTATGAGTACCATGTCGTTGCACCGGACAATCCGGAATTTGAATTAATCCAGACGATAACGACACAGGATGCGTCTGATCATGAGATCGGAAGTCCGACGACCATGGAATTTTCGGCGGACGGAAATTATTTATACTGTGCGGATGCCGGGATAAATTCCGCGCTGATTTTTAAAGTAGACCAGGAGACCGGAAAGCTGGATCTTGTATGCAACAACCGGATTGGCGGGGAATTTCCAAAAGCGATCGCGGTATTTCCGGATGGACGGCATTTTATGTGCCTGAATCATGATGACAATACAATCGGTATCTTTTCTGTGAATTATGAACATAAGTATTTTCTGATGAATGGGAAGCCGTTAAGTGTGGAGACGCCGAATTGCGTGTATATTAATAAGGTGCATGCGTAGGGTGTAACAGGAAGCGGTGGGGGGGGATGGCCTCCCGGACGCCGGATGGAGAAAAAGTTCCCTTTCTGGTATTCCGCTGACGAAAAGCAAGAAGTTCTAAGTTTTCTGCATTTAGGTTTCGGAAACGGACGGACCGGAAGCTGATACGCTTTCCATGGCGTAACAGCTTCCTTTTTCGGGCATCCGTGCCCGAAAATCCTGGGTATAGAGCAGAAAACTAAGAACTTGTAGCTTTTCTTCAGAGTCATACCAGAAAGGGAACTTTTTCTCCATCCGGCTGTTTTTGGCAAAATTTACCTGCCGGTTGATTAGTTTTGAAACGTTACAAGGCATGTGCGTATGGGTGGATCTATGTTTAGGAACGGTCTTGTTATTTTTTACATAGGTAATTGCAATTTATAGTTTACATAATATAAATTATGTAGTTATTTTGTCTCCTTTTTATTGTCTGTATAAGCAGGATTTTCAACAGAGAATCCATGCGGATCACTAAAAGATAAAATCAACGTAACCTGATCCATACTAACCCATCAATTTAACAACTCGTATCCTTATACGTAATCGTAATACACAAAACGGGTCCGTGAAATTCTGTCAGCCATCCATCTGCTGTTTACGATTACGTATCGGATACCAGTTGTAAAGCCTGCGAAGATCAGCATGGAGAGACGGTTTGCCCGGCTTTCTGGCGGCTTTGGAAGAATGGTTAGAAGCCCTTAGCATTCTGCCCGGTTACCTAAGGGGCGAAGCCAAGCGGCGACTTTAGCTACTGGCGAAAGCCAGGGCGGATTAGGCGCCGCGACCGGGGCAGGCTGATCCGTAAATTGCAGAATGCTTA
>CAJUIH010000050.1 GCA_910586045.1 uncultured Eubacterium sp.
AAATGACCATCCAGTATTTTCCCAGGAGTCGTGCGTCCCCGAACTTCCTTCTGCGTAGGAGTGCGTGTATCAATGGTACGCAGCCGTAAAGGGATTGTAATATAAAGTTGGTAAAGCGGTGTTTTTTCTATTGACAATCCAGCAAAAATCGTATATGATGTACTTATCGAACAAGTACATATATAACAGAAAGCACAATAAAGAAAGTACAATACAGAAAGGGAAAGCGGATGGAAGATGGGCAATACATAAAAATACGAAAAGGCAGCACAGACACGGCCGTTACAAATGCAGCAAATAACCCGGAAAAAACAACTGATCGGAAGCATTTCACAGCAGAAGCAAAAGAGGTGCATGTATGGAGATCATCATAAGCAACAGCAGCGACAAGCCGATTTATGAGCAAATCAGTACCCGGATCAAAAGCCTGATTATGGACGGCACCTTGTCCGCTGGGGAAGCGCTGCCTTCTATGCGGGCTCTGGCGCGGGATTTGCATATCAGTGTCATAACGGTCCAAAGGGCTTACGAAGATCTGACCAGGGATGGATTTATTGAAACCGTTTCGGGAAAAGGCAGCTTTGTCGCTGCGCAGAACAGGGAATTTATACAGGAAGAACAGTTGCGTATTGCAGAGGAGTTTTTACTAAAAGCAGCGCAAATCGGGAAAACTCATGGAATCGGATATGAGCGGATGGCAGATATATTAAAACTATTTTATGAAGAATGACAGGGAGTGGGACAATGGAAGAACAAAATATTTTCGTACAGGGGTTATGCAAGCAGTTTCCTGATTTTACGCTGAGCGATGTAACATTCCAGGTACCAAAAGGAAGAATTGTAGGATTTATCGGCGAAAACGGGGCCGGAAAGAGTACGACGATCCGCCTGATTTTAAACCGCTTGAAAAAAGACAGCGGGCAGATACAGATTTTTGGGACGGATTATACCGATTTGTCCGTTAAGGAAAAAATAGGCGTCGTATTTGATACCTGCAATTTTCATGACGTATTCACGGCTTTGGATGTGGAACGGATACTGGCCGGGGTGTATCTGTCATGGGACGGCGGTTTATACCGGGAATATCTGGATCAATTTGATATTCCGCAGAAAAAGCAGATTGGTTCGTTTTCCAAAGGGATGAAAATGAAGCTGTCTATAGTCTGCGCTATGGCGCACAGGCCAAAGCTGTTGATTCTGGATGAAGCAACGACCGGGCTGGATCCGGTAGTGCGGGATGAAATCCTGGATCTGTTTTTAGCGTTTATACAGGATGAAGAATGTTCCATTTTCTTTTCGTCCCATATTACGTCGGATATCGAAAAAATTGCCGATTATGTGATTTTGATTCATCAGGGAAAAATTATTTTTGAGGAACAAAAGGACGATCTGATTTATCATTATGGAATTATCCGGTGCGGCGTACAGCAATTTGCCTCTATTCCCCCGGAAGACTATCTGATTTGTAAAAAAACAAATGTCGGGATGGAGTGCCTTGTGCGGGATTTTGAAGCAGCAAAACGTAAATATAAAAATTTGGTCGTAGACCATGCGGCGCTGGAAGAGCTGATGTTATTTTACATCAAAGGGGGAAAATTATGAGGGGATTGATTTATAAGGAGATGGCGGTATTTTTTAAAAGCATAGACAGGAAAGTGATTTTGTTCACAGTCGGGATGCTTGTGCTGGTTATGCTGGAAAGCGATGCTTTTGCGGGCCTGTTTGCAACTATTTTTCTTGCCATGTTCATTGGGATCCAGCATATTCTGACCTTTTCTAGTGACGAGCAGGTCGGATGGGGAGAATACCAGTCGGCTATGCCGGTTAATGGGTTACGGGTTGTAGGCAGCAAGTATCTTTCGATACTTGGTACATTGGCAGTCAGTTTTTTCGGCAGTATTACGCTGAATCTGCTGGCCGGTATCATCTTTGGATCATTTGACTTTGCTATCTGGGCATTTTCAATGGCGTCTGCGGCGATTATACCGCTTATCCTGACGGGATTTTGCATGCCGTTTATTTATTGGTTTGGTTTTACGGCGGGAAAGGTCATGGGAGGGCTTGCCATTATGCCGATTATATGTTTGGTAAAATATTTTGAGGACGGTCCGGGATTTCAGGCCATGATCGGTTCAGTCCAGACTTGTGTGGCAGCGGCTTTTGCAGCGGCGGCGGGATTGTTTCTTGTTTCGCTGGCAGTCAGTGTACTTGGATATGGAAGGAAAAAAGAATAAAACATGAAAACAGAAAAAATAAGCAAAATGCATACCCCAAAGGAACGCCGTACATTGGAATCCATATTTGGACCATGGGAGGAAACGATCATTTGGTCCTGTCTCCAGGGTGTGATGGGGGAACTTTACTCCAATTGCCCGCGGTATGACGCGGGAATGGCAATTCTTGGAGACTTTGCTTTTTATGCCGGGAAACCGTGCAGAGAGCTGCTTTTATTAAATCCGCAACGGTACAGGCAGGATTTTCTTATTCAGGTTCCGCAGAATGCGGCATGGGCAGAACTAATCGAGGAATGTTATGGGACACATGCGAAAAAAGTATCCAGGTATGCGTTAAAAAAAGAAAAGGATGTGTTTGACCAGGCAAAGCTTCAGCAGGCCGTGGCACAGCTTGCCGAAGGATATTCCCTGCGGCTTTTAACACAAGAGGAGTACCGATTGTGCCAAAATAACCGATGGGCTGGCGACCTTGTCTCCCAGTTTCCGGATTACAGTGCCTATCAAAAACTGGGGATTGGAGTGGTGGTGCTAAAAGACGGGGAACTGGTTGCCGGCGCTTCGAGTTACAGCAGCTATAACGGCGGCATTGAGATTGAAGTTGATACAAGATCCGATCATAGAAGAAAAGGGCTTGCCTATGCGTGCGCAGCAAAGCTGATTTTGGAATGTCTGGAAAGAAAGTGGTATCCGAGCTGGGACGCGCAGAATCTATGGTCTGTCGCACTGGCAGAAAAGCTTGGGTACCATTACAGCCATACTTATACGGCGTATGAGATTACCGGAAGTCCCATCGTCAGGCATTGTATGTAAATAACTTGTAATTCTTTGGTCGTTAGTTCTTCAAATCTTTTCACTATGAAATCCATCTGCCGCATCCTCCGTGAAATCCTGATTGACCACCAGCTTTATTATACCACTTCCAGACCAAAAATGGAATAGACTTTCTATAGGCAGAAGTACTTTACATTCTGCTCAAAATATAGTAAAGTATGGAAGATTGCTTAATTTATGAGAAAAGAGGTCTATATGAAAAATGAAACCATGGGACAAAAATATACGCAGGGTAGTACCCTATGTGCCCGGCGAGCAGCCGGACCAGCCGCATATGCTAAAATTAAATACAAATGAAAATCCGTATCCGCCGGCTCCGGGCGTAGCCGAGGCGCTGTATACGTTTGATACAGACCGGCTTAGGCTTTATCCGGATCCGGGGGCCGGGGTTTTGATCCGGGCGATGGCAAAACGGTATCAGGTGCAGGAAGACCAGGTATTTGTCGGGGTCGGGTCAGATGATGTGCTGGCGATGTCGTTTCTTACTTTTTTTAATTCGGACCGGCCGATTTTCTTTCCGGATATTACGTATTCTTTTTATGATGTTTGGGCGGAAGAGTTTCGGATCCCTTATGAGCGTATTCCGTTAGATGAAAGGTTCCGCATTCGAAAGGAAGATTATTACAGGGAAAATGGGGGTGTCGTTTTTCCGAATCCGAATGCCCCGACCGGGGAATTGGAAAGTGTGGACGACATTGAGGATCTTTTACAGCATAACCAGGATGTGGTTGTGATTGTCGATGAGGCTTATATTGATTTCGGAGGGGAATCGGTGCTGCCGCTTCTTGATAAATATGACAATCTGCTTGTAGTACAGACATTTTCCAAATCCCGTTCGCTGGCTGGTATGCGTATTGGTTATGCGTTCGGCAGCAGAGAACTGATCGGTTATTTAAATGATGTCAAGTATTCCTTTAACTCGTATACAATGAGCCATCTGGCACTGGCGCTTGGCACTGCGGCGGTAGAAGACGAAACATATTTTCAGGAAACGCTTCATAAAATAACAGCAACAAGAGAACGGGTCAAAAAGGAGTTTGCGGCGCTTGGTTTTAGATTTGGTGACAGCCAGGCCAATTTCTTGTTTGTCACACATCCGAACTGGCGGGCAAAAGAATTATTTGAGGCGTTAAAGGAAGAACATATTTATGTGCGGTATTTTCGTAAACCGCGGATTGACAATTATCTGCGGATTACAATCGGCACAGACGACGAAATGGATGTGTTGCTTGATTTTTTGCGGGATTACGGGAAACAGGAAAAAAATTAGGCAGGCGGTTTCTGCGGGAATAATGAAAAAAAGTGAGGTTTTCTATGTATATCATACAGTTTATCAGAGGGTTTTGTATGGCGCTTGCGGACAGCGTTCCGGGGGTGTCTGGCGGGACGATTGCATTTTTGCTTGGATTTTATGACCAGTTTATCCGTTCAATCGATGATTTGCTGCGGGGGAATCTGGAACAGAAAAAGCAGTCTCTGCTGTTTTTGATAAAACTCGGCATCGGCTGGGTATGCGGCATGGTACTGGCTGTTTTGGTGCTGACGCGTGTGTTTGAAACGCATATTTATGCGATTAGTTCTATGTTTATCGGGTTTATCCTGTTTGCGATTCCAATTGTAATAAAGGAAGAACAAGAAGTGCTGCGCATGCATGCCGGATCTGCTTTTTTTGCTGTGATCGGTGCCGCGGCCGTATGTGCGATTACTTATTTTAATCCGGTGTCAGGCGGAAACAGCATGAACCTGGATCATCTTGGGCTGCAGCTTGGGATCTATATTTTTCTGTCTGGGGCGATTGCGATTTCTGCGATGGTGCTGCCGGGTATTTCCGGTTCTACACTGCTTTTAATTATGGGGCTGTATCTTCCGGTGATTACGGCTGTAAAAGACATTCTGCATTTTGATTTTTCTGCGTTTCCGACCGTATTTTTGTTTGGATGCGGCGTGCTTGTTGGCATTTTCAGCGTGGTAAAATTAATCCGCAAAGCGTTGGAACGGTTCCGTGCACAGACGATCTATCTGATTATCGGGCTGATGGCAGGTTCCATTTATGCGGTGGTCAAAGGGCCGGAAACATTGGACGACCCGCAAAAAGCGCTGTCTTTTCATACATTTAACCTTTTATTTTTTGTGATCGGCGGCGTTGTGATCGCCGGACTGCAGAAACTAAAAGATGTGCGGGAGTCATAGTTTCCAAAACCTTTCTGCGCTGTTTCAAACTGGAATAGTAAGACTGCAGATTTCACAGATACTATGATCATGAAACAAAGAAAGAAGGTATCTGAATGGAAACGATTACCCAAAAAGTTTATGACCATATGAAATCATTGTCAGACCAGAATGGATTTGCGCCGACAGTCAGACAGACAGCGGACCAGTTGAATCTAAAAGTCCATGAAGTAGAAAGTGCGATTAGTAAAATGCAGCAGTTGGGAAAGGTTGTAGTGACAGAAATCCCTGCGAAGAGTATTATTGAATTTGTAGATTAGAACGTATGTGAATATGCACAAGCCGGTCCTGGCAGCAGGGCTGGCTTTGTTAAGATTAGCCTGTTTTTTTGAAAAATCGGATGCGGTTTCCCTTGAAAGCCGGAATTTCATACGCTATAATGGATGGGGTAATAAAAGCAGCAATCCGGCTGCAGAAGATGAATGAGGGATATCGCTTCTTAGGGGGAATTGATTATGAAACATAAGGCAACACGGTTTTTGACAGTCAGTCTTATTTTGGTATCTATTTTTTGTATTCTGGTATTTAACGTTCAGGCCAGACAAATGAATCAAATCGGAGCGGATGCCATTAAAGAGATAGGCGTGGTTTATATGTCGGGAATGAGCAGGCAGGTAGCGGCGCATTTTGGGACGACCATAGAACTGCGTTTGTCACAGGTTGAGGCGCTGGTAGATTCTGTTTCGCCGGGCCGGCAAAGGAGCAATAAGGCTACGCGTGTAGAACTGTCTCATACCGCTCGTTCCAGGGGGTTTGAATATTTGGCGTATTATACGGACGACGGCGATTTTGATATGATTTACGGTTCCAGGGTCAAACCGGAAGTACCGCAGGCGCTCTACCAGTCGGTAATGGGCGGAAAAGATAATGTAAGTGTCGGACGGGATGAAAACGGGTACCGAGTGGTGCTGATGGGAGTACCCGCAGTTTATGATATGGGAAACGGCAAAACCAGTGCCGCGCTTGTAGCAGGTCTTCCGATGACGTACTTAAACGAAACGCTGGGAGACAATATTGACAGCAACCTGCTGAATTACTCTATTATCCGTAAGGATGGGATGGTCGTTCTGCAAAACGGCAGTACACAAAGCAGCGATTATTTCGAAACGGTAAAAAAGGAATATGGGGAGCTGGACGGGAAGCCGCCGGGACAGTATATTTCACAGTTAAAGTCTGCCATGGAATCCGGAAAGGATTATACAAGCGAGGTGCTCGTATCCGGGGAACAGTTGAATCTGTACTGTACGTCGCTGCCAAATTCCGAGTGGTATCTGCTGCTGTATATGCCTTATAATATATTGGACGCGACGCTGGAACAATTTAAAGAACATTGGTCTTATAGTTCCCTGGCCGTCTGCCTGCTTATCTTGGGCGCGCTGCTATTGATTTTTGCCGGATATTTCCGGCTGATCAGAAAGCAGCTACGTGAGCTGGACGCGGCTTACCAGACCGCAGAACAGGCTAGGCAGTCTGCAGAAAAAGAAAAGCGGATGGCAGAACGCGCGAGCAGGGCAAAGAGCGAGTTTCTTTCTAATATGAGCCACGATATCCGTACGCCGATGAACGGCATTATGGGAATGACAGTGGTGGCCCTGAATAATTTGGACGATACGATGCGTATGCGGGCCTGTTTAAAGAAAATCAGCGTATCCAGCCGTCATCTGCTTGGTCTGATCAACGATATGCTGGATATGGCAAAGATTGAAAGCGGGGGATTTACCCTGCATATGGAGCCGGTTTCCCTGTGCGAGGTGATGGAAAATATCATGACCATTATCCAGCCGCAGATTCAGGAAAAAGGGCAGCAGTTTCATATTTACATAGATGATATCCGCCATGAAAACGTATGTACGGACCGGGTTCGGTTAAGTCAGATTTTGCTGAATATCTTGGGAAATTCCATTAAGTTTACCTCACAAAACGGCAGTATCCGGATGCTTTTATCGGAGGAACCGTCCCCGAAAGGGAGCGCGTATATCCGTTCCTGCCTGCATATCCAGGATAATGGAATTGGTATGTCGCCGGAGTTTCGCAGCAAAATATTTGAGGCGTTTGAAAGGGAAGACAACATGCGTGTAGACAAAAACGCAGGCGCGGGGATGGGAATGACGATAACGAAATATATCGTGGATGCCATGGACGGCAGGATTGAAGTGGAAAGTGAGCCTGGCAGAGGCAGCGATTTTTATATTACACTGGATATGGAAATTACTGGGCAGCAGAAAGCGGATTTAAGCCTGTCGCAGCACAGTATCCTTGTTGTGGACGACGACAGGCTGCTGTGTGAAATGGCGGAACATACGCTGCAGTCGCTTGGACTGCATACGCAATGTGCACATGACCTGGAAGAAGCCTGTCAGGTTTTGGAAAAGAGCCGCACACAGGGAACGGAAACGCCGGTTGTTCTGCTGGACTGGAATCTGTGTGGGACAGACGGGCTTGCGTTAGCAAAAGAACTGCGCAGGCGGTTTGGAAAGGAATGGATTCTTTTACTGTTATCAGACGGCGAATGGGAGGAATTGGAAGAGCAGGCGGGAAAAGCAGGCATCGACGGTTTTATCGCTAAACCGCTGTTCCGCTCCGGGCTGTACAACGGACTGCGTCCGTTTTTAGAGGAACAAGCCGCTGTACCAAAGGAGGAAGCGGAAGAAGATGAGGTGGATTTTCGCGGTACCAGGGTTTTGTTTGCGGAAGACAATGAACTAAACTGGGAGATCGGCGAATCGATGCTGTCTGAATTTGGTATGGAACTGGATTGGGCGCAGAATGGGAAAATCTGCCTGGAGAAATTTAAAGCGTCCAAAGCCGGGTGGTATCATATTATTTTAATGGATTTAAGAATGCCGGAAATGACAGGATACGAAGCGGCTGCCGCCATCCGCGGGCTTGGACGGGACGATGCGGCCAGCATTCCGATTATCGCAGTCAGCGCGGACGCATTTGAGGATGATGTGAAAAAGTGTCTGGCGTGCGGCATGAATGCACATGCAGCGAAGCCTTATGATATGATGGAATTAATCGGACTGATGAACCAGTATCTGCGTGTGGAGGGCTGATTGGCAGATGGAAAGGAGACACCGTATGAAAAAAGTATACTGCATCTGTGTAGTTTTGCTGGCAGTTCTTTTGTCTGCCTGCGGCGGCAGGGAGCCCAAAATGAACCAGACGCAGGCACAAGAGGAGACACCGGAAGATGTAGAAATTACCCTTTGGACTTATCCGGTTGGCAATTGGGCCAATCTGACCGCTGTATCCAGCCTGATAAGCGGATTTCAAAGGCAGTACCCGCATGTTCGTGTTAAAGTGGAATGTCTGACTTATGACGACGGGGATCAGAAAATCCGGGACGCTGTGCAAAACGGAAATGTGCCGGACCTGGTGCTGGAAGGACCGGAGCGCATGGTAGCCGATTGGGGAGAGCAGGGTTTGCTGGCAGATTTATCCGACCTGTGGGAGTCGGAGACAGGCAGAGGGATTTATGAAGCGATACGAAAAGCCTGTATGCACCGCAACGGCGCGTATTATATATTTCCGCTTTGTATGACGGCACATTGTATGGCGATTAATTACGACCTTTTTGAAGAATCCGGTGCGCTGCAGTATATAGATGAAGAAACACATACATGGACGACGGAAGGATTTGTAAAAGCGGTTCAGGCGCTGTCTGCCCATGGACAGAAACGTGTAGGCGCCATTTACTGTAAAAACCAGAGCGGAGACCAGGGTACACGGGCGCTTGTGCACAATTTATGCGGCGGTTCCTTTACCGATGCTGCGCATAGTAGGTATACAGTAGACAGCAAAGAAAATAAAGCGGCGCTTCAACTGCTGTATGACCTGGAAGGCATCGATTTTGAACCGACCATGACATCTGCGGATGAAATTGCGCAATTTTGCAGGGGAGAACTTGCGATGGCGTTTTGTTGGAACGCGTCGATCGAGACTACGCAGATTATTCAAAACCAGGATCTGCAGGTTGAAATTTTTCCGATGGCGTTTCCGGTCGGAAAAGGAAAACCAAGGCTGGAGAGCGGGATTTGGGGGTTTGGTATCTTTGACAATGGGGACGACGCCCGGATAGAAGCTGCCAAAACCTTTATTCGTTATATGACGGAAAATGAGGCCCATTATACAAGGGCTGTGCTGGCTACGGCGTTTTGGCCGGTGCGTGACCTGCAGCGGGATATTTATGAAAATGACCTGCTGATGACAGAATACGGAGCATTTATGCCTTATGTCGGTGATTATTACCAGATTACACCCGGATGGGCCGGCGCGCGCGCCGAATGGTGGAAAATGCTACAGAAAATCGGAGACGGGGAAGATATTGGAAAAGCCGTCAGGGAGTTTTCCGGGCAGGTAAATAAAGCGGAAAAATAAATATGCATTGAAATTTTAAGGAAAATATGGCATGATGTCAAAGAGTAACTGCAGTCACAGGTGAAAGAAGGATACGGAAATCATCAGGAGGAAAAAGAATGGATTACAAAAATGCTGGAGTTGACATTGAGGCCGGTTACAAATCGGTAGAACTGATCAAAAAACATGTACAAAGTACGATGCGGCCGGAAGTACTGACCAATTTGGGTGGATTTTCCGGGGCATTTTCGATGAAACCGTTCAAAAAAATGGAAAAACCGACGCTTGTATCCGGTACAGACGGTGTCGGTACAAAACTAAAACTGGCATTCTTAATGGACAGGCACGATACGGTCGGGATTGACTGTGTGGCAATGTGCGTCAACGATATTGCATGTGCCGGAGGGGAACCGCTGTTTTTCTTAGACTATATTGCATGCGGCAAAAATTACCCGGAAAAAATCGAATCCATTGTAAGCGGCGTTTCCGAAGGGTGCCGTCAGGCGGAGGCGGCGCTGATTGGCGGTGAAACCGCAGAAATGCCGGGATTTTATCCGCAGGATGAATACGACCTTGCGGGATTTGCGGTAGGCGTTGTGGATGAAAAGGACATTATTACCGGCAAAAACTTAAAAAAAGGGGATGTTTTGCTTGGATTGGCGTCTTCCGGCGTGCATTCCAATGGATTTTCCCTAGTAAGGAAAATTTTTTCGCTTGATAAAAGCGATAAGACTGCGAAAGAAACGCTTGGAGCGTATCATGCGAAGCTTGGCGGCACGCTTGGCGAAGTGCTGCTTGCACCGACAAAGATCTATGTGCGTGCGCTTCGCGCCATTCGGGAAGCCGGGGTGACGGTCCGGGCATGCAGCCACATTACAGGCGGCGGATTTTATGAAAATATTCCGCGTATGCTGCCGGACGGAATCCAGGCAGTCGTAAAAAAGGACAGTTATGAGGTTCCCGCGATTTTTCATATGCTGGCACAGCACGGAAACGTCGAAGAACAGGTGATGTACAATACGTTTAACATGGGCATCGGCATGGTGCTCGCGGTCGATGCGTCCGATGTGGACAAGACGCTTACTGCTGTGAAAACGGCGGGGGAGACGGCATATATCATTGGGGAAACGGTGCAGGCACAAAAGGGAGTGAGGTTATGTTAAACATCGCGGTTATGGTATCCGGCGGAGGAACGAATCTGCAGGCACTTATGGATGCTGTTGCGGACGGATCGGTTCGCAATGCGCGGATTTCTATTGTAATCAGCAATAAAAAAGACGCGTATGCGCTTACGCGCGTGGCAGGCCGCGGGATCAAAAACTGCTGCATCGCCCCAAAGGATTATGAAAATAAGGAAGCGTTCGGCCATGCGCTGCTTGCGGCGTTAGAAGCCGAACAGGTGGATTTGATTGTACTGGCGGGTTATCTGGTGATTCTGCCTGGCCTGCTGATCCAAAGATATAAAAATAAAATCATAAATATCCATCCATCGTTGATCCCGTCCTTTTGTGGGGCAGGATTTTACGGTTTGAAAGTACATGAGGGCGTGCTTGCAAGGGGAGTGAAAGTGACCGGGGCTACCGTGCATTTTGTGGATGAAGGGACGGACACCGGACCGATTATCCTCCAGAAAGCCGTTGCGGTAGAACCGGATGATACGCCGCAAACTTTGCAGCGGCGCGTAATGGAGCAGGCAGAATGGGTGATTTTGCCGGAGGCGGTGGATTTGATCGCAAACGGCAGGGTGCGGGTCGAAGACGGAAAGGTTCGTATTTTGTAGCACGCGGATCACCCGCAGACAGTTTTGGTATGGATAAGGAGAAAAAAAGATGAATATATTGGTCGTTGGCAGCGGCGGGAGGGAACATGCGATTGTAGCAAGCGCCGTAAACAGCCCAAAGGTAGATCGCATTTATTGTGCACCGGGAAACGCGGGGATCGGACGAATCGCTTCGTGTGTCCCGATTCCGGTTATGGAATTTGAACAACTGGCAGAATTTGCAAAAGAGCATGTCGATTTTACGATTATCGGCCCGGATGATCCGCTGGCAGGCGGCATAGTGGACGTATTTGAAGCACACGGCCTGCGGGTATTCGGCCCGCGGAAAAATGCGGCCATCCTGGAGGGTTCCAAAGCATTTGCAAAAGATTTGATGAAAAAATATCAGATACCGACAGCGGCATATGAGACATTCGATGATCCAAAGGCGGCGCTCTCCTATTTGGAAACAGCCAAAATGCCGGTTGTGCTCAAGGCGGACGGGCTGGCGCTTGGCAAAGGCGTTTTGATCTGCGATACGCTTGCGCAGGCACAGGACGGCGTGAAAACAATTATGGAAGATAAAAAATTTGGTTCCGCCGGCAGCCGGATGGTTGTGGAAGAGTTTATGACCGGGCGGGAAGTATCGGTGCTGTCATTTGTAGACGGCAAAACCATCCGGATTATGAGTTCGGCGCAGGACCATAAGCGGGCGGAAGACGGCGACCAGGGGCTGAATACCGGAGGCATGGGCACATTTTCGCCAAGTCCGTTTTATACGGAGGAAATCGACGCATACTGTAGGGAGCATATTTACCAGGCTACCGTAGACGCGATGGCGGCGGAGGGCAGGCCGTTTACCGGCATTATTTTCTTTGGTCTGATGTTAACCGAAGACGGCCCGAAAGTGCTTGAGTACAATGCGCGTTTCGGTGACCCGGAAGCACAGGTGGTGCTGCCGCGTATGAAAAACGATATGATCGAAGTAATGGAAGCCTGTGTGGACGGCAGGCTGGACACGATCGGGCTGCAGTTTGAAGACAATGCGGCCGTATGCGTCGTGTTAGCTTCCAACGGTTACCCGTCTTCTTATGGAAAGGGATATCCGATTACCGGGTTTGAGGCATTTGACGGAAAAGAAGATTATGCCTGTTTCCATGCCGGAACAGCCTTAAAAGAAGGAAAGATTGTAACAAACGGCGGACGGGTGCTCGGCGTAACTGCAAAGGGAAAAAATTTAAAAGAAGCACGTAAAAAAGCATACGAAGCCACGGAATGGGTAAAATTTGATAATAAATATATGCGCCATGATATTGGAAAAGCGATTGATGACGCACAACTATAAGGTGTCAGCGGACAACCGGGAGTCCCCGGGAGGAAATACAGTATGAATCTGATTGCTGCGGCAGATAAGCATTGGGGCATTGGCGCCGGCAACCAGCTTTTGACAAGCATTCCGGATGATATGCGCTATTTTCGGGAAGTGACGGCCGGAAAAATTGTAGTCATGGGCCGCAGGACAAGGGAAAGCATTCCGGGCGGCAGATTAAAAGGCCGTGTCAATATCGTCCTGACGCATCAGACAAATGAGCAGGCAGACGGCATTTTATTTGTTTCCTCTATGGAAGATTTGTTTCGGGTGCTGGAACCATACGATACCGACGCTGTGTTTGTAATCGGCGGTGCAAGCATTTACGGGCAGATGCTGGATGCCTGTCATACCGCTTATATTACAAAAATAGATGCTGCCTATGCCGCGGATGCATATATGCCGGATTTGGATGCGCATCCGCAGTGGGAGCTTTCGGTGTGTAAGCAGAGAAAGGTATATCTTGGCACCGGTTATCGTTTTTGTATTTATAAGAGAATCATACAACTGCCCTGTCCAGAAAGAAAAATATAAGAAGAGGGAGGATTGTGAAAGAACTAATGGATATAACAGGAAGAAAATTATTTGTGAAAGCGTTGCGGGAAGAAGACGTGGATACGATATTCGGATATCCGGGCGGAATGGTTACGGATATTTTTGATGAATTATATAAACAGGAGGATATCCAGGTTGTCCTGCCCAGACATGAACAGGGTCTGATTTTTGAGGCGGAGGGATATGCGCGCGCGACCGGAAAAGCCGGCGTATGCTTAGTAACGAGCGGGCCGGGTGCGACGAATCTGGTTACCGGGCTTGCCGATGCGCATTATGACAGTATTCCGCTCGTGTGTATTACCGGGCAGGTGCCGCTTAGCCTGATTGGAAACGACGCATTCCAGGAAGTTGATATTGTAGGCATGACCCGCTCGGTTACCAAGTATGGGGTAACTGTGCGGGAACGCAAGGATCTTGGAAAAATATTAAAAATGGCGTTTCATATCGCTCAAACCGGAAAGCCGGGGCCGGTACTGGTCGATATTCCAAAAGATATCCAGACGCAGTCCGGAGACAGCGAATACCCGGCGGAAGTATCGATCCGCGGCTATAAGCCGAATGAAAGCGTCCATATCGGACAGTTAAAAAAGGCATACCGGCTGTTAAAATCCGCAAAACGGCCGTTGATCCTGGCAGGCGGCGGCATTCATGCCGGACGCGCGCAGGAGCAGCTTTTAAAATTTGTAGAACGGACACAGGTGCCGCTTGTTACTACGGTCATGGGCAAAGGTGCGGTGCCTGCTTCGCATCCGCTTTACCTTGGCAATTCCGGCATGCACGGCAAATATTCGTGCAACATTGCGGTCAGCCAGTGCGACGTGCTGTTTTCGATCGGAACCCGTTTTAACGACCGGATTACCGGGGATCTGAACGAATTTGCCCCGCATGCGAAAATCGTGCATATCGACATCGATACGGCGGCCATTTCACGCAATGTAGTCGTAGACGTACCGATTGTAGCCGATGCAAAGCTGGCGCTGGAAAAATTGTGCGAGTGGGCGGAAAAGCAGGATACGGAAAAATGGCTGTCAAAAATCCGGGGATGGGAAACGGAAAATCCGCTCGAAATGCGCAGAGACCGCGGAATGACGCCGCAGATGATCTGCGAGCATATTAACCAGACTTATTCAGAAGCGATTATCGTAACGGACGTAGGCCAGCACCAGATGTGGGCGGCGCAGTACTTAGAAACCGGCGGGCGCAGGCAGTTTGTGACATCCGGCGGGCTTGGCTCCATGGGCTTTGGATTTCCGGCGGCGATCGGCGCGAAAATCGCAAAGCCGTATAAGCATGTATTGTGCATTACCGGGGATGGGGGATTCCAGATGAATATGCAGGAAATGGCCACAGCGATCGTACAAAAGGCCCCGGTTACGATCTGTTTGTTTAACAATTATTATTTGGGTATGGTGCGCCAGATGCAGCAGTTATTTTACGGCAAGCGTTACGCGGGTACCTGCCTGCGTAGACAGGTTGGATGTCCGCCTGCCTGCAAAGGCCCGAATGAAGCGTGTCCGCCGTATGTGCCGGATTTTATTAAGTTTGCGGAAAGCTACGGCGCAAAAGGAATCCGCGTCACGCAGGAATCCCAGATTCAGGATGCGCTTGATGCGGCAAAAAGCAATGAGGAAACGCCGACTTTGATCGAATTTATGATTTCGTCGGACGAGCTTGTGCTGCCGATGGTAAAAGGCGGGAATCCGATGAGCGAAATGATCTTAAAATAGGCGGGAGGGATAAGTGATGAAAAACAGATGGATCGCCTTGTATGTGGAAAACCAGGTGGGCGTGCTCGCGAAAGTGTCCGGCCTTTTTTCCGGCAAATCGTATAACCTGCAGAGCCTGACGGTAGGTACGACGGAAGATGCGACCGTATCCCGCATGACGATAGGCGTAGTCAGCGATGATATTACGTTTGAACAGATCAAAAAACAGTTAAACCGTATGGTGGAAGTGATTAAGGTCATTGACCTGACGAATGTGCCGATTCATATGAAAGAAATTCTGTTCGCAAAAGTAAAGGACATCCGTTCCGTCCAGATTGACGAAGTATTCCGGATCGCGCAGGTATTTGGCGTGCAGGTGGCGGATATCGGAAAAGACAGCGTGATGCTTGAATGTAAACTAACAGAGCGCAGAAACAATGAGCTGATCGACCTGTTAAAGGAAAAATTCCACAATATTGAAATCGTGCGCGGCGGGGCGGTAGCGATAGAGGCAATCAGCACATCGTGCCGATAAATCAGGATCAGAAAAAATGGAGGTTTTATGATAGAGTTTTATGACCTGTCATTAGACGACCGGGAGTGGGTGACGCTCCGGTTATTGGAAGACGATAGGCAGGCATGTGAATATTCATTTGCCAATAACTATTTGTGGAGTGATATCTATGGAGTAAAAATGGCAAAAGAGCAGGGCTGCCTGATCTTTCGGTTCCAGCAGAAGCAAAACCAGTGCTATACGATTCCGATTGGGGCCGGAAACCGGAAAGGGGCGCTGGAGGCGCTGCTTAAAATGGAGCGGGCAAAAGGACGTGAACTGGTACTAAATACACTGCTGCAAAGCGATCTGGCATGGCTGGAACAAAATTTCACGGGACAGTATACCGTGGAAACAAACCGTGACGATTACGATTATGTGTATGCTACGGAAAAACTGTCTACGCTCTCCGGCCGTAAGCTGCATGGCAAACGGAACCATATCGCTCGTTTTAAAGACGGCAATAACTGGCGCTACCGGGATATGATTCCGGAGGACGCAGGGGAGTGCATGCGCCTTTTGGACAGGTGGAAAGAAGCTGAGGCAGAAAACTGGAACGAAGGGATGGAAAATGAGCTTCATATGAACCGCAAAGCGCTGCGCAATCTGGCAGACCTTGTACTGGACGGCGGGATGCTCTACAAGGGACAAAAGCTGGTCGCTTTTACAATTGGAGAGCCGTTAAATTCAAACACGTATGTTGTGCATATCGAGAAAGCGATTGCCAGCATACAAGGCGCCTATCCGATGATTAACCAGCAGTTTGTACTGCATAACTGCCAGGAGTATGAATATGTCAACCGGGAAGAAGATACGGGTGACGAAGGACTGCGCCGGGCGAAAAAGTCTTATTATCCGCAGTTTCTGGTCGAAAAATTCCGTGCGAGGTTTTTTATATGATTCGTTATGGGAATACAGAAGATCAGGCGGCATTAAAAAAAATCTGGAGTTTTTGTTTTGACGATGAGGATGCTTACATTGATGCATTTTTTTTGGCCATGTACGCAGGCCGGCATGTACTGGTGGCGGAAGAAAACGGGGTGTTGATGGGGGCGTCCTTTTTTCTTCCGGGAAAACTGTACCTTTCTTCAGAACCGGACGAACCGGAAACAAGCAGCGGTTCGGAAAACGGCAGATGGCAAAACATCCGCTATATTTATGCGCTTGCGGTTTATCCGCGGTTTCGAGGAAAAGGGATTGCGGCAGAAATACTGCGCGAGGCCTACAGGATGTATCAGGCTCCTTTAATTGCTGAACCGGCGAATGAGGGACTGATTGGCGGGTTTTATGCACGGCTTGGTTTTCAGTCCGCCTTTTTTTTGCAAAAAATACAGGTACCTATACGGCAAAACAGCCTGCAGGCAGCAGAAATCCGCCCGCAGACCTATGAACAGACATCCCATGCTTTCGTACCGCTGCAGGCTGATACTGCGGATGTAAGCCGCTACTGCAGTATACGGAAAGCCCATTTCAAAAAACACGGATTTGTAAGCTGGCCGCGGAACCATATTGCATTTGCAATCCAGGAACACCGCGCAAATGGAGGCGGCGCTTTTCTGGCCGCGGGTCGCGGCTGCGAAGATATCCTGCTGTATTATCAAGATGGCAGCAGGGCAGTGGTTACCGAAACAACGCTGCCGCCGCAGGATGCGGCACGTGTGTTGGCGCCTTATCTGCCGCAGACATGCGCCAGTCTGGAAGTTTGCGTGGAAGCAGGAAACAGCGCCTGGATTGCGGGTGTAAAAGATCCGGTGTATAAACTGACTGGTATGATTTACGGCATGTCTCCGGGGTACGGTTATTTAAATCTGTCACTTGATTAAAACGGAAAATAGCGCTAAAATAAGAACAGGAAGTAAAGTGGTTGGATCCGGAACATGTGTGCGGCGTCAAGTGAGAAGGTGAGCGCGTAAGATGAAAATTAAAATAACGGTCTTATATGAAATATGTGTCTGTCTGTCGGTTCTGTTTCTTGGGTATATGTTTTTTCAGGCGGAAAATGATTTTTATATCGAAGATCTGTCAGGCGGGTATGAAGTACTGAAAAACCATAGCTATGAGACGAAGCAGGATGCGGATGAGCCGCTTGGATATAAGCAGGTGTACAGGCTGCGTCCGGAAGAAATACCAGACAATTGCAATGGGCTTGTTTTTCAGACGATTCACCAAAATGTTGCGGTTTTTATCAATGACACGCAGGTCTTTCATCTTCGCAAGAATAGGGAAAGCACCGTTGGAAAGTCGCCGGGATGTCGTTTAAATACGGTTCCGGTAACTTTGGAAAACCGCGGAAAAGAAATCCGCGTGGAGATTGCGCCTGTTTATGCGTCGTCGGCGGATATTGTGCCTGTTTTTTATGTTGGGGCACGGTTTTCTATTTATATGGACATCGTAAAAGATGATATTATATCGGTGTTGTTAAGTTTTCTTGCGGGATTTCTTGGGATCGGATTTCTTGTATTTTCGGTACTGAACTGCCGAAATCCAAAGTTTGATAAAAATCTGTTCCTGCTTGGGCAGTTTTCACTGTTTCTCGGTATATGGAAAGCGACCGATACCGGACTGGCATCGATGCTGACCGGACATGAAGCGGTCGTTTCTTATTTGCCGTTTATCATGCTGATGCTTCTTGTCGTCCCTTTTACTCAGTATATCAGGGAATTGTTTTCCGGCACAGACCACTGGATCTGGAATGTTTCTTGTATTGGCGGCATTGTGGTCTTTGCGGTATCTATGGGTGCACAGGTTTTGGGCATAGCGGATTTGCGGGAAACGTTATGGATGAATCATCTGGTCATGCTGTTATGTATTAGTATTTTGTTTCCGATGCTTTATCTGGAAGTACACAGGGTCGGGTGGAGCAATAAACTGATCGCTGTGGCAGTCAGTCTGTGTTCCTGCCTGATTGGATTTGCCGCGGATATAATCCTTTATTATATTACGGACGGGGCTTATTTGACGGATATTGGCATGATCGGATTTTTGGTTTATATTATTATTATCGGTGTCATGTCCCTGCAGGATGCCAAACGTCTGATGTCCATAGGGCTTAAGGCAGAGCAGTTTGAAAAAATGGCATTTCATGACCAGCTTACGGGTATGCTCAACCGGGCCGCTTATGCGGAAGATACGGCCCGTACCGATTTTAATTCCAAAGACAGTGTGCTGGTTATGTTTGATTTAAATGACCTAAAACACTGCAATGATACGTATGGGCATGAAAAAGGGGATTTATATATTAAAAGCGGCTCTGCATTGATCCGCAAGGTGTTTGGCCCGTTCGGCAAGTGTTACCGTATGGGCGGGGACGAGTTTTGCGTCCTGCTGAAACGGAAAACGGAAAAAGAGTGCCACGATTTGATTTTCCGGCTGAAAAAAGAAGCCGAAAAATGGGATCTGTTAAATAAAGAAACGTTTTCGATTCAGATTGCGGCCGGCTATGCAGCTTATGACAGTTCCGTGGATTACGATATCGGCGATACACTGCGGCGTGCGGATAAGATGATGTATATGGATAAATTTGCAATGAAGCAGGAGCGGCCGGCGTGAAACGGACACCGGAAAAAGACAGCAAAAGCGCACGGCATAAAACGGGCGCCGGAAAGGGGATTTATGCAGGGGCAGTTTGCGAGGACAGAACGGTTAGTCGGAAAGGACGGTATGGAACGCCTGTACCGTGCGCGCGTGGCGGTATTCGGCGTCGGCGGTGTCGGCGGTTATACGGTAGAAGCGCTGGTGCGCAGCGGGATTGGAACATTAGATTTAATCGACCCGGATACGGTAAGCCTGACAAACCTAAACCGCCAGATTTTTGCGCTTCAAAGCACGCTGGGACGCCGTAAGGTCGATGCGGCAAAAGAGCGTATTGCAGATATCAATCCGCAGGCCGTCGTAAATACGTATTCGGTATTTTATATGCCAGCTACAAGCGGGCAGTTTGATTTCAGAGAATATGATTATATTGTAGACGCCATCGATACGGTAACAGGAAAGATTGCCCTGGCCGAACAGGCGCAGGCAGCGGGGACGCCGATCATCAGTTCCATGGGCGCGGGAAATAAAATGGATCCGGCGGCGTTTATGGTAGCCGATTTATATGAAACATCTGTCTGCCCGCTTGCAAAAGTCATGCGCCGGGAGCTGAAAAAAAGGGGAATCAAAAACTTAAAGGTTGTTTATTCCAGGGAGGTGCCGCGAAAGCCTGCCGTTATCGATCCGCCTGGCGGCGCAGATTCGCAGCGGAATATAGTTCCCGCAAGCAACGCCTTTGTGCCGGCAGCGGCGGGGTTTATTATGGCGGGGGAAGTGGTTAATGATTTACTGCGGTAAACCGATGTATTTTCCAAAGATTGGAGACGCGGCCGCCAGAATAAAAACAAAATATCTGCGTATCCTAGCCAATAACCGATACACAATACGCGTATAATATGTTAGCAGGATAGGAGCAGATCATATGAAGCAGGAAGAAAAGCAACGCAGGCAGCAGGAGTATAATGAATATGTAAAACAGGTAACGCCTACCAGAAATCTGGCATGGGCGATGTGCCGGGCGTTTATTGTCGGGGGCATCATTTGTATTATTGGGCAGTTTATACTAAATACGGCAAAAAATATGGGCCTTGATCAGGAGACGGCGGGGAGCTGGTGCAGCCTTTGTTTGATTTTAATCAGTATCGTCCTGACCGGGTTGAATATTTATCCGACCTTTGCGAAATGGGGCGGCGCCGGCGCGCTTGTCCCAATTACCGGATTTGCAAATTCCGTGGCGGCGCCGGCTATTGAGTTTCAAAAAGAGGGGCAGGTATTTGGGATCGGTGCGAAAATATTTACGATCGCCGGGCCGGTGATTTTGTATGGGATTTTTTCTAGCTGGGTGCTGGGGTTAATTTATTGGGCGCTTAGCATGTTCGGGGTTTTCTGAAATACTGCAAAGAAGAGAGGGATTGAAATGGCCGGACAAACGGAAAATAAATTTGATATGCCTATGGGTTTAAGCTTCCAGCTTGGAATGAACCCCAAAGCGATGGATGCGTATGGTAAATTGAATGATGAGGAAAAGCGTCAGGTGATGGAGACGGCAAGGAGTGTGACAACCAAATCGGAAATGCACCAGATTGTGGAAAGGCTGGAGCGGGATTTCTATTGATTATGTGCGTACTTGTCCCAGAGATATTTGCTTTGCAGGTATTTCTGGGATTTTTTCGTTTGATTTAGGAGAGTAGCTGTCCATAGCGCAGACAGGGTGCAGTGCAGGCAGCCTGGCGCGTATAAGAATTTACTGGGAAAATGACGGGGACATGCTGGAGCTGGTGAAACAGCAGAAAGAGAAAGAACCAGAAAGAATCAGAAAGAACAGAGGGAGATGAAAAATATTTCAGTGCAAGCGAAATCCTGTCATGGAAAACAAACATAGCAAAACAAATGGAAAATATATAGAAGCATTGCAGGCAAGCATAAGCCGCCAGATTTCAGGAAAAATCCTCTTTAATCATGTGATTGCCAGCGTATGTTAATAAAATAGATTCAAAAATTAAGGGAATAGTCTGCTCAATTGAAACCCCCAAGTAAAGATACACGATCTTAAAAAATTTTCGATGTTGAAAATAGTATATTATCTGATATAATAAAGATAGGAAGAGGGTGACAAAGATGGCTGCATTAGCAAGAGAATTAGAATATCATACAATTGAAGATATATATGCGTTACCAGAGGGACAGCGTGCAGAATTGATGGATGGTGAAATGTATATGATGGCAACACCTAGTAGAGTACATCAAAGACTTGTTATGATATTATCGAACAGTATTTTTAATTTTATCCAAAACAATAATGGAGATTGTGAAATATATCCATCACCATTCGCAGTATTTCTTAACGCCGATGATAAAACATATTTAGAACCAGATATATCAGTGATCTGTGATAAAAATAAACTTACAGATGATGGATGCAATGGTGCACCCGATTGGATCATTGAGGTTGTTTCACCGTCAAGCCGTCAAATGGATTTTAATAAGAAGTTGTTTAAATACAGAGCATCAGGTGTTAGAGAATATTGGATCGTTGATTCGATGAAACAACAGATTATGGTATATAATTTTGAACATGATGATTTTGAACAATATTCTTTTTCAGATAAAGTAAAAGTGGGGATATATGATGATTTCGAGATCGATTTTTCAGAGATAAATTTAGGATAGGAAAATAATACAGAATTTAACTAATGTGAATTAAATCAAAATCCAATACTAAAATATATACTATATAAACGGCGTAAAATTTCAGCACAATATCATTTGTTTCTGGCCCGCCGTTTATCGGGTTTATTGTGCAATATGCAATCACCGAATATATAGATAAAGAAATAATAAGAGTCTGCTGATTAATTCCAGTACTTTTAGTTATCGTAAAATTTCACTGTTTTAAAACAAGATTGACATCAATTATATAATAAATTATACAAAAATCTGCAATGATATGGGTTATTCTAAGAATTTTTAGTATTGATACCTACAAAGGAAATTGTCGAATATGACCAAAATCCTTGCTTACGCATTTTGATAGATATGCATTTATCATGAAACATATTCTGAAAAATCGGTGCGTGTTCCTAATCCACAATTTACTGTTACTACGTATTACTTCTAATCTAAGGAGCCAAAACAATCTGTTTTCATTTTTATCTGTATACGACGCTCTGATTCCCGCAAAGCAAATCCTGGTTGCGTAACCATTTGATATTTGCTTTTATAATTTCTGTTAACAAAAATGCCTAAATATCCAATTTCATATAAAAATTTAATCTTATCCTTATATTCTTGTATTTCTTCATTTTCTGTTGAAAGTTGAATATGAAATTTGTTTGATAAAATAATAGACAAAGGACAGTATTCAAAGTTTCTTGGCTTCAAGCCTAAAACGGTTGATTTATGACATCATTCCGTTTTCTTCTGCCTGTATTCATTTGGACTCATATGATAATGTTGTCTAAACTTCCGGCAAAAATAGCCGGAACTTGAAAATCCCGTTTCTTCTGCAATGGAAGAAACAGATTTTTGAGTGGCATAGAGCTGTTCGGCAGCCTGTGCTAGTCTGTATTGGATGAGATACGATACCGGAGAAATATGGATACCCGACTGAAAAATGTTTAAAGCCCCGCTTTTGCTGATAGATGCAGATGCTGCAATCATCTCAAGAGTAATTTCTTCCATGTAGTGGTCATGAATGTACTGCATCATAGCTTGTAACCTTGCCTGCTTGTGATTTAAACGATGAATACCGCTGGAACCGGAATCAAAGTCTATATTTTTTAATAATATGTCCCAAAGCTGAAATAGAAGCTGTATTGTGCATAATTCATTATCCTGCTCTGTTTCCTGAAGGGCAAAAATTTGTGATAAAAGTTGCAGCGCATTGTTTTCCCATGTTGTGTATGGATTAAAAAGCTGATATGGAACAGACGAGTTTATAACAGGGAGGATATATTTTTCGTAAATCAGACTTTTTTCAGGCGCTAACAGAGTTGGCGAAAAAACAATATTGGGGGTAAATGCACTGCATTGTGCTTCAAAACGATGCAGTATACCACTGTTGATAAATATGCCATAACCTTTATGCAATTCTATTTTGCTTGTTCCCACAAGGCAGAGAGCAGTGCCTTCGGCAACATACAGAAACTCCAGTTCATGATGCCAGTGCCAGTCAATGCGGTGGAAGTCAAATTGCCAAATATTTTCGGGATAGTATGCAAAAGGATAGCTATTGCTGCCATGCCGGATGGTTTCCCGCAGTGTTTCATCTGTAGTTATCTTAAAAATGCCCATAGCATATCTCCTCATAAAAAGAAATTAGAATATGCTATATTGTACCATAAATATGTGATTTTGTGCAATGACTAGACATGAATTATGCGATATAATCTCATTCATTAGGAGGGGACAAAATGGAAAATCAATATAATAAAACAATCACAGCCTGTTTTGTAGGATATATCGTACAAGCTGTAGTCAACAATTTTACACCGCTGCTTTTTTTGTTTTTTCAGAA
>CAJUIH010000051.1:0-22088 GCA_910586045.1 uncultured Eubacterium sp.
TTCCGATTTGCTTTCTCCGGTACTTTGGCAAGACCATAAATTCCGCGATACTATGCCCGAAGCTGTATTTTTGCACAAATGCATTTACCATTGCGAATCCAAGCAGCCTGCCTGTTTCCTGCTGTTTGATAAAATAAGCGTCCCGTACTTCCGCTTCCTTGGTAAAATAACTCTCAAACCACGGATAGGCATATAAGGCTTCTTCATTCAGATCATTGCCGTCCGTTAAGCTTTCTTCATACAAAGAATACTGCAGCAGACGGAATAAACAGTCTTTTTTATGTTTTTCAGCTTTTTCCAAATATAATTCCATATGCCCCCCTCTGCCGCATTTTGCAGGTACGATTGTTTGTTCCGGTTTCTTAGGAACTGTATGTAAATAACCTGTGATATTTGCGCCGGATTTTTCTTCGGGAGTGCCATGCAAAAATCAGGCGCATAGCGGGCTATGTAACTGATTTTTTCATGGTGCTGTCGGAGAAAAAGACAAGCAAAGATCATAGGTTTTTTACATACAGTTCCTTAGGATTCCAATAACTCTTCTTGCGTGTAATACCCTTCGCCAATCAGCAGTTCTTTTAAATTATCCGCGTCCGCAACCGACGGCGCACATACATACGACGGTACGACGAATGCATGGTTGTCATACTGCTCTGTATTGTTAATCTGCGGCGGCGTTCCTGTCACTACGGCGTCTGCCATTTCCGCACAGGCAACCGCCAGAATCCGTGTGTCCTGATGAATCGAAAATGCCTGCGTTCCTTCCAGGATATTTCTGCACGCCTCTATTTCACATCCCTGTCCGGAAATAATCGGCCAATTATCCTGCGTATAACCGGCTGCGGCCGCAGCGGATTTACAGCCATAAGCAAACATATCGGACGCCGCCGCGCATATGGACAAATCCTCGTCCGTGTAATATTTTTTCAGTAATTTGGCGCAGCGTTTTTTTGCTGTTTCTTCGGTATTTTTGGTCATACATGCGGACTCGTAAGACAATCTGCCCGATTTGCATACCAGGCTGCCGTCGTCTAAATACGGCTCCAATACTTCCATCAGGCCGTCGTACAAAAGCAGGGAACGGTTGTCGTCCGCAGGTCCCATAAAAAACTCAATCGTCCGGTATTTGCCGCGTTTCAGATCATCCAGCCCGGCTTTTTTGACAATGGCCTGTCCCATCTGGATTCCGATTCCTTTGTGGTCAAACGCGGTATAAAACGAAACGGCATCCGTATCCATCAGCAGACGGTCGTACGCAATAATAGGGATGCCTGCTTCTTTCGCTGCATCCGCTGCGTCTGTCAATTCATTCGCATCCACAGCGGCGACAATCATGCAGTCGGCTTTCGAAGCGATAAAGTCTTCCATTTGGGAAGCCTGCAGCTTTGGATCATTTTCGGCAAATTGAATTGCCACCTGGTATCCCCTGGATTCCAGATCTTTTTTGATCGTAGATGCATCCTCCGCCCAACGCCCGGCAGACTGGTCCGGCATTGAAATTGCAATCGTCTTTCCCTGTTCGGCGTCTGTTTCCGTATCCGTACTATCCGCCGCCGGATCGTCTTGCACAGAAGACGGATCCCGACCGGTTTGTTCCGGATCTGTTGTGGTACGATCCGTTTGTTCGGTATTGTCATTATTTTTTGGATTGGTCTGTTCCGGATCCGGTTTTTTGTCTGTACCATCGCCTGACGCGCATCCGGACAGCATTGCCGCCGTTAAAACAACTGCCGCTGCCGTATGCAGAAATCTGTGTAAATAGTTTCTTTTCATAATTTCCCCTTTCCACCCGGCAGATGATCTGCCAGTTTTTAAGCAAGACAGGCCGCCTATACAGTATGTATAAGCGGCCAATCAATGATCCTTAATTATTAATCAGTTTGCTGTTTTCATCGTTCCAACTATAAAGCTTGCGTACATCCTTGCCCACTTCTTCAGACGGATGTTCGGCTGCTTTTTTGCGCATCATTTTAAAATGTACCTGACGGCCTGCCGGGGACATATCCAGTAAAAATTCTTTTGCAAAGGATCCATCCTGAATATCCGCAAGGATTTTACGCATCGCTGCTTTGGTATCCTCGGTAATAATCTTCGGTCCTGTTACATAATCGCCGTATTCCGCTGTATTGGAAATGGAATACCGCATTCCTTCGAACCCGGACTGATAAATCAAATCCACGATCAATTTCATTTCATGAATACATTCAAAATATGCGTTTCTTGGGTCATAGCCGGCTTCGCACAGTGTCTCAAAGCCTGCCTGCATCAGTGCGCAGACGCCGCCGCACAAAACTGCCTGTTCGCCGAATAAGTCTGTCTCTGTTTCTACGCGGAATGTTGTTTCCAAAACGCCGGCTCTTGCGCCGCCGATGCCAAGTGCGTAAGCCAGTGCAAGGTCAAGTGCTTTGCCTGTCGCATCTTGCTCTACAGCTACGAGACAAGGAACGCCTTTTCCTTCCAGATATTCGGAACGTACGGTATGGCCCGGGCCTTTTGGTGCAATCATCGTAACGTCTACATCCTTAGGCGGTACGATCGTCCCGTAATTAATATTAAAACCATGAGCGAACATCAACATATTGCCGGCTTCCAGGTTTGGCTCAATTTCGTTTTTGTACAGGTCTGCCTGTTTTTCGTCATTAATCAGGATCATAATAATATCAGCCATTTTTGCAGCTTCTGCGGAATTATATACCTGTAATCCCTGTGCCTGTGCTTTTTCCTTAGACTTGCTTCCCTCATATAACCCAATGATTACATTGCATCCGGAATCTTTCAGATTCAGGGCATGCGCATGTCCCTGGCTGCCGTAGCCGATGATTGCAATCGTTTTGCCGTCTAATAAGGAAAGGTTGCAGTCTTCCTGATAATAAATTTTGTTTGCCATTGTTAAGCCTCCTAAAAATTAATCTAAATATGTAACATCGGAAGAACCTCTGGTTAAACCAGTTATTCCGGTCCTAGCAAGTTCAAGAATTTCAAACCCGGATACCAGATCTAAAAACGCTTCCAGTTTTTCCTGGTTTCCGGTCAATTCGACCACCATAGAATCCCTTGTGACATCCACAACTTTTCCGCGGAAAATTTCTATGACGCTTAAAATTTCCTGTCGGCTCGATTCCTGTACACGAAGTTTGACTAAAATCAATTCCCTTGTAACAGAACTTCCGGGCTCCAATTTTTTTATATCCAATACATCTTCCAGTTTAGCAAGCTGATTTTCAATCTGCTGCAGGATCAGCTCGTCCCCGCTGGATACAATCGTAATCCTCGTATATTTGGGATCTGCGGTCACACCGGCCGATATGCTGTCAATATTATAGCCGCGCCGGCTGAACAGGCCGGATATATGGCTTAAAACGCTGGACGTATTTTCTACCAGTAATGATAATGCTTGTTTTCTCATATGCATCGGTACCCTTCTTTCTTGCTTTTTTCCTGCTTCATTCCTGCTTGTCTGCAGTTGTATCGGTGCTTATGCACAGGTTTTATTCTAGCACATTCAGTTGGAATGTCAAGTACCGTATGGAGAAATCGGCGGGCGGTTGATTTCAGCAAGGTCTGCCATTATAGTTTTATGACCGCATTTTTTCCTTTCTGCAGGCTGCATTCCCATCCTGCATCCGGCTGCGGCTCTCCCGACGGCGTCCAGCCGCGAATCCTGCGGCTGCATGCACAGGGAGCTTCCAGAAGCAAAGACGTCAGTTTTCCTTTTTCTGCTTTGGCACTAACCAAAATGGCACCCTCTGCGCGGAAATTCTGAAATGAAACCCCGTCCTGCAGCCATTGCGCCGGAACTGCCGGAAACGGCTCCACTTCCCCGCGTTCCGTGTACAGCAGCATTTCCTGCAGAGCATCTGCCGCGCACATATTTCCTTCGAGCGTAAACGGACGATAATCAAAACTGGAGTATCCCCGTTTTTTATAATCCCCATTTAAATGAAAACCGTTCGGCGAACAAAAACTGTCCCAAAATACCCGCAGCATTTCTGCCGCCTGCTCTCCTTTGTGTGCAACCGCGTACAATTCCGCCATCCAGCAAAAACTATACCCTACCCACATGCGTGTTCCAAGCTGTTCCAAATCGCGGATCACCGCATCTATGATCCGGCGGTTTTCCTTTGTGTCATAACTAAGAAGACGCAGCGGGTGGATTGCATGTGCATGTGAAAAATGACGGTGGGATTGTGTCAGAATTTCATTATCTGCCAGCATCAGCACTCCCCGTTTATCTACCGCAAGCGGCGGCAGGCGGCTGCCTGTTTCCTGCCATTTTTGAAGATCGGTTTCCCATACCGCAGCATCGACACACGCAGCCTTTGCATCAGCGGCTAAGAACCGTGCATATTGTTCGAGTGTCTGGTATAAATAAAGCAAAAGTGCCAGGTCATAATTACTGTTTGGTTTTAAAAAGGCTTCCGCTTCATCATCATGGATTTCCGGTGAACTGGAGATTGGAAGATACAGCAATCCGTCCGGCCCTTTTTCCAAAAGCGCCCCGATACAAAGGGCCGTTTCTTTCATATATGGATACAGCCGCTCTTTTAAAAACTGCAGATCTCCCGTATAACGGTAATAATCATCAAACGCCCTGCATAGCCAGATCTGGTTTGTCGGAGAAAGGGAATACATCGGCCAGCCGCCGAGCGGTTCTCCTTTGATCGTCATTACCGCTGGCAGACAAATCCCATCTGCCGCGTAAAATGATCGCGCAAATTCCGCTGCCGCATTTTTGGTATCCCACAAAAAATCTACAAAACAAGCTCCCTGTAAAATATGATTCGCTTTTAAATAGGAGTAGTAACTCATTTGTGTATTCAGATCGTTGTGATAATCCCCTTTCCACGGTGCAAGCAGGTCTTCATCGGCAGTCCAAACCCCCTGCAGCGGCATTGGATAATATCCTTTTCTGGAACAGGATGCCAGCAGATAATTTGCAATGTACCAGTTTTTTTCCATTTCTTTATCGGCCAGACAGACACTGCTCTGCGCCCAATATTCCTTCCACCACTGTACATGGGAGGAAAACAATGTCTCATAAGATGCATCCATATATTTTTTTATATCACAAACAGCCGCTTCAAAAACATCTTCCCCATCTTTTGTAGTTACAATCCGATAATAGATCATGGTTTGATCCGCTTTCGCACAAACCCCCATCACAATTCCATAAGAAACCGCAGACTGCTCTTTTGGAACATGGGCATTGATTTTCTGGCAAAAATACTGTACATAACTGCCATGTTCCAGATGTATCGTTTCCCACTTGGGTTTTTCATAGGAAAGATCCCGCAGAGAACCTTTGCAGATCTTTTCGGTTTCCGATGTTGCATAAGCATCCGGCGTAATCTCTTTCTTTCCAAAATCAGGTGCCAAAAGTGCAACGGAAAAATCCCCAATTGGCAGGTTAACCAAAATCATACCGACAGCCAGGCCGGCATGCACAATGCTTTTTATTTCAGCGCTTTCCCCTGCGTTTCCAGACAATTGCAGCCTGGCCTGCGCCGTATCCAAATCAAGCTGCGATTCCACATTTTCATACTGCGGCATATGCAGAATGATTTTGCCAGCCGGTAGTTTTGTAGGCGTTGGATGCTGATAGGGGCTGTCGAAAACCGCACGAATCGTATCCGTTTGTTTCCCGCGCGCCAACCGGACCAGATTTTCATAGGTAAATGCCGCATCATTGATCCCAACCGGAACCGAATCATCCCATATATCCGTCCGGTCAAGGCTAAAGCGCAGGCCGGACGGCCCGCCCCATACAAGACATCCCATCTGCCCGTTGCCGAGTGCAAGCGCCTCATCCCAGCGTGTTATGTTATGTGCCGCGCAGATTTTGTAATTCCTTGTTTTTACTGCCTCCATTGCACAGATCCTCCTCCCCGTTTCTTTCCTAATTATACATTACATAAATACCTTAAATTTCATACCACACGATCTGGTTCGCTTCCAGTTCCAAATCAAAATGAGAACCATCCCCGCGGTAAACGACTGTTTTGCGCGGTTCGTACGTATTATTTACTACACAATATTTACCGTTTTCCACATAAGCATGTACTTCCACATCGATATTTTCGCTAAACCATCGGTGCAGCTCCTCCTCGGCCCCCGCACTCCATAAAATCGCGCGATACAGCAGCCTGCTGTTCGCAAAACTGTAAGGAAGCCCGCTGATATAAACCGCACGGCCGTTTCCAAACTGGTTGACCGCCAATTGTACCTGATGATCTTGCTCCACAAGTACCTGCGCGTGCTCCATGGCGTAAATATTCTTTTTGCCCTCTCCAAAATCAATCGTTCCCGAAACATCTTCTGTAATAAAATGCGCGTGGGTTTCCCAATTGTATTTATCGTAGCCAAGCGTAAACCCGCGTTCTTCTTCTACTCCGAATACGTTCGCCAATTGGAAAAAGCGCCCGTTCGCCTGATGCGCGCACGGCTCCCCGACGCCGATGATTCCGCCTCCTTCGTATACGAATTGCTTGACCACGGATGAGATCGCCGGGTCAATCCACCATTCCCCTCCGGTGTGGGCGGTGTCCGCATCCCCGATATTTAAAATTACGTCAAACGTTTTTAACATGCCAGAGTCTTTTTTTAGATCGTCAAAACTGATAAACGCTACGTCAAACGGCGCCCCGGAAAGCGATTCTATAATCCCGGCATAGGAATAATTCTGCTTATAGTATATGGCATGATGCACCATGTGGCATCCCCATGCCCGCATCTTCCCCCAGCAGTTGAGTACGGCTACTTTTTTTACACAATAAGGAACACAGCCTTTGATATTCTCATACAGTTCCCGAAACTCATTGCACACAGATTCTACATAATCCACAAATTCCGGAAAATCCAGCGTCAGTTTTAAGTATCCGCCGTATCCGATCCGATCGACCGGCTTTCGCAAAATCGCGCGGCGTGCCGTAACCCAGTTTTCTTTCGCTTCTTTTACCGGATCTCCCCCTTCGTGGAATGTGTCCGGGAAAAAGTACGGCAAAAGCCGGCCCTCGGTATACGATACGCCCTCGATTTCACTGATCAGGCGCAGTGTAGACCCGTTTCCGACGCTTCCTACAACGGCATCCAGTCCGATTTGCGCAAACGTATCCAAAAACGGCTCCGTTCCGATCCAGTGATCGCCTAAAAACATCATCGCTTCCTTGCCGTAAGCATGTGTAATATCGACCAGTTCCTTTACGATTTTAGCGACTTCCCGCTGCTGAAAGGATACAAAATCCTGATATTCTTTGGACGGAATCCGGTACTGCCCATTATAGTACCCCTGGTCGATGATATATTCCGGGCGGAACGGATATCCTGCCTCCTGTTCAAACTGTTCTAAAATATAAGGGCTTACGGATGCCGAATAGCCATACCAGTCCACGTATTTTTCCCGCCGCTGCTCGTCAAAAAGCAAGGTAAACTGATGAAAAAAGGTGGTAAACCGCAGCACGTTGACATACGGATGCGAAGTAATAAAATCTTCCAGCCGCTTGAGAGAATATGCATGTGTCTCTGGCTGGCGTACGTCAAACGTCATTTGGTGTTCCACGTCTTTCCAGTCGTTGACCGTAGCATTATACATATGCACCGGATCCCATATAATATAGGCAAGAAAACTGACGGTATAATCATGAAACGGTATGCTATGCACCGTAACAGTCTGGCTTTTCGCATCATAACTCCAGTCGGAAACCGCGACGACGTCCCCGCTGCTGCGGTCGATGACCTCCCACCACCTGGAAATATCATCCTGGTCATTCGGCAAAAGCATGTCCGGATGCAGCCCTTTCATTAAAGGAATGCAAAGCTTACCGGCTGAGGCCGTATAAACAGGCGTCATAACATACATCTGCTGGATTTCCCGCGGATGCTGCCTGGCCCAGTCATTATCTTTTCTGGTCGTATAGTACGTCGCGTAGACTTTCAGTCCAAGCCCTTTTAATTCCAGCGGAAAATCGGTTCCGTCGCAGTCACGGACGGCATCCGCGCCCCATTTTTTTGACAACCGGACCGTATCTTCGATCACATCCATATCCGTCGGTATCGTAACGCGTCCTTTTTGTTTCGTATCCTGTCCCATATCGTCACCTCATATCCTTTTTGGCCTGCTTTTGCACGATTTCCTGCATTTGCGTCCATTTATGCTCCATATCCGCCGTCAGTGCAAACTGCGTCCGGCAGCGGTCCAGGTTGTGCTGTTTTCTGTGAATCCGAAAATACGTATCACCGGATAAATAATCGGTCAGAAACCGCATCCCGCATTCCATAGTCATCAATTTCGCGCCCATAGGCAGCATCTCCAATTCCTTTTTGGTAAGGCTGCCCCGGCATCCGTCCAAGTACCCGCTCACATACGTTTCATAGAGTGAAAGGTCCAAGGATACTTTCCCGATATCCTGCTCGTCCTCAGCCGCCGTATTTGCCCCAAAACGAACCGCATCCCCAAAATCGTGCACGGAAAGGCCCGGCATGACAGTATCCAGATCGATGACGCAAAGGCCTGCCCCTGTTTGTCTGTCCAGCAATACATTATTCAGCTTTGTGTCGTTATGCGTAACACGCAGCGGCAGTTTTTTTTGCTTCAGCAGATCGGTCAGTACGGACATTTCCGGTTCCCGTTCCATAACAAATGCGATTTCCGGCTGTACCGACGCTGCCCTGCCGCAAAGATCCGCCTCTACAGCCGCGCAAAAAGCCGCGAACCTTTTTTTTGTATTATGAAAATCCGGTATCGTCTCATGCAGCGTATGCGCCGGATATGCTAAAAGCAGCGATTGAAACCTCCCGAAAGCTTTCGCGCTTTCATAAAAATCTTCCGGCCTTTTTACCGCATCATAACTGACCGCATCCTCAATAAACGGATACATCCGGTAGCATTTTTCCCCGTCGCGGTAATAACTGCCTGCATTCCTTGTCGGGATCACGCGCAGCGTCTCGCGGTCCGGGTCGCCGCCCTGCTCCGTCAGCTTTTTACTAAGGTAACCGGTAACCCCGATAATATTTTCCATCAGCTTGTCTACATCTTTAAATACTTCCGTATTGATCTGCTGCAAGATATACCGTTTCCGCTGCCCGCACTGATCCATTTCGATTAAATGCGTGCGGTTAATATGCCCGGTACCGTATTCTTCTGCGGATAAAACGGACCCGTCTACGGCAAACATCTGGATCACCTGATTTAATTTTTGCATTTGCATAGCACCCCCCCCCTATGTTTTGATCGATGTACGATTACAGCACACATTCCAACTGGCAGTCAAACGGCTCTGCGGCAACGTGCGCCGGGTGGTATACTTGTGCTTCCACGCATCCTAACGACCGGTAAAACGCCTGGGTTTCCACCGCGGAATGCGCCGATATATACAGCTTTTTCGCACCGTGCTGCTTTGCCCATTCCCCGGCCCTTGCAAAAAGCACTTTTCCGATTCCCTGCCCGCGCAGTTCTTTTGATACATGGATACTGGTAAGGTCCAGATAATACTGTTCTTTGCCAAACAGTTCCGCTTCTACCGAAACAAACCCCTTTAGGCTGCCGTCACAAAAAGCGCCGTATACAAAACCGCCCGTCGAAACCGTATTGCGCAGGCAGTCTGTCAATGTCTGATATTCCGCTTCGCCCCAGTCATCCACAAATGGCGCATCCCGGACCACCCACCGGCTATGTTCCTTTCTCCAGCACTTTGTTACATCCTGGCGTCGGTTAAAATATTGAAATAAAGACAGATGGATTTCTTCGAAACTTAGCTTTCGATATTGGATCGTAGGTAACATGTTCATTTTCTCCTGCTTTGTATTCCCGTTTGTCTTTGGCTGTGCGTGCAGCCCTTGTTCTTTTAAGTCAGTATACAGTACTTTGACGGATATTTCCAGAAATATTTTTATGATTCCGATCGCGCTGCTAAATGAGCACCTGATTTTTGAGCAGCGCGATGAAAGGCAGATTGAATTGCAGCAGGCTAAAGCCCTACCGTTCCAGCAGTTTTCTTACATCCAGCGTCCCCCAGCAGGAATCGTTTTCGCCAGAAGCCAGCTTATCATAAAAACGCAGCTTCAGCTGTGCCGGCGTCATATGCGGATAACAGTCGAATGCAAGCGCGCAGGCGCCGGATACGACGGCTGTTGCCATTGATGTGCCGCTTTTAACCGTATAACCATAGTTTTCAAAATGACAGCTTTTGATTTCGGTGCCGGGTGCTAAGATTTCCGGCTTGCATACACAGCATCCTGTAGGGCCGATTCCGCTGTAGCCAGGAAACAATCCTCTTCTGCGGACAGCCGCGTCTCTATCGTCACAACTGCCTACGGTAAGTACCGTACTGCTGGCACCCGGAATCGTTACGCTGCTGCTTGCAGGACCGCCGTTTCCGGCCGCAGCAACCGTAAATACACCGCTGTCCCACATTCGGTCCACCCATTCCAGCATCTGGTCCCGTTCTTTTGTTTTGGACTGCGGCAGCATGCCGACAGAAATATTCGCGATACGGATCCCATACCGTTCCCGATTTTCTATAATCCAGCGGATAGCTTCGATCACATCTTTTGTATTCCCATTTCCCGTGCGGTCAAGTACTTTAAGCACTATCAAAGAGGCCAACGGCGCAATGCCGCGGCAGCGGCCTTTGCTCATACGCCCGCTTCCGGCTATGATCCCCGCTATATGGGATCCATGGCCGTTATCGTCATAGGGCTTGTTATTATGGCTGCAGAAATCCTGGAATACACGGATGCGGTCCGCATAATCCGGGTGCATGGAAATCCCGGTATCCAAAATGGCAACGCCGACACCCCGGCCCGTATACCCCAGCCGGTGTATATAGTCACAATGTATCAAATTACGTACCCTGTCCATAAAACACGATCCTGCGCTTTTTATTATCATATGGCAGGAAGTATTTTTATGTGAATATCTTTTGGGCATGCCCAGCCGCAATACCAAAAACGGCCATGCCGTTTTTGGGCATGACCGGGCGGACAGGCTGTTCCTTGTTTATTTCGACTTTGGTACGTCTTTTAAGCTGAAGCTGACACGTCCCATTTTATCTTTTCCTAGACAGATCACGGTAATCTTATCGCCAAGTGTCAGCACATCTTCGACATGGTTGATCCTGCCTTTTGAAAGCTTGGAAATATGGACCATGCCTTCCTTTCCAGGCGCAAACTCAATAAACGCCCCAAATTCTTTAATACTGACTACTTTTCCGGTGAAAATCTGCCCTGCTTCGAAATCCGTCGTAATAATCTGAATCATTTCTACGGCTTTTTCCATCATTTCCTTATCGGTACCGCAAATGGACACGGCGCCGTCGTCGGTAATATCTATTTTTACCCCGGTGCGGTCGATAATCTCGTTAATCGTCTTGCCGCGCTGGCCGACAACATCGCCGATTTTCATCGGATCAATTTGGATTTGGATGATTTTCGGCGCATACGGCGCCACTTCTTTTCGTGGTTTATCAATCGCCTTTGCCATCACCTCATCCATAATATAGAGTCTCGCTTCCCTTGTACGCGCAATGGCTTCCTCGACAATCGGACGGGTCAGCCCATGGATTTTGATATCCATTTGGATTGCCGTAATACCGGCATGTGTTCCGGTCACTTTAAAATCCATATCGCCAAAGAAATCTTCCAGCCCCTGGATATCTGTCAGTACGACATAATCATCATCCGTATCTCCGGTTACCAGACCGCAGGAGATGCCCGCAACCATGGATTTAATCGGTACGCCCGCCGCCATCAGGGCCATGCAGGAGGCACAGGTAGACGCCATGGATGTAGAACCGTTGGATTCGAATGTCTCCGAAACGGCACGGATCGCATAAGGGAACTCTTCGACAGACGGAAGTACCGGAACCAGTGCCTTTTCCGCCAGCGCTCCATGCCCGATTTCCCGGCGTCCCGGCCCGCGCGACGGTTTTGTCTCGCCTACGGAATAGGACGGAAAATTATAATGGTGCATGTACCGTTTTAATACGATATTTTCATCCAGGCCGTCGACTTTTTGTACTTCCGACATCGGTGCCAGCGTTACAACATCACAGATCTGCGTCTGCCCTCTTGTAAACATAGCCGAACCATGCACACGCGGAATCAAATCCACCTCAGCAGCCAGCGGACGGATCTGTGTAATCGCACGGCCGTCCGGACGTTTGCGGTCTTTTAAAATCATTTTACGCACGGTCTTTTTCTGGTACTGGTAAATCGCCTCGTCTAAAAGCGCGCTCCATTCCTCCTGTTCCGCAAAGGCTTCCTGCAGCTTTTCCGTGATCTGGCGGATATTCTCCTGCCGTACCTGCTTTTGGTCTGTAAAAACAGCTTCTTCCATTTCCTGCGGAGAAACGATTTCTTGGATCGCGGCAAACATTTCCTCCGGGATCGCGCAGCTTGTATAGGAATGCTTTGGTTTTCCGACTTCTTCCACAATATGGTTAATAAACGCATTGATCGACTGGTTGATCTCATGCGCCATATAAATCGCCTCGATCATTTTTTCTTCCGGAATCTCGTTTGCCCCGGCTTCGATCATAATCACCTTTTCCATTGTAGAAGCTACCGTAAGCTGTAAATCCCCCTCATCCCATTCCTGCTGCGACGGGTTAATAATCAACTGCCCGTCCACCATACCAAGCTGCGTCATGGCACATGGACCGCAAAACGGGATGTCCGAAATACAGGCGGCAATCGCAGCGCCGAGCATTGCCGTAATTTCCGGACGGCACTGCGGGTCTACGCTCATTACCATATTATTGAGCGTAACATCATTCCGGTAATCTTTCGGGAATAACGGGCGCATCGGGCGGTCGATCACACGCGACGTTAAAATGGCATTTTCCGATGCTTTCCCCTCCCTTTTATTAAAACCGCCCGGAATTTTTCCAACGGCATATAATTTTTCTTCATATTCTACACTTAACGGGAAAAAATCAATCCCTTCCCTTGGCTTTTCCGATGCGGTTGCGGTAGAAAGCACAGTCGTTTCCCCATACCGCATAAGCGCCGCACCGTTTGCCTGTGCACAGACACGTCCGATTTCTACCGTCAGTGTCTTACCGCCGATTTCCATAGAATAACTTTTATACATGATTTTTCTCCTTACATAGAATTGGTTTGGGTGTCAGAAAGGAACTGGCATTTGAAAACAAAAAGAGCGGAAACTCTCCGCTCTTTCGATTGAAGTTTATGGCAGATGACAAAACGCCACCCAGGATTATTTTCTTAATCCCAAACGCTTAATCAATGTACGGTATCTTTCGATATCATTTTTCTTCAGGTATGCCAATAATCCCCTTCTCTGGCCAACCATTTTCAAAAGTCCCCTTCTGGAATGGTGGTCTTTTTGATGGATTTTTAAATGCTCCGTCAGTTCGTTAATCCTTGCTGTCAGTAAAGCAATCTGCACTTCCGGTGATCCGGTATCGCCTGCCTTTGTACCATACTCTGCAATAATCGTTTCTTTCTTTTCTTTTGATAACATAGGAATCCTCCATAATTTAATAATCGCCCTTACACGCATGATACTCAGTAAAAGGTTGGAGAGTCCATCTACCGAATATGGGCTGTCTCATGCTTTTTCAATATAGCATACCTGCGGCTGATTGTAAACTGTTTTTTTCTATTTCTTGTACGAAAATGACACAAATTCGTAACAATTAAATGAAAGGCAGACACCGCACTGCTACAGCATGCACCGACAGCAGATCGGCGTCCGGTAAAACATCCCGGATATTTTCACCCCTTCCCGTGAACCGCTCGCATGGATAATCTGCCCGTTTCCAATATACATTCCGACATGGCTGATCGTACTGCCGATCCCATAAAAAATCAGATCTCCAGGCAAAAGCTGCGAAGTATCCACGCTGGTTCCGCACCCTGCTTGTTTTCTCGCGGAATGCGGCACATAAATCAGATGCTCGGATAATACCTGCATCGTAAAGCCGGCGCTGTCAAGCCCTTTTTCAGGATCCGTCCCTTGCGCGGCATAACGATTGCCCACATATCCTAGCGCGGTCTGTACCAGATTGTACCTTTCCTCCGACAGTCCGTCTCTTGTAATTTCGGTATAAGCCATTGCTTTTTTCAGTTCTTCGGAAACATGGACGTACTTCGCACTGACATACCCTTCTTCTTCATCCAGACGGATTTTTATCCATTCGCTGTCCAGGGAACCGCCCTCTTTTTCTTCTGCTACTTCCAGTTCCTCCCCTTCGGTTACCATTGTAAGGATTGCACAGTCCGCGGCAGGTTTTTCACGGATATATACGGTCGCCGCACGGACGGTTGCTACTTTTTTCTGTAATTTTTTTGCAAGCCCTGCCGCCTGTTTGCCTGTAATCAAATACGTATTTTTTACATACCCGCTTACCTCTCCCGAACGGATCTGGTACCAGCCGTCCGCGGTGCTTAAAATCTCACACCCCGCATCGGCCGGAAGCTTTCCGACGATCCTTGCACTCTCATCGGCGGTTTCGCGGATATTGACATAATTGTCCACATTGGCGATACCAAGATTTTGATAGCCGTTCACGGACGCAGCGGTTTCTTTTTGGGCTTTCTTTTTCTGCTTTTTTTGTGTGTCTGCTTTAGACCCCGCAGGCGTCTGCTCGGAGTCCGTTTTTGCCCCGTCTGAAGACTCATTCAGATACTCTGCTAAAACGGCGTTAATGCCTGCGTGAATGGAAGCCGTTCTTGCGGACAATGCCGGGGTACGCAATGCCGTGAACGCAATGACAGATACCAGGGATACTGCCCCTAATTTTCGAATTTTTAACCTCATTGAATCCTCCTGCTCAATAGACTGTGCGGTTTTATCTGTTTTATTCGTAATATTGACGAAAATCACACTTCATACTGGTATATTATAGCAATCGCAAACAATGCTGTCAATGTCATGTAACATTTTGGCAATCTGTTTTTCTCAAATTTGCTTTCCATATGCGATATCCTTTGCAAGCTGGCTTTTTAATTCTTCCAAACCGGAAAACTTTTGTTCCGGGCGCACAAACTGCAGCAGCCTTACACGCACTTTTTTAGCATAGATATCCCGATGAAAATCATAAATAAAGGTTTCTACGCCAACCGGATGGTTTCCGTGCACTGTCGGTTTTTTTCCGATATTCGTAATCCCCCTATAATACTGCCCGTCTACCTGTACATCGGAAACATACACACCGAAAGGCGGGAGTAATTTTTGCGGCGGCGGCTGGATATTAATGGTCGGGAAGCCGATCGTCCGGCCAATCCGGTTGCCTTGAATCACGGTTCCTTCGATAAAGTATGGATACCCCAGCAGCTTATTCGCCAGTTCCAGCCTGCCTTTTTCCAATTCTTCGCGGATATACGTGCTGCTGATGTCACGGCCCGCATACTGCATTTTCGAAACGACCTGCACCTGATAAGCAAGCGGATCCGCATAAGCCTGCAGCATATGAAAATCGCCCCTGCGGTTATGCCCGAAATGAAAATCCGTACCGACGACCAGCCATTTTACCCGCAGGCGGTTTACGATTTCACGGATAAAATCCTCCGCTTCCATATGCATAATCTTTGGCGTAAACGGACATTCGATCAAGTAATCCACGCCCCGCTGGCGAAACAAGTCCAGCTTTTCTTCGTTTGTGGTAATGACTCTTTGGTCGCACCGGCCCGCCGCGCTGGACGGAGGGATATCAAATGTAAATACGGCCGCTTTCAGGCCGCTTTGCTTTTTTTCGGAAAGTGCATCCATCAGCAGTTTATGTCCACGATGCAGACCGTCGAACTTTCCAAGGGATAGTACGGTATCTTCGGTTATATATAAATCTTCAAAATTCTTTACATATCTCATGGCCTGTCGCTGTTTTCCTCGTAAGATTTTCTGTTATAAAAATTTGTTCGAAACCTGACCAATCGAGCCGTTTCCTGTGGTCACAAGCTGCTCCAGAATATTTTAACCGGCTTATAATCACCCCGCTGCGCGTCCCATGCGTAGATCCCAAAAAATTCCTGCCCTAGGTAAATACGCAGCATCGGGAATGGCTCCGGCGCCTGTTTTGGCCCGTTTTCTAATACGAATGCCTGTTTTGGCAGACGATTGCCGTTTTTTAACATAATCTCAAACCGCCGCGCAGCCTGTGCTTTTGGAACATGCGTAAAAAGCTGATCAACAGGCAGCAAATGTTCCACCAGACGGCCCTGTTTTGAAAATTCCTGAATCTGCGCAAGCCGCAGGCTCTGCTCCAGCTCGAATATGCCGACTTTGGTACGCAGCAGGGATTCCATGCACCCGCCGCAGCCTAACGTTTGTCCAATATCATGGCAAAGTGTCCTTATGTAGGTACCTTTGGAACAATGTACACGCATTTTTACGCGCGGCAGCCGGATCCACTCTATGTCTATCGCGAAAATTTGCACATTCCTTGCTTTTCGCTCTACTTCTATGCCGGCCCTCGCAAGGTCATATAGTTTCTTTCCATTGACCTTTATAGCCGAATACATCGGCGGAACCTGTGCATACGCCCCGATAAAGGATCGGATCACAAGCTGTACCTCTTCCTGCGTACAGTTTATGGGATTTCTCGCGCGAACGGTTCCGCTGATATCCTGCGTATCGGTTTCCTGCCCAAGAAACAGCACCGTTTCGTATTCTTTTTCCTTGTCTGTAAGAAGTTCGCACACTTTCGTCGCCGTCCCCAGGCAGACCGGCAGAACGCCTTCGGCATCCGGGTCAAGCGTCCCGGTATGTCCGATTTTTTTCTGGCCTATGATCCTGCGCATTTTCGCTACCACATCATGGGAAGTATAGCCTTTTTCCTTGTATACGTTGATGATTCCATTCATTTGCTGTACTCCGATTTCGGCGGCGCGGGCACGTTTGATACGCCGGCCGCTTCCAACTGCCTTTGAACCTGTTCTAAAATACTGGCCAGGCATGCCTGCGGCTGCAGCGCCGTCGATGCTCCCGCAGCGCGTTTATGCCCGCCGCCGCCGTAAGAAGCCGCGATTTCCGCCACATTGACTGCATCGGAGGAAGCCCGCAGGCTGATTTTATAGGTCCCCTGTTTTACCTGCCCGGTATGGTCCGCCTGAGGATAGAAAAAGACCGCAGCCTCTACGCCCTTGGTACTGCGAAGCTGCGCTGCAACTCCCTCTAAATGCTTTGGCAGCGCATGGCATGCTTTCATATCCTCGTCTGTAATAATAGATGAAATACAGGCTCCCGAAAGATGCAGACGGCTTTTTTCCAGCGCCCTGGCCAGAATTTGATTTTGTTCAAATGTTTTTTCCATATAGGTTTTATCGACGATTTTAGAAAAATCAATCCCGGTATCCATCAAAAACCCGGCTGTGCGCATCGTCTTGGAAGACGTGCAGGAATACTGAAAAATCCCCGTATCGTGTACAATCCCCACATACAGGCATTCCGCAATCTGTTTGGTAATTCGTTCACTCGGCAGTAAATCAAAAACCAATTCTGAGGTGGAACTGGCCTGCGGGAAAATATAGCGGATATCTCCAAATCCGGTATTGCTGATATGATGATCAATACACAACACACGGGAAGACGCGCCGATCAGCTTTTCGGCTTCGCTGATTCTTCCGGTATCGCCGCAGTCTTGTACGATCAAAAGGTCAAAACGCAGCTCAGCCGGCGGGACCTGCGCCAGATCACTTCGAATTTCCGCGGAACGGGTCAAAAATTTAAAAATATTTGGAATCGGTTCCAGATATAATGTGACTTCGATTTCAGGATGGTATGTTTTGATATAATTATACGTGGCCAGACAAGACCCGATACAGTCTCCGTCCGGCTTTGTATGCCCCGTAACAGCCACTGTTTTTACAGGTGCCAGCGCTTCTTCCAAACTATACATCTTTTATTTCTTCCGCCTCCTGCCCGCTGCCGATCGTACGGTCCGGTTCCGGGCAGTTTTTTGCGCCGTTTTGGCCGTTCCCGCTTTTTTGATTGACCTGGTCGATATAATGCGACATGTGTACGCCGTACGCAATCGACTGGTCTATAATAAATGTAATCTGCGGCGTATAGCGCAGGTTTATGCTCTTTGCAAGGCTGTGCCGGATATATCCTTCCGCGCTGCGCAGGCCGGCCAGCGTATCTTTCTGCGACTGCACGTCTCCCAATACGCTGACATAGGCTTTACACGTCTTTAAATCCGGCGCTACCTCTACGGATACAACACTCGTCATCGGATTGATCCTTGGATCTTTGATCTCCGCGCGGATAATCTCGCTCAGCCTGCGCAGGACTTCTTCGTTGACGCGTGTGTTTTTTATACTGTTCTTTCTCATGTTTTACCTCAAATCAAACCGCAGTGCCAGGTCAGCGGCGTCCTGTTTGCGCGCCGCTTCACACTGCCAGATATAAAAGGTGCTGACGCATTCTGCTGGGTTGGTTTGCAGTCCGCGGCAGACCTGATTTCTGCATAACTAATCTGCAAATCGGCCTTAACGCGGTACTTCTACCATTTTATAGGCCTCGATCTGGTCAAATTCCGCAATATCGTTAAAACCGTCAAATACTAGGCCGCACTCATAGCCTGCGCGTACCTCTTTGACATCATCCTTAAAGCGTTTCAACGACGCCAGCGAACCATTGTAGATTTCTTCGCCTTCCCGGCGGATCCGGCATTTGCAATTGCGTTCAAAAATACCGTCCAGCACATAGGAACCGGCGATATTCCCGACGCCGGATGCCTTAAAGATCTGGCGGACTTCCGCATGGCCGATCACTTTTTCTTCAAAGATCGGATCTAACATCCCTTTCATTGCGGCAGATACATCTTCAATCGCGTTGTAAATAACTTTATACAGGCGGATATCCACCCCTTCGCGTTCCGCCGTAGTTTTGGCAACCGGATCCGGACGGACATTAAAACCGATAATAATCGCATTGGATGCCGATGCAAGGTTGACATCCGATTCATTGACCGAACCTACGCCGCCATGGATAATCTTAACGACGACTTCCTCGTTAGACAGCTTCAGCAGGCTCTGCTTGACAGCTTCCACCGAACCTTGTACGTCTGCTTTTACAATAATATTCAGTTCCTTTACATTGCCGGACTGGATCTGTGAGAATAAATCGTCCAACGACATACGGGAACGGGTTTCTTCCAATAATTTTTCCTTGCTTTCCGTAATATACGTTTCCGCAAAATTTCTGGCGTCTTTTTCAGACTCGCAGATCACAAAGGTCTCCCCCGCATCCGGCACGCTGCTTAGGCCCAGGATTTCTACCGGCATGGATGGTTTTGCTTCCTTTACATTGCGTCCTTTGTCGTCGATCATTGCCCGGACTTTGCCGAAGCTGCTGCCGCAGGCGATCGGCTGGCCGATTTTCAACGTGCCTTTTTGTACAAGCACGGTTGCAACCGCGCCGCGGCCTTTATCCAGCTTTGCCTCAATTACGACGCCGCGCGCGTTCCGCTTCGGATTTGCCTTTAATTCGAGCACTTCCGCGGTCAAAAGGATCATTTCCAAAAGCTGTTCGATCCCTTCATGCGTATGCGCGGATACCGGAACGAATATCGTACTGCCGCCCCAGTCTTCCGGGATCAGTTCATATTCGGAAAGTTCTTGTTTGACACGTTCTACATTCGCATTCGGCTTATCGATCTTGTTTACGGCAACAATAATTTCGATTCCGGCCGCTTTCGCATGGCTGATTGCTTCCACTGTCTGCGGCATGACGCCGTCATCCGCCGCTACGACCAAAATCGCGATATCCGTCGAATTTGCGCCGCGCATACGCATGGCTGTAAACGCCTCATGTCCAGGCGTATCCAAAAATGTAATATTCTCGCCATTGCATTTTACCGTATAGGCACCGATCGCCTGTGTAATACCTCCGGCTTCTTTATCCGTCACCCTTGTATTACGGATCGCATCCAGCAAGGAAGTTTTCCCATGGTCGACATGACCCATAACGCAGACTACCGGCGGTCTGGAAACCATCTTGCTTTCGTCTTCTTCCTCTTCTTTTAACAATTCGGCAATTACATCGATTTTTTCTTCCGGTTCCGCGATGCAGTTAAATTCCAGCGCAATCTCTTCTGCGTGTTCATAATCGATTTCCTGGTTCATCGTAGCCATTGTGCCTTTTAAAAACAGCTTTTTAATGATCACGGCAGGCTGGACTTTTATCTTTTCCGCCAGTTCACGAATCGTCATATGTTCCGCGAGCGTGATAGAACGAATTGCCTCTTCTTCTTTCTGTGTACTCGGCGCGGGCGTCTGATTTTTCTTTTTATGTCCGCTGGTCTTTTCCAGATTGACGTAGCGTTCCTGTTTTTTGCCGCCCAGTTTATCGTATTCTTTATTGCCTCCGGTCTTCTTGCGGCTGCTGTCGCGTTCCCTGGTATCCCGGCTTTCTTTGCGCAGTTCGTCGGATGCCGGCTTTCCCGTATCCTTGCGGAAACGGTTCATATCCTGGTCTAATTTTCCCTTAAATTCCTTCTGGCGATTCTGACCGACTCTGCCGCCGTTTTTATCACCATAATTATTACCGGAATTCGCTCGATTATTCTGATTATTTTTTTCACCTTTTTGTTCAAATCCTGCATTTCTGCCACCCCTGTCGTTTTGGCCCCGTTCCGGCCTGCCGCCCCGGTGCGCCTGCCTGCTTCCATTTGCGCCGCGCTGCGCATTGCGTTCGCCCTGCGGCCTGTTTGCCTGCGCGCTGCGTTCGCCCTGCGGTTTGTTCGGCCGGACATTGCGGGCGCTCTCGTTTGCCTGCTTTTCTTGTGCCGGTTTCACAATTTCATCATCCGGTACATGTGCGGACGCTCGGTCATAATTTGGCCTGTTTGCATTCGGCCGAACCGGAATATGCGGTTTTTCCTTTTCCTGCTGGCGGTTATGGTTGCCCCGCGGCCTGCGTTCCCCGGACGGTTTATTTCCTTTGTCCCTGTTTTTGTCCTTTTCCTTATCCCGGTCACGGTCCTTATTCGGATTCTGCCTGCGGTTCTGCTTACTGTACTGTGCGTTATAAACGGCTGTAATACTTGACTTTTTCTTTGGCCTTGCTTCCCCTTCTTTGGCCGGTTTTTCCTGCGCGGATTTTGCGTGCGCGGCAGGCTTTGCCGGTTTTTTTCCATCTCCAATCGCCTTTAGATTTTCTTTGATCTCAGCGATTTCTTTTTCTTCCAAAACAGTCGCGGCTGTATATTTATTTTCTTCTTTATTTTTCCGATTCATAAAATCTGCGATCGGCCTGCTTGCAATTCCAAGCTCTTTTGCGAGTTCCTGTATTTTTTTCTTTGCCATATGCTATCAATTCCCTCCATGATTCAGTTGTTCCAATTCTTTAAACCGCCGGATAACTTCCTTTGCCAGATTTTGATCCGTAACCGCGAGCGATGCCCGATATTCCTTTCCGATCCAGTTACCAAGCTGTTCTTTTTGTGCATATTCAAAATACGGTATCTGACGGTAACTGCACATATCCGAGAAATGCTTTTTCGTATTTTCCGACGCGTCCGACGCGGTTACTACTAAGCAAGCTTTCCCTTTTTTTACCGCCTGTTCCGTTGAAAACTCCCCGCTCGCAACATTCCCGGCCCTTGCGGCCATTCCGATCATTGCCAGTACTTTATCTGGTTTCAAACATTTTCATCTCCTCTTGTAAAGTAATAACGACTTCCTGCGGCATAGAAGTCTTCAGGGAACGTTCCAGCCCTTTATTTTTCAGGGCACGCTCCAGGCAGGCCTGATTTTTACAGATATACGCGCCCCGCCCGTTTTTTTTTCCGGTTTCATCCAGACCGATCTCATGGTCTGCATTTTTCACAACGCGGATCATACTGCGCTTTTCTTTCGCTTCCCCACAGCCAACGCAGATTCTGGTAGGGATTTTCTTTGTTTTCATTGCCCTGTATCCCCAGCCTCCTTATTGTTCCACATCGGATGTCTTTACGTTGTCTGCAACTGCCTGCAGCCGCTCCGGTTCGGTTTCCCCATACGCAGAATCATCCAAATCGCTGCCGGCTGTTGGACCTTTCGGATCTTCCTGCCCGGTATCGTCTTCTGCAGAGTCATTGTCTGCTGCCTGGTCTGTTTGCGCTGTATGGAATTCCGCTGTTGCATCG
>CAJUIH010000051.1:22188-23622 GCA_910586045.1 uncultured Eubacterium sp.
GCATCCTGCATACCGTCTTCATACTCCTCGTATTCGTCCGCGTCTTCGTAGTCATTTTCATAATCGAAAAAGTCTCCGGCTTCTCTGGCCTGTGTCTCGCTTTTAATATCGATCTTAAATCCGGTCAGACGTGCAGCCAGCCGCGCATTCTGGCCTTCTTTACCAATCGCAAGCGAAAGCTGGTAATCCGGTACGACTACCTTTGCGCTTTTTTCTTCCGCGTCCGCAATAACCGAAATCACTTTTGCGGGGCTTAACGCGTTTTCAATCAGCATCGCAGGATTGTCATTCCATGTAATAATATCGATTTTTTCCCCGCGCAGCTCGTTGACAATGGCATTTACCCTTGCCCCGTTCATGCCCACACAGGCGCCGACTGCATCTACGTTCGGATCATTCGAACAAACCGCAATCTTTGTGCGGCTGCCAGCCTCCCGCGCGATACTTTTAATTTCCACGGTTCCGTTCTGCACTTCTGCGACTTCCGATTCAAACAAACGTTTCACAAGTTCCGGATGTGTTCTGGAAACAAGTATTTTCGGTCCCTTGGAGGTGGATTTTACTTCCAAAATATACAGCTTGATCCGTTCCGTAGGCTGGAATACTTCCCCCCGCACCTGCTCGTTTTCCGTCAGTACCGCATCCACCTTACCGAGGTTAATACTGACATTTCTGCCCATATACCGCTGGACAATGCCAGTGACGATATCTTTTTCCTTGCTGTAATATTCATCGCAGAGAATCTTGCGTTCTTCTTCGCGGATCTTCTGCAAAATTACATTTTTGGCATTCTGTGTCGCAATCCGTCCAAACTCCTTGGACTTGATTTCTATATTAACTACATCCCCCAATTCATAATGACTGCCGATCATTTTTGCATTTGCCAAACTAATTTCCATTACCGGATCTTCCACCGTCTCAACGACCGTTTTAGCCTGGAATACATGGTATTCGCATGTCTGCGGGTTCATATCCACCCGGACATTATCAGACTTGCCGAAATGGTTTTTGCATGCGGTAATCAGCGAAGTCTCAATTGCCTCCAGCATCGTGTCTTTACTGATACTTTTTTCTTTTTCCAATATATTCAAAGCGTCTAGTAATTCATTGTTCATTTCTTGATCCTCCTAATTTGTGTATCCCGCGGCACTCAAAAATCGAATGCCTGACGAATCAGGGCTATCTCGTTTTTATCAAACGAAACGTCCTCCTCATCTTCGGTAACGATCGTTACCGTCCCGTCATCATAGGCTTTCAGCCTGCCATAAAACTCTTTTTTATGCTGAATGGGACGATAGGTTCGAATTTCCACATCTTTCCCGAGGTTGCGGATAAAATCCTTTTCTTTTTTTAATGGCCTGCCAAGCCCCGGTGAACTGACTTCAAAGGTGTAAGAACCGTCGATATAGTCCAGCTCATCCAAAATCGGATTCA
>CAJUIH010000052.1 GCA_910586045.1 uncultured Eubacterium sp.
TTAGCTGCTGGCGTGGTCCTGGGCGAATTAGGCGCCGCGACCGGGGCAGGCCGATTCGCAAATTGCAGAATGCTTAGGGATGCTTGACATTCTGGAGGGCCGCCAGCAAGCCGGGCAAACCGTCTCTCCCAGCGTCCGGTGAGAAAAAAAGTAACACCTTATATGAACGGTTACCTTTATTTCTATGTTTTCCGCATCAGATCAGCGAAAACTGTTTACGCAGTACAAAAAAAATGGTATGATAAAAAACGTGATTTATACCGCGGATGAGCAGAAATAAAAATGAATGATTGGAGAATACGATTACATGAAGAACTATTATCAGCCAGAAATTGAAACAATGCCGTTGGAGCAGCTTAGAACGCTGCAGAGCGAACGGCTTGTGCAGCAGGTGCGGTTTGTATATGACCATGTGCAGTTTTACCATGACAGGATGGACGAAGCAGGCGTAAAGCCGGAAGACATTAGGGGTGTTGACGATTTATATAAACTTCCGTTTATTACGAAAGACGACCTGCGCGACCAGTATCCGTACGGACTGCTCGGCGTTCCGCTTTCGGACTGTGTGCGGATTCAGTCTACAAGCGGCACGACAGGCAGGCGTGTCGTGGCATTTTATACACAGGAAGATCTGGATATCTGGGAGGACTGCTGCGCAAGGGCGATTGTAGCCGCGGGCGGAACCAAGGAAGATGTCTGCCATGTCTGCTACGGTTACGGCCTGTTTACCGGAGGACCGGGGTTAAACGGCGGCTCGCATAAAGTCGGCTGCCTGACACTTCCGATGTCATCCGGCAATACCGAACGCCAGCTCCAGTTTATGACAGACCTTGGGTCTACGATTATCTGCTGTACGCCGTCGTATGCCGCGAATTTGGGCGAGGCGGTGAATGAACGGGGCTTAAAAGACCAGCTTAAATTAAAAGCGGGGATTTTCGGGGCGGAGCCTTGGACAGAGCAGATGCGCCGCAATATTGAAGAATCGCTCGGCATCAAAGCGTATGATATTTATGGGCTGACTGAAATTTCCGGCCCTGGCGTATCGTTTGAATGCGAGGAGCAGGCGGGCATGCATATCCAGGAAGATCATTTTATTGCGGAGATTATCAATCCAAAAACCGGGGAAGTGCTGCCGGAGGGCGAAACCGGGGAACTGGTATTTACCTGCATTACGAAAAAGGCATTCCCGCTGCTGCGCTACCGTACGCGCGATTTGTGCCGTCTGACGAGAAAGAAATGTTCGTGCGGGCGTACCCATGTGCGGATGATGAAGCCAAAGGGCAGAAGCGATGATATGATGGTCGTAAAAGGGGTGAATGTATGGCCGTCACAGATTGAAACCGTGCTTTTGAATCAGGGCTACCAGGCGAATTACCAGATTGTCGTAGACCGTGTCGGCAATAACGATACGATTGAAGTACAGGTAGAACTGACACCGGAGATGGCTGAAAATAAGGCCGTATCGGTGCAGCAGCGCGAGAAAAAGATTGTGTCCGGCTTAAAGTCCATGCTGGGAATCCGGGTGGATGTCAAAGTCGTAGAGCCTAAGAGTATCGAAAGAAGCGAGGGCAAGGCGGTGCGCGTCATTGATAAGAGGCATTTGTATTAGTACAGCGTTTACGGAATCAATGAAAAACGGGATAAAAAAATCAGGATAAAAACATCAGGATAGAAGAATCGGGATAGAAGAATCAGGATAGAAACATAGGATAGAAGAAGTATCTGTTAAAAAAAGGACTGTGGGAAATTCCCACAGCCTTTTTTCATATGTTAAGGAGTATTAAAATGGTTTGCGTATTATAAATGGAACGTCGTTCCGGTAGCGCCCTGAATAGCATCCCTGGATTTTTCCAGCAGTGTAATCAGTGCGGTACGTCCCGGTTTGGAAGCCGCGAAATCTACGGCTGCTTCTACCTTAGGCAGCATGGAGCCGGCGGCGAAATGCCCTTCTTTGATGTATTGCTTTGCTTCCTCTACCGATACCTGGTCCAGCCATTTTTCCTGCGGCGTGCCAAAATGCAGCGCTACTTTTTCCACTGCGGTCAGGATGATCAGGTAATCCGCGTCCAGTTCCTTGGCAAGCAGACAGCTTGCGAAGTCTTTGTCGATTACGGCGCTGGCGCCCTTTAAATGGTTGCCCTGCCTTGTAACAGGGATGCCGCCGCCGCCGCAGGCGATCACCAGGTCGCCGGAATTTACCATCGTACGGATGGTTCCGATTTCGATGATTTCAACCGGTTTTGGAGATGCTACGACACGGCGGTAGCCGCGCCCGGCGTCTTCTTTCATAATATAGTTGAAATTTTCTTCCATCATTTTGGCCTGTTCTTGGGATACAAACTTGCCAATCGGTTTGGAAGGATTTTGGAATGCGGGATCGTCCGCTTCCACGCGTACCTGCGTGATCATCGTTGCGACCGGAATATCCGTAATGCCGCGGTTTAACAGCTCTTCTCTAAGGGCATTCTGCAGGTCGTATCCGATATAGGCCTGGCTCATAGCTACGCAGACGGACAGCGGGGTATTCGGCTGTTTTTCGTCTTCGTGGGTCAGCGCGATCATAGCGTTGTTTACCATGCCGACCTGCGGGCCGTTTCCATGCGCGACAACAACCTCGCAGCCTTCTTCGATCAGGTCGACGATTGCTTTCGCAGTAATTTTTACGGCTGCCATCTGTTCAGGAAGCGTATTTCCAAGCGCGTTCCCGCCCAGGGCAATCACGATTCTTCTTTTTTTTGCCATAATGTATTCTCCAATAAGTGCAGACGGTTTATTTGAAAATTCTCGGTGTGCCTTTTTCTTCGAGTTTCTTTAAGATTTCAGCCGGATCCGCAAATTTTGCAAGGAAAATCATAGCCGCGATAATATATGGCTTAAAGCTTGCTTCTTTGTATAACGGGTCACGATAACGGTCAAATACCGTTGCGTCTACTTCGCCTTCTTTGCAGCTTACGCCGGAAATGTCTGCCGGCAGGCAGTGCATATAGAGCGCTTTGCCGTCTTTGGTCGTTTTCATCAGTTCTTCGGTACATGCCCAGTCTTTATGGTTTGCGTTCTGTGCGAGCAGTTCTTTTTCCAATGCCTTGATGCCTTCGGTATCGCCGTTTCCGTACAGTTCGGTACGTTTTTCCATTGCTGCAAACGGAGCCCAGCTCTTTGGATATACGATATCCGCGTCTTTGAACGCTTCTGCCATGTCGTTGGTCTTTTTAAACGTACCGCCGGATTTCTTTGCGTTTTCAGCGGCAACGGCTTCTACTTCCGGGAATACCTCGTATCCTTCCGGATGAGCGAGTACGACGTCCATGCCGAAACGTGTCATCAGTCCGATAATACCCTGCGGAACGGACAGCGGTTTGCCGTAAGACGGAGAATAGGCCCATGTCATAGCCAGTTTTTTGCCTTTTAAGTTTTCTACACCGCCGAACTCATGGATAATATGGAGCATATCAGCCATAGCCTGTGTTGGGTGGTCGATATCGCACTGCAGGTTGACAAGCGTAGGCTTCTGCTCTAAGATGCCGTCTTTATTGCCCTGTGTTACCGCGTCTACTACTTCATGCATATATTTATTGCCTTTTCCGATGTACATATCGTCACGGATTCCGATTACGTCTGCCATAAAGGAGATCATGTTCGCGGTTTCACGTACAGTTTCGCCGTGCGCTACCTGGGATTTTCCTTCGTCCAGATCCTGTACTTCCAGGCCTAACAGGTTGCAGGCGGAAGCGAAAGAGAAGCGGGTGCGTGTAGAATTGTCGCGGAATAAGGAAATGCCGAGTCCGCTTTCAAATACTTTTGTGGAAATGTTGTTCTCACGCATAAAACGCAGCGCATCCGCAACAGTAAATACGGCTTCGAGTTCTTCGTCGGTTTTTTCCCAGGTCAGGAAAAAGTCGCCGTTGTACATGTCTTTGAAGTTCAGTTTGTTTAATTTGTCGATATAGTCCTGCAGTGTTTTCATTTCGCTCATAGTAAAAAATCCTCCTTAAAATAGTGTTGGCGCCTTGGCCGTTTCAATTTCCTGTTTTCATAGACTTTTTCTAAACGTAGGATGGAACCGGAATTATTCGCAGTATTCACCCGGCAGCGCGGCATAAACAGCGGCACAGGTAACAAGGTCCTGTTTCCATGTCTTTTCATTCGGCGCGTGTGCCTGTGCTTCCGCGCCAGGTCCAAATCCGATACAAGGGATGCCGTTTCTGCCCATAATCGAAACGCCGTTTGTAGAGAATGTCCATTTGTCGGTTAACGGGCGTGCCTGGCGCATTTCCAGTGTTTCCGGCGCACCGATGCGCTGTTCGCCGTAAAGTCCCTTATAAGCGGCTTCGAGTGCCTGCGTTACCTTGTGATCCTTTGGAATCGCCCAGGTCGGGAAGTAGCATTCGATTTCGTATACACATCCGGTATAGGAAGGACGGTCATAGTTGTACATAGATACTTTGACGTCGTCGCCGTATTTTTTTACGTTCGGCAGGTTGCGGATTTCGTCCAGGCAGCTTTCCCATGTTTCACCGAATGTCATACGGCGGTCTAAGGAAATGGAGCAGGAGTCCGCAACGGCGCAGCGGCTTGGCGAGGTATAGAAAATCTGCGAAACCGTTACGGTACCGCGGCCTAAGAAGCGCGCTTCTTCCCAGTCCTTATTGTATTTTTCATCCAGCATTTTTACAAGGCCTTTGATCGGCGTTGCGTCATCCGCGTCATTTTCATTTAACGCGCGGATATCCTGGAGAATATCGGCCATTTTGTAAATCGCGTTGTCGCCGCGTTCCGGTGCGGATCCGTGGCAGGAAACGCCTCTGACGTCGACGCGGATTTCCATACGTCCGCGCTGTCCGCGGTAGATGCCGCCGTCTGTCGGTTCGGTAGATACTACAAATTCCGGGCGTACCTTATCTTCGTTGATAATGTACTGCCAGCAGAGTCCGTCGCAGTCTTCTTCCTGAACGGTGCCGACTACCATAATCTTGCAGCCTTCCGGGATCAGGCCGAGGTCTTTCATAATTTTTGCGCCGTATACGGAAGAAACAATGCCGCCGCACTGGTCGGAAACGCCGCGTCCGCCGATTTCCGTATCGTTTTCATAGCCTTCGTACGGGTCAAAATCCCAGTTTTCCAGATTTCCGATCCCTACGGTATCGATATGCGCATCATAGGCAATGATCCGGTCGCCGGTTCCCATATAGCCGATGACATTTCCCTGCGGGTCAATCTGTACTTCATCAAATCCGACTTTTCGCATTTCCGCGGCAATCGTTTCGATATGCGCTTTTTCATCACAGCTTTCCCCTGGGTTTTTTACGATGGCACGCAAAAACGCGTTCATGTCTTTTCCGTAGCCTTCTGCCGCTGCTTTAATTTTTTCAAAATCTGCCATTGTGTGTTTCCTCCTGTATGATTGATTGATCGATCCATACGAATCCTTCAGTACCGTCTGTACAATATAGATGGATCCGTATGGTAGGTGCTTTGTTTGTATTTTTGTAGCTTTTGCTTTTTCGTGCAGCCTATTTTAAATCTGCAAACGGTTCCTTGTCCGTTCCGCATAACCCTTCCCATGTGATCTCACGGTAACGGTCCGGATCGGTATCGCCTTCGGAAGATACAAGTAATACCTGCGAGTTTTCATCCAGCTTTAAGGATTCTTTTAAGTCTTTGTATTCCGGCATGGTCATAACCGCGTGGAGCAGGCCCATTGTCACGGAACCGGATTCCCCGGAAATCACGCGCTCGTCGCCGCGGCATGGGGAGCCGTAAATGCGGGTTCCGTTTGCGCTGACCCAATCCGGGCAGGAGACAAACGTATGTACATGGTTTCTTAAAATATCCCAGGAAACCGTATTCGCTTCCCCGCATGCAAGTCCGGCCATAATCGTAAGCATATCTCCGGTTACGTTGACGCGGCTTCCGTCCGCTTTTTCGGCGGAACGGAACAGACAGTCCGCTTCTCCCGCTTCCGCTACGACCATAATCGGCGGATTTTCTTTGAAACGGTTTGCGAAATAGCCGACAACGGCACCGGCAAGCGAACCGACTCCTGCCTGTACAAATACATGTGTCGGACGGCAGCCGTCCGCTTCAAGCTGCTGGTCCGCTTCCATAGCAAGCGTGCCGTAGCCCTGCATAATCCAGGTCGGGATTTCTTCATAGCCTTCCCATGCGGTATCCTGTACCATAATGCCGCGTTCGGTCTGTTCGGCTTCTTTTGCAGCCAGACGGACACAATCGTCATAATTCATATCTTCGATTGTAACTTTTGCGTTTTCTTTCGCGATATTATTTAAACGCGTCTGCGTGGAACCTTTCGGCATATGAACGACACATTTTTGTCCGAGCTTGTTTGCCGCCCATGCGACGCCGCGTCCGTGGTTGCCGTCTGTGGCGGTAAAAAAGGTCGCCTGGCCGAATGTATCGCGCAGTTCGCTGGATGTAAGGAAGCTGTAAGGGACTTCGCTTACGTCTTTGCCCAGTTCTTTTGCGATGTATTTTGCGATCGCGTAGGAACCGCCGAGTACTTTAAAGGCATTCAGTCCGAAACGATAAGATTCATCCTTTACATATACCCGGTTTACACCCAAATAGCCGGCAAGATTCGACAGCCTGGTCAAAGGGGTTACGGCATACTGCGGAAAGCTCTTGTGAAAATCGCTGGCCTTTTTCATCTCTTCCAGGGACATGTTTGCAAGCTGCTTATCATCGCTTTTGGTAATACGGTTGGGTGTCCATTTGATTGGGCTCCCGAATGGATTGCTCATGATAGATCCTCCTTTGCTGAATTAGAACTTACTTATTGATATCTACATAACTGTAGAGTGTGTATTTGGAGATGCCGAAATATTTTGCGACTTTATCCCCGGATTTTGTAATAAGAAAGGCGCCGGTGTCATTTAAGAAGTTGATCGCCGTAATCTTATCTTCCTTGGTCATAAGCGGAACGGGAATGCCGACAAGGTTTACCGACTGCTCGATCAGTTCGTCTAAAAGGCCGTTTACATCGTGCAGGATCGTATTCGTGGACTGGCCTTTGTCCCCGCCTTTTGATTCCGGCGGGCTGGTAATCGTATGGATGCTGTTTTCCAAGGCAACCAGGCCCGTGATATCATAATTGATGGCAAGGACATATCGAAGCATGCCGGAATCATCCCGGATGTAAAGAGTACTTGACCGCAGGATCCGTCCGTCGTTTGTCCGGGTCAGGTAAGCAAGCTGGTCTTTGAACGGTTTATTCCGGTGCTTGATGGCCCGCAGTACGGCTTCGGAAGGCCCGTCTCCGGTTTCCCGGCCTGTGATATGCCCGTTTTCTATATATACAATTGTATTTTCACGCGTATCGCCGGCCAGGTCATGAATGGCGACTTCGCATTTTTCGCCGAACTGTGCTGCAATACCGGCGGCAATCTGTTTTAATAGTTCTAGTCTTGTGTCTGCCATGTCAGCCTCCTTTTCGCTTATTGTCTGATACCTTTCCTGTTGCATCTATTATAGCATGTATTTTCCAAAAAGCAACAGAAAAATAAAAATTTTTTTTCAACATAAAAAATTTTTGCTATATGAAAATTTTTTGCTCTATTATATTGATAAAAAATTATTATTTCTCAAAAAAATTATTTAAAAAGGATTGCAATTTGGTAAAAAGGATGATAATATGGATATAACAAGAGAAGCATTTGTTTAATTTGCACGACTTAGGCCGGATGGATCTGCCGAATAGGTAGTAAAATTGAATGCAAATGGCCGAAAAGAAAAGGAGAGAAGAGAAGAAAGGAGACTAGGTGAATGAGCAAAGAAAACCAGGGAGCAATGTCGGCGGAATTGTTTAAATTGGATGGAAAACCATCCATTGGCCAGGCACTTCCGCTGGCGCTGCAGCATGTGGTTGCCATGATTGTAGGATGTGTGACGCCTGCGATTATTGTATCGGGGGTAGCGGGGCTGTCCGATGAGGATTCGGTGATACTGATTCAGGCCGCGCTCGTACTGTCAGCGGTTACCACGCTGCTGCAGTTATTTCCGATTATTCGTGGGAAAGCGTTTTCGATTGGTTCTGGGCTTCCGGTGATCATGGGGATCAGTTTTGCCTATGTGCCTACGATGCAGGCGATTGCGGGGGATTTTGGCGTCGGGACGATATTGGGGGCGCAGATTGTAGGAGGCGTGGTTGCGATTTTGGTCGGTATCTTTATTAAACAGATCCGCCGGTTTTTCCCGCCGTTAATTACCGGGACGGTTGTATTTGCAATAGGGCTTTCCCTGTATCCGACGGCGATTAATTATATGGCCGGAGGTACGGGAAGTAAGGATTACGGTTCCTGGCAGAACTGGCTGGTAGCCATTATTACGCTTATCATTGTAACGGGGCTGAATCATTATGGAAAAGGGATCTGGAAGCTTTCTTCTATATTGATCGGTATTATCGCGGGATATATTGTGGCTTTGTGCTTTGGGATGGTAGATTTTGCGGCTGTCGGCGCGGCGTCCGTTTTCCAGCTTCCGCGTCCGCTGCATTTTGGCATTACATTCGAAGTTTCCTCCTGTGTAGCGCTCGGTGTTTTGTTTGCGATTAATTCCATACAGGCAATCGGTGATTTTACAGCGACGACGACCGGGGGACTTGACCGGATGCCGACGGACGAGGAATTAAACGGCGGAATTGTAGCGTATGGGATCTGCAATATCGGCAGCGCGCTGTTCGGCGGTCTGCCGACGGCGACATTCAGCCAGAATGTCGGAATTGTTTCTTCGACAAAAGTGGTGGCAAAAAGGGTTTTTGCAATGGCTGCGGGTATTCTTTTGATCGCGGGGCTGATCCCTAAGTTTTCCTCGCTTTTAACGACGATTCCAAGCTGTGTGCTCGGCGGGGCGACCGTATCGGTATTTGCCTCGATTGCAATGACCGGTGTAAAGCTGGTTACCGCCTCACCGATGAATTATAGAAATACCACGATTGTCGGGCTGGCCATTGCGCTTGGCATGGGGATTACCCAGGCAAACGCGGCGCTGGCAAGCTTTCCGGCATGGGTGACGACTATATTTGGAAGATCTCCGGTAGTGCTTGCTACGATTGTAGCGATTGTATTAAATCTGATACTGCCGAGGGAAAAAGACGACAAGGCAATTGAAATCATGAAAAAGGAAGGAGCAGGCTGATGTTAATCGTAGGAAATGGAAAATTATTTACAAGGAACAGCGAAAAACCGTACATAGAAAATGGGGCAGTGGCAATTGAAGGAACAAAGGTCAAAGCTGTTGGCACACTGGATGAAATCCGGGCGGACTATAAGGAGGATACGTTTGTCGATGCAAAAGGCGGCGTGATTATGCCTGCGTTTATCAATACACACGAGCATATTTACAGCGCGATGGCAAGAGGGCTTGCGATCAAAGGCTATAACCCGCAGGGATTTTTAGATATTCTGGACGGCCAGTGGTGGACGATTGACAGGCACCTGACCCTGGAGCAGACGAAATACAGCGCGATGGATACGCTGCTTTCCTGTATCCGCAACGGGGTTACGACGATTTTTGACCATCATGCCAGCTTTGGACAGATCAAAGGCAGCCTGTTTGCAATCGCGGACGCGGCAAAGGAACTCGGTGTGCGGGCCTGCCTGTGCTACGAGATTTCCGACCGGGACGGTATGGACAAGGCAAAAGAATCGGTTATGGAAAATGCGGAATTTATCCGTTATGCACTGCAGGACGATTCGGATCTGATTGCGGGTATGATGGGAATGCACGCGCAGTTTACGATTTCCGACCAGACGATGGAACTTGCCGCGGCGAATAAGCCGGACGAAGTAGGCTACCATATCCATGTGGCGGAGGGCATTGAAGATCTGCACGACTGTTTGAAAAAATACGGCAAGCGGATTGTAGACCGTCTGATGGACTGGCAGATCCTTGGAGAAAAGACGCTGCTTGGCCACTGCATTTATATTAATCCGCATGAAATGGACTTAATCCAGGCGACAAATACCATGGTGGTACATAATCCGGAGTCGAATATGGGCAATGCGTGCGGATGCCCGCCTACAATGGAACTTGTAAAACGCGGGATTTTGACCGGGCTTGGGACAGACGGCTATACGCATGATATGACGGAATCCTATAAAGTGGCGAATGTACTGCACAAACACCATTTATGCGATGCCAATGCGGCATGGGGCGAGGTACCTAAGATGTTGTTTGAAAATAACGCGCAGATTGCGGGGCGTTATTTTAAAGCGCCGCTCGGCGTGATTAAAGAGGGCGCGGCTGCGGATGTGATTGTAATGGATTATGATCCGCCGACACATTTAGATGAAAACAACCTCAATTCTCATATTCTGTTCGGAATGACCGGAAGAGACGTCGTTACTACAATTGGAAACGGGAAAGTGCTGATGCAGGACCGTGAAGTCAAAGTAGCGGATCCGGCGGAAGTGATGGCAAAATGCAGGGAATCATCCGCGGCATTGTGGAAAAGCATTAACGGATAAGAAGCGTGGAAAGCGGTTTACAGAAGAACTTCTTTATATATAGAAGGAACGGATACGAAACAACAGGAGAAATACAAGCAAAGCGGGGAAAACCAGGAGGAAATTACGATGAGCGATATTATGACATGTATGCCATTTGCACAATTATTGCATTGGATGCGCACAGAGCATGATACAAAAGGAACGGTATTTGGGGTACGAAAGCCGTATGTAGCGGATCCGGCACAGGGCTTAACGATATTCGGGCGCAGCCTGGAAACGCCGATCGGTCCTGCGGCAGGCCCAAACAGCCAGTTGGCGCAGAATATTGTAGCGGCGTATTATGCGGGCAGCCGTTTCTTTGAGTTAAAAACTGTGCAGAAAATGGACGGCGCGGAACTGGCTGCATGTGTGAATAAGCCTTGTATTAAGGCGGATGATGAATGCTATAACTGTGAGTGGTCGACGGAACTGTACGTTCCGCAGGCGCAGGATGAGTATATCAAGGCATGGTTCCTGCTTGCGTTTATGGCAAAAGAATATGGGCTTGGCAGCATGGACGGCTTCCAGTTCAATATCAGTGTCGGCTACGACCTTGCGGGGATCCAGACGAAAAAGATTGACGATTTTATCGAGCATATGAAAAATGCAGCCGATACGCCGGCATTCCAGGAATGCAAAAAAGAGCTGCTTGCGCATGTGGAAGAATATGCGCATGTAACAAAAGAAGATATCGAAAGCATTTCGGCAAATATATGCAATTCCGTTACGATTTCCACCCTGCATGGATGTCCGCCGCAGGAAATTGAGAGTATTGCGAATTATCTTTTGAAAGAAAAGCAGATGCATACGTTTATCAAGTGCAATCCGACGCTGCTTGGCTATGAGTTTGCGAGGGAAACACTGGACCGTATGGGATATGATTATGTTGCGTTTGGGAGGTTCCATTTCGACGACGACCTGCAGTATCAGGATGCGGTGCCGATGCTGCAGCGGCTGATGGCTTTGGCGCAGACGCGTCATCTTGAGTTTGGCGTAAAGATCACAAATACATTCCCGGTAGACGTAAAGGCAGGCGAGCTTCCAAGCGAAGAGATGTATATGTCCGGAAAATCGCTGTACCCGTTATCGATCGCGGTCGCGGAAAAATTGTCCAAAGATTTTCAGGGAAAGCTTAGGATTTCCTATTCCGGCGGCGCGGATGCGTTTAATATCGACCGGATCGTAGGCACGGGTGTTTGGCCGGTTACCGTTGCGACCACGATTTTAAAGCCGGGCGGCTATCAAAGGATCAAACAGATGGCGGAGATTCTGCACGGAAATGTAAAACCGTTTGAAGGAATTGACGTAGACGCGCTGCATCAGGTGGCGGAAGACGCGATTACCGACAGGCATCATACAAAACCGGCAAAGCTTCCGGTTTCCAGAAAATCAAACGAAAAAGTGCCGCTGATGTTCTGCCATACGGCGCCTTGTGAGGATGCCTGCCCGATCCATCAGGAAATTACGACGTATGTGAAGCTGGCGGGAGAGGGACGCTACGAGGAAGCGCTGCAGGTAATCTTAAACCGGAACGCGCTGCCGTTTATTACCGGAACGATCTGCGCGCATGGCTGCCAGAGCCATTGTACCCGTAATTTTTATGAAGATTCGGTGCAGATCCGCGATACGAAGCTCCAGTGCGCAAAAGAAGCGTTTGACCGCGTGATCGATACCGTCCATCCGGCGGAAAGCATCGGCAAAAAAGCGGCTGTAGTCGGCGGCGGGCCGTCCGGTATGGCGGCGGCATTTTATCTGGCAAGGCTCGGCGTCCAGGTAACGATCTATGAAAAACGCGACCGGCTCGGCGGCATTGTCAGCGCGGTGATTCCGGATTTTCGGATCGATGACACGCAGATTAGCAAAGACGCGGCTTTATTGGAAAAACTGGGCGTGGAAATATTATGCGGCGCCGAGGCCCCGGCAGTGGACGCATTAAAGAAAGATTACGATGCGGTCATCCTCGCCGTAGGCGCTTATGAGCGCGGACAGCTTACTTTAGAAGGAAAACAGGCATACAATGCGCTGGAGTTTTTGGAAGACTTCAACCGCACAGGCGGCAAGGTCGAGTTGGGCAAAAACGTTGTAGTCATTGGCGGCGGCAATACGGCGATGGATACGGCCAGGGCGGCCAAACGCTGCGACGGCGTCGAGCATGTATACCTTGTATACCGCCGTACAAAACGGTATATGCCTGCGGATGAGCATGAATTGCAGCTTGCCCTCGAAGACGGCGTGGAATTTAAAGAACTGCTGGCTCCGGTCAAGGTCGAAAACGGCATATTAACCTGTGAACAGATGGTGCTTGGCGACATGGACGCATCCGGCCGGGCAAGCGTACAGCCGACCGGGTCGATGCAGGAGGTTCCTGCGGATACCGTGATTGCGGCTGTCGGCGAAAAAGTTCCGGCAGATTTCTACAAACAAAACGGCATCCATGTAGACGACAAAGGACGCGCGCTTGTCAATGAAAATCTGGAGACAAACAAACAGGGCGTTTATGTGATCGGCGACGGCCTGTACGGCCCGTCCCTGGTTGTAAAAGGCATGGCACACGCAATCAAAGCGGCGGAAGCAATCGCCGGAAAAGAAATCGCGAAAGACCTGTCGCAGCGCGTAGCGCCGGAAGCGATTTATGAAAGAAAAGGCATCCTGGCAGAACCGGGCAGTGCAAAAGGAACGGAAGCAGACCGCTGCCTCGGCTGTTCGTCTGTCTGTGAAAATTGTGTCGACGTATGTCCAAACCGCGCGAATATTTCCATCCAGATACCGGGTATGGACCGCTCCCAGATCATCCATGTGGATTATATGTGCAACGAGTGCGGCAACTGCAAGAGCTTCTGTCCGTACGCAAGCGCGCCGTATCTGGATAAGTTTACCTTATTTGCCAATGAAAAGGATATGGAAGACAGCAAGAACGAAGGCTTTACCGTACTGGACAAAGACCTGGTAAAATGCAAGGTGCGTTACCTTGGGGAAACATTTATCTGGGAAAAAGGGCAGTCCGGCAAATTGTTTGAAGGCTTACAGCAATTAATTGAAACGGTATGCAGGGATTATGCATATTTATTAGGTTAAAGGCAGTATAGGCAACGGGGTCTTAGGATCTGCCAGGAACGTTGGTTTCGCGGCAGATCCTTAGGAAAGCAGAAAGGGGGAACCGAATCGTGAAACAGTTATTCCGCGGCGGCATTGTGGTTGGCAGGGATGGATGTACGACGTCGGACATTTTGGTAGAAAACGAAACCATCGTACAGGTAGGCCCAAACCTGCAGGCGGACGATGCCCGCGTGATCGATGTATCGGGCAGATATTTGTTCCCGGGGTTTATTGACGCGCATACGCATATGGACCTGGACGTGGCAAATACGGTAACTGCGGACGGCTTTGACACTGGGACAAAAGCGGAATTGTCCGGGGGGACGACCTGCATAATTGATTTTGCTACGCAGAATAAAGGAGAAAGCCTTGCATACGCATTAAAACACTGGCATGAAAAGGCGGACGGAAAGGCAAGCTGTGACTATGCGTTCCATTTGGCGATTTCCGACTGGAATGAAGCCGTAAGGGAAGAGCTTGGCAGCGTGGTAGACGGCGGGGTAAGTTCGTTTAAGCTGTATACGATCTATGACGCAATGGTCGTAAACGACCAGGAAATCTATGAAATCCTGGCGCGGCTGAAACAATTGGGCGGCCTGGCCGGGATCCATTGCGAAAATATGGGTATTGTGAATGCCCGTCTGGCCGAGGTGCTCAAAAAGAATGGAAACAGGCACCATATGTGCGATTATCCATATACCAGGCCGGCGTATGCGGAAGCGGAGGCAGTCAGCCGGATGTTAAAAATCGCGGCATGTGTGGATACGCCGATTGTAATCGTGCATCTAAGCTCCAAAGAAGGATGGGCAGAAGTCGTCCGCGCGAGGGAAAACGGACAGACCGTCTATGTAGAAACATGCCCGCAGTATCTGCTCTTGGACGAAAGCCGCTATATGCAGGAGGACGCGCAGGCCAGAAAGTATATGATCGCGCCGCCGCTGCGCGGAAAAAAGGACCAGGAAGTATTGTGGGGCGCCCTGTCGCATGGAGAGATCCAGACAGTCTGTACCGACCACTGCAGCTTTACGATGGCGCAGAAAGAAATGGGCAGGGAAGATTTTGCGAAAACGCCGGGCGGCATGCCGGGTGCGGAAGAACGGCCGGCCCTGCTGCATCATTACGGGGTAAGGACAGGAAAAATCACCTTGGAGCAAATGTGCGCGTATCTATCCGAAAACCCGGCGCGGCTGTACCAGTTGTATCCGAAAAAAGGCGTGCTGGCGCCTGGAAGCGACGCTGACATCGTCGTATGGGACCCCGAAGAAGAATGGGTACTGTCCAAAGAAACCCAGCAGTCGGCGGCGGATTACTGCCCGCTGGAAGGCACGAGGCTCAAAGGCAGGGCGCAGCAGGTATATCTGCGTGGGATGCTTGCGGCGGAACACGGCGTGATTCGAAAAGAATATGCGGGAAGCTATGTGACGGCGGTATCGAAAGAGCGTTTGTAACGGGAATTGAAAAAAGATGGCTTCCCGGACAAGAGGAGGGCAGGAGCGGGGTGATGGCCCGCTTCCGGCTTTCGATGTCCGGGAAGCCGCAAAATTTTGCCGTTTGGTTCTTTAACTGGTCAGTTCGCTGAGATACCGGTAAATCGTGGCGGACGAACACGAAAACTGTTTCGCGACAAAAGAAATGGCCCCTTTTAACTGGAATAAGCCTTGTTTATTTAACTTTTCAATAATTTCTTTTTTCTCCTGCTGATTCAGGTGGTCCATCGGGGTAACGATGGAGGCTGTAGCGTCGGTAAATATTTTCTGCATCAGCGAAGGAATATCCATCGAAAAATTTTCCGTAATCGGATCCGACGGTGCCGGAAGATTCATTTCCTGCGCGCCATGCTTGGTTTTGACGACGGCATGCGCGGCAGGATTGGCGTTTAAAAATTTGGAAGGGTGTACCACGGAAAGCAGGTTGTGGCAAAGCTCCGTATAACGGCTGTCGTCGAAATTAATACATAAAAGGCCGACGGGTTTGCCGTCTTCGTCTTTGATAAACATCGTGGAAGAGCGCAGGACATGCCCGTTTTCTGCGACTCCTTTGTAATTGCACAAATAGTCGTCGGATTCGTATGCCTTGTCCATCAGCATTTTTAAGGAAGCATTGGTTAAAGGGCCGCCGATGCTGCGTCCGCTGACATGACTGTTCACAATGGCAGCTATTTCATAGTGATCCGGGTTCAGATCATGAAGAACGATCTCATAATCCGGGCCGAGCGTTTTACCGAGAAATTGGGCGATTATGGTATACTGTTTTAATAAATCTGATGTCATAAGTAAGTTCCCTTTCTGTTTAATCGGTGGTTTAAGAGATTGAGATCTATGGAGATCAGTTACGGAATATAAAATCTGAATCATATTATTATCGCATGCCATATTGCAAATTTCAATAAAAATTTGGAAAAAATAGAGAGGGAAACGCAAAAGAGGGGTTGCAAATGCGTCCGGCATGCGTTATAATTTTAAAAACATAACGGTGTCCGATGAAAAAAGGAACTCGCAAACAAATAAATATGAAAATAAACTGGGAGGGAATCACATGAAAACAATACTGAATACTAACAATGCACCGCAGGCAATCGGTCCGTATTCACAGGGTGTGGATACCGGAAACCTGATGTTCTTATCCGGACAGCTTCCGATCGTACCATCCGAGGGAAAGATCGTAGCAGCCGACATTGAGGGGCAGACAAAACAGGCGCTCGAAAATGTAAAAGCGATCCTGGAATCCGCGGGCTGCGGGATGGACCATGTCGTAAAGACGACCGTATTTTTGCATGATATTGCGGATTTCGCAAAGATGAACGGCGTGTACAAGGAGTTTTTCAGCGAAGGAAATTATCCGGCAAGATCGGCATTTCAGGTAGCTGCGCTTCCGCAGGGAGCATTGGTGGAAATTGAAGTAGTTGCGTTAAAGGCATAAGCAGCCGGAACCTTTTCTCACTGCGGTGAAAAATCCGGCGGCAAGCTTCCCTGGATAGCGTCTGCAGGCAGCGGGCTATTCAGGGGTATTTTTTATATTCACATCCTACACAGCAGAAAGGCGTACAGAACCATGAAACGGATCAAAACAGAGGATGCCGTAGGGCAGGTGCTCTGCCATGACATTACACAGATTATAAAAGGGGTAACCAAAGACGCGGTATTTCGCAAAGGGCATGTCATACAGCCAGAGGACATCCCGGTTTTATTAAGCGTAGGGAAAGAGCATCTTTATATATGGGAAAACAATGCGCATATGCTGCATGAAAATGACGCTGCCCAGGTATTGTATGAATTGTGTAAAAATGCGCATATGCGTCCATCCGAGGTAAAAGAGGGAAAGATTGAACTGATTGCGGAATGCGACGGTTTATGGAAAGTCGATACCGAACGGCTTGCCCGTGTCAATGCATTGGGAGAAATGATGATTGCAAGCCGTCACGGGAACTTTCCGGTGCGTGCAGGAGACAAGCTGGCAGGTATGCGCGTGATCCCGCTTGTGATCGAAAAGGAAAAAATGGAACGTGCGAAAGAAGCGGCTGCGGGTGCGCCGATTTTTGCGCTGAAGCCGTTTGTAAAGAAAAAGGCAGGCATTGTAACAACCGGGAGCGAAGTCTATAACGGAAGAATTACAGACACGTTTACCCCGGTCATTGAAGAAAAGCTTTCCGCGTACGAAACGGAAGTGGTCGGGCATGAAATCTGTAACGATGATCCGCAGATGATTACCGGGTCCATCCGCAAAATGCTGGAAGCGGGCGCCGAACTGGTGATCTGTACGGGCGGCATGAGTGTGGACCCGGACGACCAGACACCGGCGGCCATCCGGGCCGCGTCGCAGCAGATGGTGACGTATGGGGCGCCTGTTCTGCCGGGGGCCATGTTCCTGTTGGCGTATACGGCACAGGGGATTCCGGTTATGGGCCTGCCGGGCTGTGTAATGTACGCGAAACGGACAATCTTCGACCTGGTGCTTCCAAGAATTATGGCGGACGACAGACTGGAGAAGCACGATTTTGATGTGCTGGGCGAAGGGGGCTTGTGTTTATCCTGTCCGGTTTGTACGTTTCCAAACTGCGGATTTGGGAAATAAGAGGTGGTATCAGTATGCAGGGAATACAATTCTATCAGGCCGTGGACGCGCTGGCTTCCCAAAACGGATGCGCGGCGCTGACGGCTGTCGAGGGCGGTTATTTGGGAAGAAAGGCGCTGTTTTTAGGACAGCAGGATACTTGGCGTTTGATTTGGCCGCCGAAACCGGATCCGTGGACAGATCTGTGCCGGATATGGCTTGGTGAAATTTCCGGTGTGAAACAAACTGGTATTTATACGACAGGCGCGGGCCAAGTTTTCTGTGAATTATTCAGCGGGGAGAAAAAGCTGGTCGTATGCGGGGGCGGCCATGTGTCGATTCCGATTATACAGATTGCCCGTATGACCGGGTTTGCGGTGACCGTGTTAGAAGACCGGCCGGAATTTGCGGACCGTGCGAAAAAAGCCGGGGCGTCGGCTGTTATCTGCGCGCCGTATGCGCAGGGGCTGGCGCAGGTGGCGGGAGATGCGGATACGTTTTTTGTCATTGTGACAAGGGGGCATTTATATGACCAGATCTGCCTGGAAGCCATATTGAACAAAGAATATGCCTATATCGGGATGATGGGAAGCAGAAAAAGGACAGGGATCGTAAAGCAGAATCTGGCCGGGAGCGGATACGCAAAAGCTGTGATCGACGGCATCCATACGCCGATCGGATTAGCGATCGGCGCGCGCACGCCCCAGGAAATCGCGGTTTCCGTTTTGGCGGAAGTGATTGCGGTAAAAAACAAGCTGCCGGACGGCGGGTTTGAGCGGGAAATACTGGATGCCGTTTTAAACGGGACAGAGTCCATCGGCGTACTTTCGACGATCATCCGCCGCGAAGGTTCCGCCCCGCGGGATGTCGGGACAAAAATGCTGGTGCGCCCGGATGGAAGCTGCATCGGGACGGTTGGGGGCGGAAGCGCGGAAGCGCAGATTAAAGAACAAGCGCTGCGTCTGCTGCGTTCAGGGCGTGCGCAGATAGAAATCATGCATGCAGACCTGTCCGGCAAAGAAGCCGCAAAAGAGGGGATGGTCTGCGGCGGAACGCTGGATGTGATGCTCGAAGTAGTCAGCAAAAAAAGAGACGGGAACAGCGATTGTTAAAAACAAGGCAGAAAGCGGTGCGGGCTGCGGAAAGGAACCGGTATGATAGACTCCTATGGAAGAATCATTGATTATATGCGTATTTCGATTACCGATCGATGCAATTTAAGATGCCGCTATTGTATGCCGGATCCCATTCCTCCCGCAGGAGGACAGGAATTGCTGACGTACGAAGAAATCGAACAGGTCTGCCAGGCAGCCGCGAAAGAAGGGGTCCAAAAGTTAAAAATCACCGGAGGCGAGCCGCTTGTGCGCGCCGGATGCAGCGAACTGGTCGGACGTTTCAAACAGATCCCCGGGATCCGCCAGGTCACGATGACTACAAACGGGATCCTTTTGCGGCAATACCTCCCGCAGCTTCTAAAAAACGGGCTGGATGCGGTCAATATCAGCCTGGATACAAGAAATCCAAAGGTTTACGAGGCGATTACCGGAACCGACGGCTTTACGCGCGTATGGGAAAGTATCTGCCAGGCCCAGGATTCCGGGTGCAGAGTCAAAATCAACTGTGTGCTGCTAAAAGGGTTCAATGATAAGGAATGGCGGCAGATGGCCGCGCTGGCGCGGGAAATGCCGGTGGATGTCCGCTTTATCGAGATGATGCCGATTGGATACGGGAAAAGGTACGGGACGGTTTCCAACGAGTGGCTTTTGGCCGCGTTAAAAGAGGAGTTCCCGGGACTGGAAACGGATCCTAACAGGCATGGAAACGGGCCGGCGGTCTATTATAAAATGCCGGGCGCAAAAGGAAGTATTGGGTTTATCAGCGCCATGCACGGCAAATTTTGTCAGGGCTGCAATCGTCTGCGTCTGACTTGCGGCGGAAAAATAAAACCGTGCCTGTGTTTTGCGGACAGCGTAGATTTAGCGCCGGTTTTGCGCAAACCGGACCTGGATGACCGCGCAAAAGAGACACAAATCCGGGCGCTGCTTGGGCAGGCGGCCGCGGCAAAACCGCGCCAGCACCGGTTTGAAGATGCGGCGCAGGTAACGGAAACGGGACAGATGGCACAAATCGGCGGATAGCCTGCGCCTTGGCAAACCGCGCAGGAGGGGGCCGCTTTGGCGGATGGAGAGAAAAACGATGGGAAAAATTATTGCGATATGCACAAGTGAAACGCGCGGCACACAAAAAAAAGAGGTTGCAAGCGCTGTTTTAAAACCGGATTGGGGGATCGAACACGACGCGCATGCGGGAGGCTGGCACAGACAGGTTAGTATGCTGGCGGTGGAAAAAATCAATGGCTTTCGTTCCAAAGGTGCAGAGGTAGATTTTGGGGCGTTTGGGGAAAACCTGATTGTAGAAGGGTTTGACCTGCGTTCGGTTCCGGTTGGGACAAGGTTTCAGATCGGGGAAGCCGTTTTGGAACTGACGCAGATCGGGAAAGAATGCCATAGCCACTGTGAAATTTATAAAGTAATGGGCGACTGTATTATGCCGCGCGAAGGGGTGTTTGCCAAAGTGTTAAAGGGCGGGACCATCCAGGCGGGGGACGAGGTTCGTATGCTTTCCATGGAGAAAGACCGTCCGTTTACGGCGGCTGTCATTACAGTAAGCGATAAGGGGGCGGCGGGCGAGCGGGAAGACAAAAGCGGCCCGCTGATCTGCGGCCTGTTGTCCGGGCAGGGCTATGACGTGATAGAAACGCTGCTTTTGGCGGACGAGCGTCCGGCGTTGGAACGGCAGTTAAGCAGGCTTGCCGACCAGCGGCAGGTCCATGTGGTATTTACGACAGGCGGAACCGGATTTTCACCGCGCGATATTACGCCGGAAGCGACTATGGCGGTCTGTGACCGGATGGCGAACGGGATTGCGGAAGCAATCCGCCAGTATTCCCTGACAATTACCCCGCGCGCGATGTTTAGCAGGGCAGTCTGCGGGATCCGCAAAAAAACGCTCATCATCAATCTTGCGGGAAGCCCGAAAGCGGTAAAAGAAAGCTTGGAATATCTACTCCCGCATTTGGGGCATGGACTGGGGGTTTTGCGCGGTACCGATGGGGAATGCGGGCAGAAGTGCGGGTTCGGAGCATAGAAAAAGAGGTTATCTATGAAAAACAAATTTGTAACAGGCGTATTAACGGCAGCGGCTGTTGCGGTATTTGCGGCAGGGTGCGGCAATGCTGCTTCTGAAAGCGGGGACAAAACCGTGCAGCAGGATACACAGGACAATGGGGTGGCTTCTACAGGAGACCAGGGCAAGTCAGAAAACGGCGCCGATGATCCCGCGCAGGAAACAGAGGTCCAGGTATTTATAGCGGCCAGCCTAAATACCGTGATGACAGACCTGGCCGAACAATACAAGCAGATCCATCCGGAGGTAACGATTGTATACAATGCAGACAGTTCCGGCACACTGTTAACGCAGATTCAGGAAGGGTATGCATGCGACCTGTTTTTTTCCGCGGCGCAAAAACAAATGGACCAGCTTGACGCCGACGGTTTGCTGGTTGCGGGCAGCCGCAGCAATGTGGTAAACAACCAGGTAGTAGTTGTCACGCGCAAAGGCAGCGGCACAAAGGTGACGGGGCTTGCCGATTTAGGAAAGGCCGAAAGCCTTGCATTGGCGGACGGCAGCGTTCCGGTTGGAAAATATACCAGGCAGGCCCTTATAAATCTGGATCTTTTGGAAAAAGCGGACGACCCGGCGCAAATTACCACACAGCAGGTGTCCCAAGCGCTGGGCGGCGTGGAGATCAGCGAACAGGCAAATGTAAGCAAAGTTTTGGCAGCCGTTTTAGAGGGTTCCTGTGAAGTGGGAACAACGTATTATTCGGATACGTATGGCTATGAGGAGGAACTGGAAATATTGGAAACGGTCGGTTCTGATTTGACAGGAAATGTGATTTATCCGCTTGCGCTGGTTGAAAACGAGGAAGCGGATGGGGCGCAGCAAAACGCAGCGAAAGAGTTTGCGGATTATCTTTTATCGGAGGAAGCCAAAGAAGTGTTTCGTTCCTACTATTTTGATACGGATGTAAGCATACGATAGGAGACGGATATCCGCTTTGTCTGGAGGTGGGCGTTTTATGCAAGAGTTCATGGATATTTTCAAAGGGCTAGACTGGAGCCCGCTGTTTATTTCGTTAAAAACAGGAATCGCGGCAACCTGCCTTTGTTTTTTCCTTGGAATATGGGCCGCGTACCAATCGATGAAAGCATCGTCTGCGGGGAAAGCGGTACTGGACGCAATCCTGACGCTTCCGCTTGTGCTCCCGCCGACTGTCGCGGGTTTTTTTCTGCTGCTTTTATTCAGCAGGCGCAGGCCGCTTGGTATCTTTTTGTACGAGCAGCTTGGCATCAAGGTCGTCCAGTCGTGGCTGGGCTGTATGGTCGCCGCGGTTATCATTGCGTTTCCGCTTATGTATCGAAATGCCAGGGCCGCGTTTGAACAGTTGGACCGGAACCTGATTTACGCGGGGCGTACGCTCGGTATGTCGGAAGCGAAAATATTTTTTCGAATCGTGCTCCCCTCGGCCGGGCCGGGTATTGCGTCCGGCACAATCCTGACCTTTGCGCGCGCGCTTGGGGAATATGGGGCCACATCGATGCTGGCAGGCAATATTCCCGGGAAGACAGGGACGATTTCCCAAAAAATCGCCATGGTCATGCAGGATGGGGATTTTGTGACGGCCGGCGTGTGGACGGCGGTGATTATACTGATTGCCTTTCTGGTTATTTTTCTATTGAACTTATTTTCCGGCAGTAAAATGAAACAGGTCAAACCATGGTAAACCAAATGACAGCAGAGATTCAAATCCGAAAAAAACTGGGCAGCTTTCGATTGGACGTTTGTTTTCAGGCGCATACTTCCCGCGTCGGCATTCTTGGGGCATCCGGCTGCGGAAAGAGTATGACGCTCAAATGCATCGCCGGGATTGAAAAACCGGACGAGGGGACGATCCGGATCGCGGAGAACGTATTCTACGATTCCAAAACAAAACAGAACCAAAAGCCACAGCAGCGCCGGATCGGCTATCTGTTCCAAAACTACGCGCTATTTCCGTCTATGACGGCGGCGGAAAATATTGCGGCAGGATTAAAAGGCCCAAAGGCGGAAAAAAAAAGGCGTGTGCAGGAAATGATTGCAAAATTCCATCTTGACGGCCTGGCCGGACGGCTGCCCGCGGAATTATCGGGCGGACAGCAGCAGCGGGTGGCGCTTGCGCGGATTATGGCGTATCAGCCGGATGTCATTTTGCTGGACGAGCCGTTCAGCGCGCTGGATGTCTTTTTAAAAGACCAGCTTCAGCGGGAACTGGCACAGATGCTGGAGGAATATACCGGGCTTGTCATTTTGGTTTCGCACAGCAGGGATGAGATCTACCGCTTTAGCGAAGAGCTTTTAATCATAGACCAGGGACGGGATCTTGTTTTTGGAAAAACAGCGGAACTTTTTGCCGATCCGGTATACCGGGAAGCCGCAAAACTGACCGGGTGCAAGAATTTTTCGCATATACAGAGGATTGATACGCATACATTTCGGGCGTCTGACTGGGGGATCACCGTGCACACAAAAAAAGAAATCCCAAAACAGGCGTCCTGTATTGGTTACCGTGCCCATGATTTTGTACCGGTTTGGGGACGAAAGGAAGAAAACTGCCTGCCTGTGGAGATCAGCCATTTTGCGAGACTCCCATTTGAAACGAATTATTATATCCGCCCGCAGGGCAGGCAGGAAACGGATGTGGTCTGCTGGTTTGTGCAGCGGGAAAGAATGCGTGAGATCGAACAAAACGGAATGCCGGATTATTTGAAATTGGAAGAGGAAAAGGTCTTGTTTCTGCGCGAGGGAAAGGATGGCGGTTAGCGGGTGGTGATAAAAACCGCA
>CAJUIH010000053.1 GCA_910586045.1 uncultured Eubacterium sp.
CGTTCTTTTCCCTGATATTCTGCCAGATGGTTTTGCGCCAGATAGTCGTCCATCTGTTCGTCCGTATCCCAGACCAGCAGATAATCATAATTGGGGATTTCGTTTTTCTTTTCTGCAAAGCTGTTTTGGTTTACGACAAGGATCTGCGGCGACCAAAATTCGTAACGGGACAAATAAAACAGGTACCTCGCGTCATCATCGGTGCCATTGCAGTATATAAAACAGGATTCCCCCTGCCGCATAGCGTTCTGGCGCATGGTTTTTTGCAGGCTGCACCGTTTTGTGCTTGCAAAATCCGGTTTCTGCACCAGGGTTGTTATTTTTTCCCGTACCTGCAAAAGCGGACAGCACAACAAAATGGTAAGCAGCACCGCGCATATTTTCTTGATAGGGGGTTCTTTGTCTACACGCCCGGTATTGTCCAGGCTATGGGGAACCATTTCATTTGCGAGATAAATCACCGTGATCCCATAGATGAAAATAAATACAGATAACAGATAACGCTCATAACTGGCCAGCCGAAGCGATTCGCCAAGCGGCATGGAAAACAGGTACATGCCAAACATGGAAACAAGATATGCCGCAAAACATGCCCACATTGCCGCCAGCATGCCAAATGTACTTTTTACCGGCCTGCTGCCGCTTCGCCGGCAAAAAATCAGCATACCAAACAATGCTGTAATAAGCAGCATCATGCCCACTTCTACACTGTCTAACGAACGCAGGCGCACCAGCATTTTTTCTGCGATCTGCAAAATATCATCCGCTGTTTTTTTTGCAAATACCGCTTCAAAGTTTTCCATACTCATCGAATGCTTTGCACTCATACCGTCCGGAAATACTAGCGCTACGTGCCGTTTCCAGAAATACAGCATCGAAAGCGGCAGCACCAGCGCCATATTGGCAAAATATATTTTATGCCGTTTGCTGTAATCCCATGTGTACACAAGCAGAAACAGGACGCAGGCTGCATAAAAAAAACATCCGCTGTTTTTTATATTGATTAACAGCATAAAAAGCCCCGCGGCACCGGCCAATGCCCTGCGCGGCTGCGCTTTATAATAGTAAATAACGGCAAACGCGGCCACCCCGGTAAGCGGAAGCAGCGTATCCACACGCAGCTCATATAGATGGTTGTTTACCGTAAGCGCCCATACGCCATAGCAGACAGCCGCCGTTGTTCCAAACCAGTTCGTTTTTCGAAGAAACGCTGTCAGACAAAACAAAAAGCTAAGCAGCATCCATGCCTGCGCCCACAGCAGGCAGGCGTCCGTACTGCCAACGATTTTGCAGACATAATAAATAAACAGAGAACTTCCAAGCGGATAGGATTGGAATCGAATGATCGGGTCCGCAAAATTCGGCATGCGTTCTTCGATCAGCATGTCTCTTACAACCGTGGCCCAATGGCTGAAATTATCATAACCAGTATAGCGCGCACCCCACAGCAGACACAAAAAGTAAAAGGCCCCCGCTAAAAATACCGCATACAGCAGACACTCCCTTTTCCATGTGCCTGCTCCTTTCTGCGCATCATACGCTGCCTGGTTCTGTACCGTTGTTTTATGCCTTGCATAAGACCTGCATGCCATTGCAAGCAGGACAAATCCACCCATAAAAATAAGCCATGCCGTCTGCGGCAGGATATTTAAGATCCCGCCCGCAAACAGCAGATTGCTTGCCCAGGCGGTGAAAAACGCCGGGCCAAACGCAAGGGGTATCTGGTATTTTTGAAGCATATATAAAAGATAGCCGCTCATAGAAAGAAAAAACAAAAGGACTCTGCCAAATGAGATCAGATTGCTCATGCCGTACGTTCCTCCCGAAATACCCAGTTCTGCTGAATTTGAAAACTAAGCAGAAACAGCAGGGTATCCACAAACAGCTTGGCGGACATTTCCGAAAAAAACGAATACCTGCACAGCATCCATACGAGCAGCGCCGAACAGCAAAACTGCGCCGCGCAAAGCGTATAATATTTTAGGAATGTCCGTTTTGCGCCGTTGCCGCTTTTAAATACTACATCCTTATTGACCAAATAATTATAAAGCGACGATACGGCACGTGCAAAAAAAGAGGCGGCCCAGATCTTAGGTCCCATAGCCAAAAACCCGAATAGAAAAATACACATGCCATAAATACTGTAATCGATGAAAAACGCGGATAAAGATGCCAGCGTATATTTAAAAAAAGTAGAAAAAATTAAGCGGTATATCGCAAATGAATCTGCCAGCGGACGAAAATGTGTCCCGCTGTTTGCATCCCGATACACGGTCTGGATCCCTATTTCCTGAATCGGCGTATGGGAATGGAGCGCTTCCAGCAGCATATTCGTCTCATATTCAAACCGCTCCCCTTCCAGCGTCAGGTAACGGATAATATATGGATTTGGTATCGCCCGCATTCCGGTCTGTGTATCCGTAATGCCCTTTGCATGCCGCTGTTGTACCGCTTCCTGCGGACGGCTGGCACTGCCGATCAAAAGCCCCATGATACTTCTCGTTATTTTATTGCCAAACCTGCTTTTAAATGGTACCGACGGATCGTCAAAATCCCGGACGCCAAGGATCAAAGATTCCGGAGAACTTTTTAATGCACCGTCCAGTCGAATGACGTCTTCCAGCGTATGCTGTCCATCTGCATCCACGGTAATTACCCCAAGGAAATCTCTGGCGTACTTCTGACAATAATAATTAAACGCGTCCTTTAACGCGCGCCCTTTCCCCATATTTACCGTATGAACCAGCACATCACACTCCGGCATCACGCTGACCGCATCAAATACCGGGCGTGCGGCAGGATGGCTGCCGTCATCAATGAGGATGATCTTTTGAAAACCGTTTGCGATCAGATTTTTCACATAGCCAATCAATTGTTCATCGGGATCCAGCGATGGAATCACTAATACAGAATTACGGGACATTCCTGCATCACTCCTTTTTCTTGTTTGTTCTTTTATTCCCCTTATTCGTACGATATATAAACGGCGTAAAATTTCAGTAACACGCTCTAAATACACCAGTATTTTATACCAAAACCGCGCAGGATTCTATTTCATATAACAAAAAATTTTCTTAAGATTTCTTTAAGAAATTAAAAATCCACCACATACAAAAAAAGGGCTGCCGGAGAAATCCTTTTCTAAGCAGCCCACGGAAGCTATCCAGCAACCTTTTATTTATCTCTCCAAATAATACGTCCTTTGGTAAGATCATACGGTGACATTTCAATCGTAACCTTATCCCCCGGCAGTATACGGATAAAATTCATACGCAGCTTGCCGCTGATATGCGCAAGAATCTGATGCCCGTTCTCCAGTTCTACCTGAAACATCGCATTCGGCAGTTTTTCCACTACCTTTCCTTCTACTTCAATTACATCTGCTTTCGACATTTTCATACCTCCATTTTTTACATCCCCATACGGGTAAACCGCGCCGGACGAGCCGCCCCAAACAGGCGTCTGCAGCAAACGTTTTCCATACTGTCCCGTTTTAGCGCCTGGTTTAATTTCTCTGCCTCTTCTTCTGTAACCGACATAATTTCCGGCCCATACTGTGTGATCAGGATTGTATTTTCATAATGTGCGGATAAGGCTCCGTCAGCCGTCATGGCAGTCCAGCCGTTCTTGGACCATTTCACGCGCCATGTCCCGGCATTGATCATGGGTTCCACCGCAAGCGTCATCCCTGCAACCAGACGTATGCCCCTGCCCCGCTGACGGAAGTTCGGAACCTCCGGCGGCTCATGCATTTGCCTGCCAATCCCATGCCCTACCAGATCACGCACAACGCCATAACCAAAACTTTCTGCATAATCACTGATTGCCCCTGAAATATCAAACAGCCTGCCGCCTGCTTTTGCATATTTCATTCCTGCAAAAAAACTGAGCTTTGTCCGCTCAATCAGATCTGCCGCCTGTTTCGATATCTCTCCTGCACCAACCGTTCTGGCTGCGTCGGATTGATATCCCTTATATATGACACCTGTATCCAAACTTATTATATCGCCTTCTTTTATGATTCGGCCTTTTCTCGGTATCCCATGCACCACCTCGTCATTTACGGATACACAGACGGAAGCGGGAAACCCCTGGTAATTTAAAAACGAAGGAGTACATCCATAGCTTCGGATCAGTTCCTCACAAATACGGTCAATGTCCAGCGTAGACATGCCGGGCCGGATCTCCCGGGCAAGCTCTTCATGCACCTTGCCCAGGATTCTCCCCGCTGTCCGCATCAGTTCTATTTCCTTTGCAGATTTTATTGCAGCCCGCATTCCTTACGCTCCCAATATCCCTACAATTGCCTGAAATACCGCTTCCATCGGCTGCGTACCATCGACTGATTTTAAGATTCCCTGTTTTTTATAATAATCAATTAATGGCTGTGTCTGATCGTGGTAAACACCAAGCCGCTTCTGTACCGTTTCCGGCTTGTCGTCGTCACGCAGTACCGTTTCCGCACCGCACGCATCGCAGATCCCTTCTGCTTTCGTCGGATTAAACTCGACATGATAAGTAGCACCGCAGCTTAGGCACGCCCTGCGTCCGCCCATACGGTTTACAATATTTTCGTCCGGTACATCAACGTCGACCGCAAAATCCATCTTCTGCCCGATTTTATTTAACGCCTGGTCTAAAGCCTCTGCCTGCGGGATCGTACGCGGGAATCCGTCCAGTACAAACCCGTTTTTGCAGTCGTCCTGCTGAATGCGGTCCATAACAAGGTCGCAGGTCAGTTCGTCCGGAACCAGCAAGCCCTGGTCCATGTACTCTTTTGCCTTTGTGCCCAGTTCTGTCCCGTTCTTAATATTTGCACGGAAAATATCGCCGGTCGAAATATGCGGAATCACATACTTTTCGGCAATCCTCTTTGCCTGTGTACCTTTCCCGGCGCCTGGAGCGCCTAACATAATAATTTTCATATGATAACAACCTCCTGTTTTTTTATGCATCCCCATCTATTTCGGCAGGGCCTGCAGTGTCTATTACAACCATACCATAAAATGGTTTATTTTTCTACTGTAAAGTTCGCGTTTTCCAGCTTTCCCTAAACAGAAAAGCGTTACACAGAAAGAGAGATACAGCCGAAACCGTATCCCCCTGTTGCATTTATTCACTTAAGAATCCCTTATAATAGCGGACTACCATCTTGGACTCAATCTGTTTAATTGTTTCGATTACTACACCTACGATAATAATGATCGAGGTTCCGCCAAACGACACATTTGCATTAAATACACCGTTAAAGAAAATCGGAATGACCGCACAGACGGAAAGCCCTACCGCGCCGATAAAAACAATATAATTTAATATTTTCGTCAAATATTCGCTTGTTGGTTTTCCCGGCCGGATCCCTGGGATAAACCCGCCCTGTTTTTTCATATTATCCGCAATTTCCAGCGGATTAAATGTAATCGACGTATAAAAATAAGCAAATACAATGACCAGTATTAAATAAACAGCCAGACCAATGGTCAGTACCGGATTCGACGGATCACACCAGTTTCTCTGCTGCAGGCCCTGCAGAATCTTTCCGCCAATGCCTGTTCCGCTCTCTACCCCAAGCAGTGTACAGATCACAACCGGAAATTCCATAATAGACTGCGCGAAGATAATCGGAATTACGCCGCCGGTATTTACTTTCAGCGGAATAAATGTGCTTTGTCCGCCTACCGCTTTCCTGCCCTGGATTTTCTTTGAATACTGCACCGGGATCTTGCGTTCCGCATCCTGCAGGACAATTACAAATACGACTGTCAGCAAAATAACCGCAAGAATGATAACTGCCGCGAGTACACCTCTTGCTATTTTCTGATTTTTTACAAACTGCTCAAACAGTGTAGACATATCGGCCGGTATTCTTGATATGATATTAATGATCAACACAATCGAAATACCATTTCCGACACCTTTTTCCGTAATCTGTTCGCCAAGCCACATTAATACGGCTGAACCGGCCGTCAGGATACATACTACTTCAATTACAGATAACGCGTTAAAATTAGTCAAATATCCCATTCTTCCAAATCCAATCGCCATCGCTATGGATTCTACCAGTGCAAGCGCTACTGTGACATAGCGGGTAATGCTTGCTATTTTCTTTCTTCCATCCTCCCCGTCACGCTGCATTTCTTCCAGCTTTGGAATCGCAATGGTTAAAAGCTGCATGATAATGGACGACGTAATGTATGGGGTGATGCTCAGCGCAAAAATCGACATTTCATTAAAGGAGCCGCCGGTAATCGCGTCAAAAAAGTTAAACGCCCCATTCGTCTGTGAAGAGAACCATTCCGCAAATAACGCGGAATCAATACCCGGGCATGGAATCTGTGAGCCAAGCCGGATTACGATCAGCATAAGAAACGTGAACGTTAACCGGTCACGGATTTCTTTGATCTTAAATGCACTTCGAAGTGTCTGAAACATTAGATCACCTCAGCTTTTCCACCAAGAGCCTCAATTTTTTCTTTTGCGCCTGCACTGAATGCATTCGCCTGAACGGTAAGTTTCTTGGTTAATTCTCCATTTCCAAGAATTTTGACGCCATCTCTTGGATTTTTAACAATTCCATATTCGATTAACATGTCTATGGTAACCGTAGAATCATTGTCAAATCGTTCAAGTGCGGATACATTGATTCCCACGATTATTTTAGAGTTGATACACTTAAAACCCCTCTTTGGCAATCTTCTGTATAATGGCATCTGGCCGCCTTCAAAACCCGGCCTTGGAGCCCCGGAACGAGCTTTCTGGCCCTTGTGTCCCTTTCCTGCTGTCTTACCGTTTCCGGAAGCGTGTCCCCGTCCTTTTCTGTATCTTTCTTTTCTGGAGCCTTCTGCAGCCTTTAAGTTTGATAAGTCCATTCTGACACCTCCTTATCTGATTATACTTCTTCTACTTTTACATACGGCGCGATTTTGCGGAGCGCCCCCCGTGTTGCGGCATTGTCCGGAAATGTTTTCGTCTGGTTTAATTTTCGAAATCCCATGGATTCGATAATTTTACGATTTCGCGGTACACTGCCGATTTTAGACCTTATCAGAGTTACCTTTAACATTTTGTCTTCCATAGATCTGCCTCCTAACCTACGATCTCTTCTACAGATTTACCGCGGAGCTTCGCAACTTCTTCCGGAGATTTTAACTGTGACAGAGCATCAATCGTAGCAAGTACTACATTCTGCTTGTTATTTGAGCCTAATGATTTTGTACGGATATTCTTGATGCCTGCTAATTCACATACGCTACGCGCAGGACCGCCGGCGATGATACCAGTACCATCCGGAGATTTCTTTAACAGTACGCTTGCCCCGGTATGCTTGCCTGATATATCATGTGTAATACTCTTGTTGTCATCTAATTTTACAGTAATGAGCTTTTTCATAGCATCTTCTTTTCCCTTGCGGATCGCTTCCGGAATTTCAGCCGCTTTGCCCATTCCCGCGCCTACATGTCCGTTGCCGTCGCCAACAACTACTAAAGCCGAAAAGCGCATGTTACGCCCGCCCTTTACAACTTTCGTGACACGTTTGATTGCTACTACATTCTCTGTCAGTTCCAACTGACTAGCATCAATGATTTCACGTCTCATGTAAATGTTTCCTCCTACTTAGAATATCAAGCCGGCTTCCCTGGCTGCATCCGCCAGAACCTGCACTTTGCCATGATATATATATCCGCCCCTGTCATAGACAACTGTGGTAATCCCTTTTTCCAATGCCCTTTTTGCGATCACGGTGCCAACCTGTGCTGCTGCATCTTTATTATTCGTCTTATCTACCGCTTCCTTAATCTCTTTTTCTAAGGTACAGGCAGATACGAGGGTATTTCCAACTGTATCATCAATAATCTGAGCGTACATATGATTGTTGCTTCTGAAAACTGCCAGGCGAGGCCTTTCCGGTGTTCCGGAAATACGATTGCGCAGTCTTTTGTGTTTCTTAACACGAACCTCAGCTCTTGATTCCTTTCTAATCATTTCTCGTCACCCTTTCCTTATTTCTTGCCAGTCTTACCAACTTTACGCCTGATGACCTCATCCGAATATTTGATTCCTTTGCCCTTATATGGTTCCGGTCTTCTCTTATCCCTGATGTCAGCCGCGTATTGGCCTACTTTTTCTTTATCGATACCTTTAATCGTAATCTTATTGCCTTCTACCGTAGATTCAAGGCCCTGCGGATCTTCCATAATCACCGGATGCGAATAACCCAGATTCAAGGTCAGCTTATTGCCGGACTTTGCAGCCCTGTAGCCAACACCGTTTACTTCCAGTACTTTGGTATAGCCTTCGGTAACGCCTACCACCATGTTGTTGATCAGCGTTCTGGTAAGCCCGTGCAAAGATTTCATCCTCTTTAAATCATTCGGCCTTGTAACCAAAATCTGCCCATCCTCCTGTTTAAGGTCCATCTCAGACGGCAGCACCCTGCTCAGTTCCCCTTTCGGTCCCTTAACAGTGATTTTATTATTTTCTGCGATCTCGACTGTTACCCCTGCCGGAACCGCGATTGGCATCCTGCCTATACGTGACATGCCCGTACCTCCTGTTTTCTATCTGAAATTCCATTGCCTGTTCCAAATTACCATACAAATGCCAATACTTCTCCGCCAACCTGAAGCTTTCTTGCTTCCTTGTCCGTAATCACGCCTTTGTTGGTAGATAAGATTGCCACTCCCAGACCGCCGAGTACGGAAGGGATGTCTTCTTTCCCCGCGTATACACGCAGGCCCGGTTTGGAAATTCTCTTGATGCCGGTAATAATTTTTTCATTTTTATCCGCACCATACTTCAATGTTACGCGGATTACTTTGAAGTTGCCGTCATCCACAATATCATATTTCGCAATATAGCCTTCATCCACAAGAATATTTGCAATAGCAATCTTCATCTTCGACGACGGAATATCAACTGTATCATGTTTAGCAGTATTTGCATTACGGATTCTCGTAAGCATATCTGCGATTGGATCACTCATTGTCATGATTGCACTTTCCTCCTTAAATTGATCTGGATGCCTATCCTACCAGGAAGCTTTCTTCACTCCCGGAATCTGTCCCTTGTACGCTAATTCCCGGAAGCATACACGGCAAACGCCATATTTCCTTAATACAGAATGCGGACGGCCACAGATGCGGCAACGTGTATATTCTCTGGTAGAGAATTTCTGTTTACGCTGCTGTTTTACTTTCATAGAAGTCTTAGCCATATTAAAATTCCCTCCTAATTGCTTTTTTGAAACGGCATATTAAACTGCGCTAATAATTCACGGGCTTCCTCGTCCGTTTTTGCTGTTGTAACGAAAATCACATCCATACCCCGGACTTTATCGATTTTGTCAAACTCCACTTCCGGGAAAATAAGCTGTTCCTTGATACCCAGCGCATAATTTCCCCTGCCGTCAAACGCATTCGGGTTTACCCCGCGGAAATCACGTACGCGCGGCAGTGCAAGGTTTACAAGACGGTCAAGAAACTCATACATTTTCTCGCCCCTTAATGTTACTTTACATCCAATCGGCATTCCTTCCCGGATCTTAAAATTGGCAATGGAGCGTTTGGAAATGGTTTTGATTGGTTTTTGTCCGGTAATCAATTCCATATCGCTCATAGCCGCATCTAAAATTTTTACATTTTCTTTTGCTTCGCCGATACCCATATTTACTACGATCTTTTCGAGCTTCGGCACTTCCATGCGGTTTTTATATCCGAATTTTTTGATCATGGCATCCATGATCTCATTCTTATACTGGTCTTTTAATCTGCTCACTTTTGGACCCCCTTCCTTTCATATGGTATTTAGTCAATGATATCACCGGTGGACTTTGCAAAACGGACTTTTTTATCCCCATCCATTTTGAAACCGATTCTTGTCGGCTGTCCCTTATGCAGATACATGACATTCGAAATATGAATTGGTCCTTCCTGATGCACGATCCCACCCTGCTGGTTGCTCATGGATGGTTTTACATGCTTGGTAATCATGTTAATGCCTTCTACAAGAAGCGTGTTCTTCTTGCGGTTTATGGTGATTACTTTTCCTTCCTTGCCTTTGTCACGGCCGGCAATTACTTTCACCATATCGCCTTTTTTTATTTTCAACATTGCCATTTGGGCTACCTCCTATAATACTTCCGGCGCTAAGGAAACAATTTTCATAAAGTGCTTCTCACGAAGTTCCCTTGCCACCGGTCCGAAAATACGGGTTCCTCTTGGAGTCTGGTCATCTTTTATAATTACTGCGGCATTCTCATCAAATTTGATGTAGGAACCGTCTTTGCGGCGCGCACCGTGTTTTGTACGGACCACAACCGCTTTTACTACATCGCCTTTCTTAACAACGCCGCCTGGTGTTGCATCTTTAACGGTGGCAGTAATCACGTCACCGATATAAGCATATCTTCTTGTTGAACCACCCATAACACGAATGCAGAGTAATTCTTTCGCACCTGTATTGTCGGCAACCTTTAGCCTGCTTTCCTGCTGTATCATGCTGGAATCCTCCTTGTATTATTATTTCGCTCTTTCCATGATTTCAACAAGTCTCCATCTCTTATCCTTAGACAGCGGCCTTGTCTCCATGACCCTGACTGTATCACCGATCCTGCAGTCGTTATTTTCATCATGTGCTTTCAGTTTATACGTTCTTTTTACGATCTTTTTATATAACGGATGTCTAACGTTGTCTTTGACTGCCACAACAATTGTTTTTTGCATTTTATCGCTTACGACTACCCCGACACGCGTTTTCCTAAGATTTCTTTCATTATTGTTTTCCAAGGTTTTTCTCTCCTTTCCGAGATCGTCTATCAGGCATTGGCTTTTTCCGTAATGACGGTCTGAATCCTGGCAATATTCTTTCTTACCTCTTTAATCCTGGCCGTATTTTCCAACTGGTTTGTCGCATTCTGGAATCTCAAATTAAAAAGTTCTTTTTTTGCTTCAACCAACCTTGCATCCAGGTCTGCAGGTGTCTGTGTCCGTAATTCTTCCAAATATTTACTTGCTTTCATTTGATTCACCGCCTTTGCCTTCTAAGTCTGCCCGCGAAACAACTTTGCATTTACATGGCAATTTGTGCGTAGCCAAACGCAATGCCTCCCTTGCGACTTCTTCTGCAACACCATCGATTTCAAACATTACACGGCCCGGCTTTACGACAGCTACCCAATATTCCAGAGTACCTTTACCGGAACCCATACGGGTTTCTGCAGGTTTCGTTGTGACTGGTTTGTCCGGGAATATTTTAATCCAGATCTTGCCGCCACGTTTTACATAACGTGTCATGGCAATACGGGCAGCCTCAATCTGGTTTGATTTAATCCATGCCGGTTCCATCGCGACAATACCGAAAGAACCGTTTGTAATCTTATTTCCTCTCGTAGCTTTTCCCCTGATGGAGCCACGGAACTGTTTTCTATGCTTTACTCTTTTCGGCATTAACATAATTACTGTGCGCCCCCTTCCTTATTTCCTTTCGTAGGAAGAATCTCTCCTTTGTAGATCCACACTTTGACGCCGACTTTTCCGTAAGTCGTATCCGCCTCAGCGAATCCATAATCGATGTCCGCCCTTAATGTCTGCAGCGGAATATTTCCTTCGGAATAAAACTCTGTACGGGCCATATCCGCACCGCCAAGACGTCCGGAAACCGAAGTCTTAATTCCAAGCGCGCCTGCCTTTAAGCTCCTGCCCATGCAGGATTTCATCGCACGGCGGAAAGAAATACGGTTTTCCAACTGCAGGGCGATATTTTCCGCCACTAACTGCGCGTCCTTATCCGGCCGTTTTACTTCTTTGATATCTACAATCAGCTTTTTATCGGTGTACTTTTGCAGTTCCCCTTTTACTTTTTCAATTTCAGCCCCGCCCTTGCCGATGACAACGCCAGGTTTTGCCGTGTAGATAATTACTTTTACGCGCTCAGACGCACGCTCAATCTCTATTCTTGAAATGCCTGCAACATATAACTTTTTCTTGAGAAACTTTCTGATATTATAATCTTCGATTAAACAGTCTGCGAAATCTCCTTCTGCATACCACTTAGAGTCCCAGTCCGCGATGACACCGACTCTTAAGCCATGAGGATTTACTTTCTGTCCCATGCTTTCCCTCCTTATCTTTCATTCAACACAATGGTAATGTGGCTCATTTTCTTTTCGATTCGATAAGCGCGCCCCTGTGCCCTCGGCCTGATTCTCTTTAATGTCGGCCCTTTGTTTGCGTAGCACTCCTCGATATACAGGTGATCCGCATTCATTCCGTTATTATTTTCAGCATTCGCAATTGCCGATCTTAACAGTTTATTGATAATGCGCGATGCGTTTCTTGGATTGTACTCCAAGATTGCAAGCGCCGTCTTGACGTCTTTCCCACGGATTGCATCTAATACAAAGCAGGCTTTCTGCACGGATACCCTTGCGTAGGATAATTTTGCAGAAGGTCTGGTCTCTTTATTTGCTTCGTTTCTCTCTCTTTTTATTTGAGATCTATGTCCCTTAGCCATTAGATAAAGCCTCCTTTCTTACACGGCGAATTATTTTACCCTTGATTTCTTTTCGTCTTTGCCATGGCCCCTGTAAGTTCTGGTAGCAACAAACTCGCCGAGTTTATGCCCGACCATGTCTTCGGTAACATATACAGGCACATGCTTTCTTCCGTCATGTACAGCAAACGTACGCCCTACAAAGGACGGAAAGATAGTAGAACGGCGGGACCAAGTCTTAATCACGGACTTATCATCCGCAGCGTTCAAAGCATCTACCTTTTTCAGCAGGCTTTCATCTGCAAAAGGACCTTTTTTCAGTGATCTTTTACCCATTGTTATTCCTCCTATTTACTCTTCATTGCTCTACCGTCGCGTCTTCTTACGATCAGCTTGTCAGACGCTTTCTTTTTCTTACGGGTCTTCAGGCCAAGTGCCGGTTTACCCCAAGGAGTGCTTGGTGCAGGACGTCCGATCGGAGCCTTGCCTTCACCACCACCATGCGGATGGTCATTCGGGTTCATAGCTGAACCGCGTACCGTTGGACGAATGCCCATATGGCGCTTGCGTCCCGCTTTTCCGATGTTGATCAGATTGTGGTCGCCATTCCCAACCACGCCGACCGTTGCACGGCAGGTAAGAGGAATCATTCTCATTTCGCCGGAAGGCAGCCTTAATGTAGCATATTTGCCTTCTTTTGCCATTAACTGTGCACTCAGGCCTGCTGAACGCACAAGCTGTCCGCCTTTTCCCGGATACATTTCAACGTTGTGTACCTGCGTACCAACCGGAATGCTCTCCAGCGGCAGGCAGTTGCCTACTTTGATTTCTACGTTCGGGCCATTCATTACCGTCATGCCGTCTGTCAGTCCAGCCGGAGCAATGATGTAGGCTTTCTGGCCGTCGTCATATCGAATCAGTGCGATATTTGCGGATCTGTTCGGATCATATTCAATGCCGATTACTTTTGCCGCAACATCATCTTTTCTTCTTTTAAAATCTATAATCCTGTATTTTTGTTTATTTCCGCCGCCGCGGTGCCTTACGGTTATTTTACCTTGATTATTACGTCCGGAATGTTTTTTCTTTGGAGCCAGCAATGATTTTTCCGGCGTTTTCTTTGTGATTTCAGAGAAATCAGATCCAGTCATATGTCTTCTGGAAGGTGTATATGGGTTATAGGTCTTGATTCCCATGATTGTTTCTCCTTTCGATGCTTATCATGTCTTCATGCTTTCTTATCGTGCAAGCAGCCGCACATAGTTTCCATTCCATATGCTTACAGCCCTGCGAATACTTCAATATCCGCACTGTCTTCGGTAAGCTGGACAATCGCTTTTTTCCGTTTTGCCGTCACGCCTACTACAGCGCCGCGCCTTTTTTTCTTGCCCTGGATATTCATGGTATTTACCCTGGATACCTTTGTCCCCGTAAACATTTTCTCTACGGCTTCTTTAATCATCGCCTTATTTGCTTCCGGATGGACATAAAACGTATATTTTTTTTCTGCCATAAGCCCCATGCTTTTTTCTGTTACGACCGGCTTGAGGATGACATCATAATATTGTAACGCTGCCATTATGCATACACCTCCTCGATTGCTGCAACAGCATCCTTTGTGATTACAAGTGTGCTGTATTTCAAAATATCATAAACATTGATTGTATTCGTAAGGGATACTTTTACATCCGGAATATTTCTTGCAGATAATACCACGTTTTCATCCTTATCTTTTAATACAATTAACGCTTTGCCGTCCGCTTTTACCGCTTTTAATACATTGACCATTTTCTTTGTCTTGATCTCATCCAGTTTCAATTCATCCAGAACAATAAACTTGTTTTCATTCACCCTGGATGTCAGAGCGGATTTCAGCGCAATCCGTTTTTCTTTCTTATTTAATTTAAAGGAATAATCCCTTGGTGTCGGCGCAAATACAACACCGCCGCCTTTCCACTGCGGAGCACGGATGGAACCCTGTCTCGCGTGGCCGGTCCCTTTCTGCCTCCACGGTTTTCTTCCGCCGCCGCTGACTTCAGAACGCGTCTTTGCTTTCTGTGTTCCCTGGCGTTTATTTGCAAGGTGCTGTAAAACCGCCATATGCACTAAATGATCATTCACATCTATATTAAAAATTGCATCGTCCAGTTCTAAGCTGCCTACTTCATTGCCTTCCATATTGTAAACAGATACACTAGCCATTTGTAAATCCTCCTTTCCTAATCAGGCACTATTTATATGATTTCACTGCTTCTTTGATCGTGATCAAAGACTTCTTCGGCCCTGGTACGGAACCTTTTACCAACAGCAGGTTATTCTCAGCGTCTACTTTTACAATTTCAAGATTCTGCACGGTAACCTGTACATGGCCCATCTGGCCCGGCATTCCCTTGCCTTTAAATACACGGCTCGGAGAAGAGCAGGCACCATTGGAACCCTGATGACGATGGAATTTGGAACCATGGGACATCGGCCCCCTGTGCTGGCCATGTCTCTTAATAGCACCCTGGAAACCTTTACCTTTCGAAATTGCGGTTGCGTCTACTTTATCGCCTACCGCAAAGATATCTGCCTTAATTTCGTCTGCCAGCTTGTATTCATCCGCATTGGCAAACTTAAATTCCCTGACATACCTTTTTCCGGAAACACCCGCTTTATCAAAGTGGCCTTTTTCCCCTTTGGTAACGCCATGCCTATGATGGATTTCTTTGTTTCCGTTGGCATCTTTGTTGATCACTTTTTCTTTTTTGTCTACAAAGCCTACCTGCACGGCACTGTATCCGTCGTTGTCAACGGTACGGATCTGTGTCACATAGCAAGGTCCGGCCTGCAGTACGGTTACTGGGGTCAATTCCCCGTTTTCGTTGAAGATCTGAGTCATTCCGACTTTAATAGCCAATATCGCTTTCTTCATTTTTTACCTCCTGTTTTCCTACAGCGGAACGCTAATTTTTTTTGATCATCCGCAGGCGTTTCCGCCTGGCCCGGATATTTATGCGTTCATCCTAGAACAGTCAGCACATAAGTGGAACACGTTTCTGATGCGTGTTGCTTCTATGATTAAACCCTTCCGGATTATTGCCCTATTTCTTAATTCTCTTACTTTTGAGATGGTTTATACACAAAATACCAATTTTCCTGGCCGGCAGCTTATTTTTTCGCCGCTTTCATTTTAATATCGATATTAACACCGGCCGGCAGTTCCAGTCTGGTCAGCGCATCCACCGTCTTCTGCGTCGGCGCGATGATATCAATCAGTCTCTTATGTGTCCTTTGTTCAAACTGTTCCCTGGAATCTTTGTACTTGTGTACGGCACGAAGAATGGTAATAACCTCTTTCTTTGTCGGAAGCGGTACCGGCCCGCTCACCTGTGCCCCGTTTTTCTTTACTGTCTCGATAATTTTCTTTGCAGATGCATCGATTAACTGATGATCATAAGCTTTGAGAATGATTCTCATTGTCTGACTTGCCATAAAAAAAGTCGCCTCCTTATTCGCACTTTTCATTTCTGCCATGGAATCTGCTGTTTTCCAGCTCTCCATCGCATGAGTACGACAAGCGGTGACTGTACACGAATCCGTGTGTGTCCTAAAGACTACACACCATATTTCTACAACCTGCGTAGTAGATATTCAAATGGTACAGTGACTTGTCGCCAGTTTCCTAACTTGACATTCGCTCCACGGAAAACCTGCCACTTAGGCAGCAACCTCACGCTTCTTCGCTATCATGCCACAGCAGTTAGTATTATATAGGATAAAACCGGGAAATGCAAGATATTTTTGCAAAGTATTGTATTTTTTTTTCGTACAATGCGTAACCGTTATGTTTTTTGGCTTGCCGGACGCTGGGAGAGACGGTTTGCCCGGCTTGCCGGCGGCCCTCCAGAATGGTAAGAAGCCCTAAGCATTCTGCAATTTACATGACGGCCTGCCCGGACGCAGCGCCTAGTTCGCCCTGGCTGACGCCAGCGGCTAAAGGCGCTGCTTGGCTTCGCCCCTTACGGTATTGGGCAGAATGCTAAGGGCTTCTAACCATTCTTCCAAAGCCGCCGGCAAGCCGGGCAAACCGTCTCTCCCAGCTAATCTTGGCATGCTTTACAATTAGGGACTGTCCCGAAAAACTTACCTATAGTTCATAGGATTTTTCTTTGCGCGTGCAGTGCGAAAATCGGGCGCATAGCGGGCTAATATCCTATATCCACCTGCTGTTTCGCCATCCTATGTACAGCATGTTACGTAGCGCCTGAGAAAACCAGCCGGATGAGGGACAGAGGTCTGGCTTGCGGCGCCGTTGGAAGAATGTTTAGAAGCCCTTAGTATTCTGCCCAATATCGTAAGGGGCGAAGCCAAGCGGCGCCGTTAGCTGCTGGCGTCAGCCAGGGCGAACTAGGCGCCGCGTCCGGGCAGGCCGCCACGTAAATTGCAGAATACTTAGGGATTCTTTACATTCTGGAGCCGAAGCCGCAAGCCAGACCTCTGTCCCTCATCCAGCGTCCCTGCAGCCAAAATGTAACGCCCTACCATAACCGCATGGCTACCCGATTCCAACATCCCGCAAAATTTCCGCGACTGCCTCCTCGGATGTGATATCGTCTCCAAATATTTTTTCCGGTATGATCCCTGCCAGATCTTTTTCCCGCCACCAGCTACGCATCTGCGCCTCACCAAATGCTGCGTGTTCCTTTGATTGATGCCTGCGCACAGTCTCTTCAAAGGAAATGTCATAATAGTAGGCAAAGATCCTGCCCGCAAAGAATGCGGCCGCCGCTTCAAATACCGGCTGGTACCAGTCCGCACGCAGTATCCCTTCTAACACTACATATTCGCAATGCGTGCTCCCATATTCCAAAAGTGCGGTCAATAAACCAATTGCTTCATTATCCGGGCCGTCATGGACCATCAGCATTTCCCTCCGAACCGTATCCTGCGGGATCAGCAGCATTCGGCTGCCAATTTTTTTCTGCAGTTGTTTCGCCGTACTTGATTTCCCGCTCCCTGAATTTCCGCGTATCATAATCAACACTGCCATTGTTTGCCAATCCCCCTGTTTTAAATATTTTGATGCGGTTGGTTCTATTATAAAGAAAATTATTTCCTGATACAAGTATCCGCCCGCATAGACTTTGCGAAATATGTATGGTATAATACAGCAATCATAAGAACGGCAAAAGGAGTAACTTTCATGTGGATTGCAGACAATTGGAAAGACTATGAAGTCATCGACTGTTCCGGCGGGGAAAAGCTGGAACGATGGGGCAGGTATGTCCTGCTGCGGCCGGATCCGCAGGTAATCTGGGATACCCCCAGGACAGACAGCCGTTGGAAAAAACTGAATGCCCATTATCACCGCAGCAGGCAGGGAGGCGGAAACTGGGAATTTTTTGACCTGCCGCAGCAATGGACGATTCATTACCGCAGCCTGACTTACCGTCTGAAACCTTTTCATTTTAAACATACCGGAATCTTTCCGGAGCAGGCGGTAAACTGGGACTGGATTTCCGATAAAATCAGACAAGCCAAACGTCCGGTCAAAGTGCTCAACCTGTTTGCTTACACAGGCGGCGCTACGCTTGCCGCCGCAGCCGCCGGGGCAGAGGTCACACATGTAGACGCTTCCAAAGGCATGGTGACATGGGCAAAAGAAAATGCCGCGGCAACCGGGCTTGGCAGCGCTAAGATCCGCTGGATTGTCGACGACTGTACCAAATTCGCAGAACGGGAAATCCGGCGCGGAAACACATATGACGCAGTTATTATGGACCCGCCGTCTTATGGACGCGGCCCAAAAGGGGAGATCTGGAAGATCGAAGATTCGATTTACCCGTTTATCCAAACGTGCATGCGTTTATTAAGCCGCAGCCCATTGTTTGTCCTGATCAATTCTTATACAACCGGACTGCAGCCCGCCGTACTTGCATACATGCTCGGTTGCGTCCTGAAACACCAAGGCGGTACAATCGACGCCCAGGAAATCGGACTTCCCGTTTCCTGCAGCGGGCTGGTTCTTCCGTGCGGGGCATCCGCAAGATGGGAAGCAGATGCATAGAAATACCGCTTACATGAAACGCGGGGCTGCCGCACTTTCGTGCCGCAGCCCCGTTTTTTAATTCTGTTTATGCATGGACTAAAAATCAAACATCGGCGTAGACAAATACCGTTCCCCTGTATCCGGCAGCAATACCAGAATCGTTTTTCCTTTGTTTGCCGGCCGCTTTGCCAATTCCGTTGCCGCATAAAGCGCTGCTCCGGAAGAAATGCCCGTTAGAACCCCTTCGTATCCTGCCATCTCCCTTGCAGCCGCAAACGCGTCTTCATTTCCAACCGTGATAATTTCGTCATACACCTTTGTATTTAACGTATCCGGTACAAAGCCGGCTCCGATTCCCTGGATTTTATGCGCTCCTGCCTTTCCTTCCGATAATACCGGAGAGGATGCGGGTTCTACGGCTGCCACTTTGATCTTTGGATTTCGCGACTTCAAGTATTCCCCCACTCCGGTAATGGTGCCGCCCGTTCCGACCCCGGCGACAAATATATCAATCTTGCCATCCGTATCATTCCAAATTTCCGGCCCGGTAGTTTCCCGGTGCATCTGCGGATTCAGCGGATTTACAAACTGCCCCGCAAGAAAACTGCCTGTGATCTCCCCGGCCAGTTCTTCCGCCTTTTCAATCGCGCCTTTCATCCCTTTGGCGCCGTCTGTCAAAACCAGCTCTGCCCCATATGCTTTCATTAGGTTTCTGCGTTCGACACTCATTGTTTCCGGCATAGTTATGATCACCCGCACGCCAAGCGCGGCCCCAATAGAAGCAAGCCCAATTCCCGTATTACCGCTGGTCGGCTCAATAATGACCGAATCCTGGTTGATTCTGCCGCTTTCCCATGCATCCAGCAGAATTTTTTTTGCAATGCGGTCTTTTACGCTTCCCGCCGGATTAAAATATTCCAGTTTTGCAAGAATTACCGCCTCCAGATTCTTTTTCTTTCGGTAATTTCCCAATTCTAAAATCGGCGTATTTCCGACCAGTTCCGTAATGTTTTTATAAATTCCCATAAATAAAATTCTCCCTTATTGACATTTCCATTCTTTCCAAAACTGCCGCTTGATCTGCCAAAATAAACGGCAGACAATGCACCAGGCAGCTATTTAACCGCTAAAAACGCCTGTTCCAAATCTTCTATGATATCATCCACATGTTCCGTACCAATCGAAAGCCGGATCGTATTCGGCCGAATGCCGGCATCTAATAATTCCTGTTCATTCAACTGCGCGTGTGTCGTGCTCGCCGGATGGATGACCAATGATTTTACATCCGCGACATTTGCAAGCAGCGAAAACAATTCCAAATGATCGATAAAATCTTTTGCCTTTTGCGCATCCCCCTTGATTTCAAAAGTAAAAATAGAACCGCCGCCGTTTGGAAAATATTTCCGGTACAAAGCCTGCTGATTTGGATCATCGGAAACCGACGGATGGTGCACAGCCTCTACTTGCGGATGGCCCTGCAAATAACGAACGACTTTGCACGCATTTTCTACATGCCGTTCTACCCGCAAGGATAATGTTTCCAACCCCTGCAAAAAGAAAAACGCGTGGAACGGAGAAAGCGTCGCTCCCGTATCGCGCAGCAAAATCGCACGAACTCTTGTAACAAATGCCGCCGGCCCCACAGCCTTTGTAAAACTGACGCCATGATAACTTGGATCCGGCTGCGTGATACGGGCAAATTTACCAGACGTTTCCCAGTCAAATTTGCCGGAATCCACAATCACGCCCCCGATCGTCGTGCCATGCCCACCGATAAATTTTGTCGCGGAATGCACCACCAAATCTGCCCCGTACGCAATCGGACGAACCAGGTATGGCGTTGCGAATGTATTATCAACTATAAGAGGGATCTGATGCGCGTGCGCAATTTCCGCAATCGCCGCAATATCCACCACGTCCGACCGTGGATTGCCAAGTGTCTCTACAAATACTGCCTTTGTATTTTCCTGGATCGACTGTTCTACTTCCTCTAAATCGGACGGATCTGTAAATGTAGTAGTAATTCCATACGGAACTAACGTATGCGCGAGCAGATTATAGGTCCCGCCATATATATTTTTAGCGGCCACAATATGATCTCCGGCCGCGGCAAGGTTTTGAATGGTATAGGAAATAGCCGCAGCCCCGGAAGCAACCGCAAGCGCCGCGACGCCTCCTTCTAATTTCGCAATCCTCTGCTCAAATACATCCTGCGTCGGATTTGTCAGCCTGCCGTAGATATTGCCTCCTTCCGCAAGGCCAAAACGCGCGGCGGCCTGCCCGCAGTCCCGAAACACATAAGAGGATGTCTGGTAAATCGGCACCGCTCTGGCGTCGGTAACCGGATCCGGCTGTTCCTGGCCTGCGTGAAGCTGTAATGTTTCGAATTTAAGGTTTCGGTTCTGAAATGCTTTCCCTGCCATACTTTGTTCTCCTTAATACGTTGTCGTAAGTGCTTTGGTTTCTGGTTTCTTCTATTCGCTTCCTGAACTGTTCTATCAGGCAGTCTTATCATATAGCATATTTCATAGTTTGTCAATAGGAAATGTATAATATAATTTTGCACCGAAACCTTGCTGGTTAAAAAGTGACTGCAAGAGCGGCAAATAGTCTCGCAGGCGCTTTGCCGCTATCATAAAAAAGAAGAATCCCCAAACCGTACTGTTATACGGTTTGGGGATTCGATTCTCTATCGACGTGGACGCCGCATTTCGTTTTGCCTATCGGTATTATAGTATATGCAAAAGCCTGTGTGATACCCATTGTCTAAAACCAGCGGGATTGAGGCAGCCATTATTTTAATATGGTTTTCACCAAAAACTATGGACATTCTTAAATACTATAATCCCCTTCTTTCTGCAGCTTCCATCCGATCAAATCCGCCAATGTAATATGATCAATCACGTTATTGACCGCTTCATTCATTTTTTGGTAAACCAGCAGGGTAATACAGTCGTCACTTTTATCGCATTCCCCCATATCGTCCAGGCATTCCACCGGAGCCAGACTTCCCTCCGTCAGCCGCAGAATCATCCCTACTGTATATTCTTCTGCAGGCCTTGTCAGCAGATACCCGCCCTGCGGGCCGCGCACACTGCGGACATACCCTGCTTTATTTAAAACCGCGACAATCTGCTCTAAATATTTATCTGAAATCTCCTGCCTTGCGGCAATTTCCTTGACCCGGATCGGCTTTCCCGTATTATGCAGGCCAAGATCCAGCATCATACGCAGCGCATACCTGCCTTTTGTTGAAATCCTCATTTTCCACCTGCTACTCAGAATTTAGACAAATAAATCCACCTTTCCAACTTATTTTTGGATATTTTGTCGAGTAGCCTCTCCTTTCCTTTTGGTTTCTTATTGAAATCCTTTTACACACCCGCGCAGTCCGCTAGGGATACGATTTGATAAAACCGGGACTTCCAGGTGTCTTTATTCTGCACTATCCTATATGCATTTTTTCTTATTTGTTCGCGTAATGTTGGATTTTCTAATATTTCTTTCATTTTATCCACAGTCTGATCTAAATGGTCAAAATCAATAAACAGGATATCCTTTTGATCTTCAAATATGGATTCCAAATATTTACTGCGGTTACTTACACAGACTGCCCCATTCAGTATACTGTTAAACACCCGCTCATGGCTGCCAAATGTAAAAGCAGGCTGCATGTTGACGACAATTTCTGCCCTACCCATTTTCCGGATACACAGTTCTGGATCTATGACCGGCCCCAAAGTAATGCAGTCCATACGTGACGCCTCCGCCCCCCCCCACCAATTTGCACCATGAATCAACATCTGTATGCCAGCCTTTGCCGCAGCACAAAAAAAGATCTCCTAAGCTGATCTACAAACTGATGTTCCACTGTCATTGAAATCAGTGAAATTAGGATCAAACGCTGCGAAACCGTAAATGACTGCCCGCTTTGGCTGATGTAAGCATCTACGATATGATCCATTTGAAGATAGGATTTTTTTTGATACATCTGATAGCAGAAAGAATAAAATGCGGCTTCTTTTCCTGACAGGAAATCGATCGATGCATAAGCGTACGAATCCGTCCAGCAGGAACCTACATATAATACATCAATATCTCTCTCGCTGTTTGAATACAACCCAAGGTCACTGCCTCCATGAGGCAGAAAATAGGCACGATCTGCCATTTTTTCTATGTTTTGCTTTACAAATTCACAATGGCCAGCATCCACCAAAAGAAATCTCGTATTTTTAGGTGCGGCCTTTATTTCATCCATAAAATTTATTGGATGATCCACCAGATAATTATAGAGCATCACTTGTTTTTGTTCCCAGTAATTTCCTTGCCCCGTAGTCAGAAAAATACCTATATTATTAAATGTAATGACTATAGTAGAGGAATTGATACACGAATCCCATTTATTTATCATTTTAATCATTTGATCCGGTTGTGTCAT
>CAJUIH010000054.1 GCA_910586045.1 uncultured Eubacterium sp.
GGCGGGCCAGAAACAAATGATATTGTGCTGAAATTTTACGCCGTTTATATATATGGTAATTCTTAATTACAGATACAGTATTTCAAGTTTACCTTGGCACATACTACAGCAGCAGAAGAAAGATGTATCTGACATTAAAAGATACAAAATAAAATTTGATTTTGGGGTTGACATTTAAACATCCATGTGGTAAGATATTAATTGTTCATGAGTGAATCCTATGAACAAGGTTAAGTAAAATCCTGTAAATATTTTTAATGCGTATAGTATTTACAGTGATTCATATGTTTGTTGTAGAACAGGCAGTCGGGCAGGATTTTAAGTCCTGTTGTAACAATACAGTACTGGTTTGATTTCAGTCATGAGCATTGGCAAAGTAAATATGCCAAGTATTATAATATGTGTGTGTAGCTCAGCTGGATAGAGCACTTGGCTACGGACCAAGGTGTCGGGGGTTCGAATCCTCTCACGCACGTCACGAAATCCCTTGAAAACATAAGGTTTTCAAGGGATTTATTTTGTGTTATAATAGCAAAAATAGAAAAAAGAATAGAAGTTTGTAATGAGAAAATCAATAACAGGATGCAATATTAAAAGAAAAGGAGAGGAGAAGAAAGAGAATGAGTTTAACAAAATGTGCATGTATTGACACACTGTATACAGAGCTGCCGTGGCTTGAACGGTTTCAGGCAGCGAAAGCGGATGGATTTGGAGCGGTAGAGTTTTGGGATTGGCGTTCCCGGGATTTGGCTGCGACAAAGGAAGCGGCAGCACAAGCGGATATTGTTATTTCGGGATTTAATGGAGACGCGGATTATTCACTGGTGGGATCCACACCATAAACAGGCGTATTTAAATGATCTGAAACGGTCCATCGCCGCCGCAAAACAGGTGGGGGCAAAAAGCGTGACGATCCATTCCAATGCTTTGGGTGATGGGGGAGTGGTAGTGAATCCTTATGATGACTTGTCAGATACGGTGAAACTTTGTTCGATGTATGATGTACTGTTGGAGTGTGTAAAGATTGCGGAAGAAGAAGCAGTCAATTTGTATTTGGAGGCATTAAATATTACGACCGATCATGTAGGGAATTTCTTAAAAAATACACAGATGGCGGCAGAGATCTGCGCATTGATTGCTTCTCCAAGGCTCAAGGTTCTTTATGATGTATATCATATGCAGTTAAATGAGGGAAGCTTATGCGACACAATCCGTAAGTACTGCGGCCAGTTTGGACACATCCATGTGGCGGACGCGCCGGGCAGGCATGAACCGGGAACAGGAGAAATCCAATATCAGGCCGTGATCCGCTGCCTGGAGGAGTGCGGTTATTGTGGATATATCGGTTATGAACTGTTCCCGCTGCATGACACAAAGACGGCTGTTGCGGCAATTATGAAGCATGCATAATGTGATACAGTCATTTTCTTTTCCGATGCATATACTAAGAGTAAAACAAGACAGGTGATGAAATGGACGATATCGATCGCTTTGGTTCTATACAGTCTCCGGGCCGGAATGCGATTTGGGCATTTTCTGCTGTAGTTGAAGAAGTTGCCCGTGATCGGAATACGGTTTTTATAACGATTTCCTACCATGCATGCATTGGCTGTACCGGACCGGCAGAGACAGTTCGGCTGGTCGCGGGCAGGGATACGGCGGTTTATGATGAACGGGGCAGGCGGATCCGTGCAGGGGAGTTGGAGCGCGGAATGACAGTAGACGCCAGTTTTTCTTCCGCAATGACAAGAAGCATACCCCCGCAGGCGCAGGCATTTTTTATACGTATTACAGGGAGGGCAGACCGGACAGAAACAACCTCCGGCAGGATTGCAGAAGTGAATACCCGAAACAGCTTTTTATTGGTGTTAACCGGGCCGAATCCTGCTTCTGCGATCCGGTTTCAGATCAAGCCGGAAACGGTTATTTTGGATCTGTTTGGAAGAAGGATACCGCTTGCTTCCCTTAGGCCCGGCCTGCGGGTCAGGGTGGAACACGCTACATTTATGACTGCCAGTATTCCGCCGCAGACGACGGCATTTACCGTGCAGGTGATCAGATAAATCGTACAAAGAACATTAGAAAGCCGTTTCACGAACAGTGCAGCGGCTTTAATGTTTTTACAATCGTTTCGATCACGCGCAGCAGGACGGCGGCATCTATTTCCTGGTTATTTAGGTAGGCATGGAAAGCACCCTGGATACAGTACGAAAGCAGAATCTTTTTTTCGGCGTCGTTTTGATAGGCAGGATATGTCTGGTAAATTGTTTTTTTGATTTCCGCTTCCAGTTTGGATGCAAGGCAGCCTTGTTCTTTGCCGGAAAATAGAATTTGGATTAGGGAGGAGTGGGACAAAAAAGACAAGCAGAGAGCTTTGGTAAATGCTTCGGGGTTTTCGGCGGAATAGGGCTGCGCATAGGCGACGTCTTTTAGGACAGAAGCTACGGTTTCGGATTCCAGTGCCGCGGAAAGAGCGTAAATATCTGCATAATGGGCATAAAACGTAGATTTATTGATGCAGGCAAGGGTGCATAATTCACGGACTGTAATTTTTTCAAGCGGTTTTTGGGAGCGAAGTTCGATAAATGCGTTTTTGATTGCTTTTTCTGTTTTTTCGATTCTAAGATCCATTCTGATTTCTCCGTAAGTTGTTTGACTGCTTCTTAAATAGACAGTTTTCGCAAAAAGTTGTTTATCCGTCAAATAGCGCCGAATTGTCGGTGGACATGGCAGGCGTTTATTCGTATGATAATTGTATCAAAATAAACAACCCATGTCTATTATAATGTAAAAGAAATAAGGAACTGCGCAGATTGCGGTCAGGAGGTTTTTATGGATTTTTATGGTTTTTATACAGGTAAGGTATTCGATGCATATGAGTTTTTGGGCGCGCACTTGGAAAAAAACGGTACGGTTTTTCGTACATTTGCCCCAGGCGCGTCGAAAATCGCATTGATTGGAGAGTTTAACGGCTGGCAGGAATGTATGATGCACAAAACGCATGACGGGAATTTTTGGGAATGTTTTGTAGAAAATGCCGGGGAGGGCATGATGTATAAATACCGCATTTATGACCGCTTCGGGAATGCGGTTGATCATTGTGACCCGTATGGGTTTGGTATGGAGCTTCGGCCAAACTGCGCGTCTTTGATTCGGGATCTGAATGCTTATTCGTTTCAGGATGCAAAGTGGATGGAATCCCGTAGTGACTGTAAATCCAGTCCGCTTAATATTTACGAAGTACATATGGGATCTTTCCGCAAACCGTCCAGCAAAGCGGACGATTGGTATACGTACGAGGAGCTGGCGGATATCCTGATTCCCTATGTGAACGAGAATGGGTATCATTATTTGGAAGTAATGCCGCTGAATGAATATCCATGTGATGAGTCATGGGGGTATCAGGGGACGGGGTTTTTCAGCCCGACATCCAGATATGGGACCGCGGACCAACTGAAAAAGTTTGTGGATATCTGTCACCAGAATCGGATCGGGGTAATTATGGATTTTATACCCGTACATTTTGCGGTAGACGCCTATGCGCTGGCACAATATGACGGGACAGCGCTGTATGAATATCCGCATGATGCCGTTGGCGTCAGTGAGTGGGGAAGCTGTAATTTTATGCATTCGCGCGGCGAAGTGCGCAGTTTTCTGCAGTCGGCGGCAAATTACTGGCTTCATGAATTTCATATGGACGGCCTGCGGATGGACGCGATCAGCCGGGCGATTTATTGGCAGGGCGATCCGGGCAGAGGTGTGAACAGAAACGCGGTGGATTTTCTAAGATACATGAACCAGGGGTTAAAACAAATGAATCCAAGCGTAATCCTTACGGCGGAAGATTCTACTGCTTATCCAGGCGTGACAAAACCGGTTTCGCAGGGAGGGCTTGGATTTGATTATAAATGGGATATGGGATGGATGAACGATACGCTGGACTATTTTAAAACAGCGCCGGAGTACCGGATGGATCATTATCATAAACTGACATTTTCCATGATGTATTATTATGATGAACATTTTTTGCTGCCGCTGTCGCATGATGAGGTCGTGCACGGAAAAGCAACGATTGTACAGAAAATGAACGGCGCATATGAGGAGAAATTTCCGCAGGCGCGCGCTTTTTATATGTATATGTATGCGCATCCGGGGAAGAAACTCAATTTTATGGGAAATGAAATCGGACAATTGCGGGAATGGGATGAAAAGAGGGAACAAGACTGGGATCTTTTGAAATATCCGATGCATGACGGGTTTTATCATTTTATCCGGGACTTAAATGCGCTGTATCAAAAACATCCGGCGTTATCGGAAATGGATTACGAGCAGGAGGGATTCCGGTGGCTGGATTGCCATCAGGAGGCGCGCTGTATCTATGCATTTGAACGGATTGGAAAAAAAGAGCGCATTGTGGCGGTATTTCATTTTTCAAACCGCAGCCAGAACGATTATCATTTGCAGATTCCGGAAGGAAAATCTTTGGAACTGCTTCTTTCCAGCGATTGGGAGGAATATGGCGGAAGCGAGAAAAGAGCGGAAGTGAAATTAAAGGTGAAAAAACGGGAAGCAGGCAGAGAATCCGCGGCTGGGGACCGGCCGGGACCGGGTTCCGGCGGCGGGGAGGTTGTGTTATCGTTGCAGCCGTACTGTGCGCAGTATTATTTGGTAACGGTCTGACGCGGCAAAGGATTTTTGCGGCGCAATTATAAATAGAATCCCGGTGTGGTGACCGGCTGGTATTTATGGCAATCGTACTGCTTATTTTGCCATAAATACCAGTTCCTTACCTTAGGGACGCTTTTCCTGTGATATGTTCAGCCGTCAGTTCCAGCATATACATCTGCGCGGCATATGCTGCAAGGTATTGCCGGCGGTTCGCTTTCGTATCGTTTGGCGCATATTTTAAGGCCAGTTTTTCAATTGCATCCGTGATATCCGCTTCTTCGTCCATAATGCGTATCGTACCGAAAACAATGACGCTTTTAAAATGGGTAGTATACTTTTCGGGAATGACATCGTCGCAGTCTATAACGCAGAAAGAAACCTTGCTGTTATTTTGAATCGCATCCAGTTTGTGTCCGGATTTGGCACAGTGGAAATATAGTTTTTGGTTTGCCTGGTCGTACCGGAAACTAAGCGGGACGGCATAGGGATAGCCGCATTCTCCGGCCGTTGCCAAAACGCCCGAGGTAGCTTTTTCCAGTATCGATTCGCATTCTGCCATGCATAGGGCCTGTTTTTTTCTTCTCATTTCGCGGAACATAAGTCACCTCGTTTTTTTGTGTGCTGACGGGCTCTATTTATTGCTCCAAAAAGGAAAATGCATGCTCGGACTGCAGAAACAGCATCATCAGATAAGCGCCGCGCATGGAGACATGTTCTTTTGCAAGGATTTGGCGGATCATTTCTTTATCCGCCAGAAAAACCTGGATATCTTCGGTATCTTCGTTTAGTGCGCCAGATATGGCGCCGCTCACGGTTCCATAGACGGTTGCATCCGTTTCGTCTGTCATGCCGGGGCCAAGATAATAGGGCCTGCGGTATCTGTCACTGCCGCCGGTATATTCTGTAAATTCCAGTCCGGTTTCTTCTTTCATTTCTCTTATTGCTGCTAAAGCAGGCGTTTCATCCCCGTCGATCAGCCCGGCCGGCAGTTCATACATGTAATCATCCAGCGGGTAGCGGTATTGGCGCAGCAGTACCAGCCTTGGTTCGGGTTCGGTTGTTGCCGCATAGATGACAATGCCTTCTGGTTTTGTAGTTTTCGTCCGGATTTTGATATGGTCTGCGTCGTTTCGGGAAGCAAAATAATAGTGAAAGTGTTTGCCTTTGGTATCGGCGGCATCGATTTCATACAAGTTTAAAAAGGGATTATCGGTTAACTGCCGGACTCCGTGATTTTTTTTCATAATAGGGTATGGTTCCTCCTTTTTCTAATGATCTGCGGTTCTTGTGTGTTTTTCTGTTTCTTTGCAATAGTGCCGCTGTTTTTACAATAACATTGCGTCCTATTAACTGTCTTTCCACAGTTTACCATAAAGCGGTGCTTTTTGCCAGCATGTGTTGCAAAAGTACGCATAGTGCAAATACTACAGAAGAAAATGGAATTACAAACTGGTAACAATTCAGATAGGGTGTTACATTTTGCCCGCCGGACGCTGGAAGAGACGGTTTGCCCGACTTGCTGGCGTTCCTCCAGATAGGTAACCGGGCAGGCCGTCACGTAAATGCAGAATGCTTAGGGATTCTTACCATTCTGGAGCCGGAGCGCAAGCCAGACCTGCGTCCCTCATCCGGCGTCCTCCCAGCCAAAATGTAACACCCTATCTGGACGGTTACACAAACTGTTGTCAGAAAAGTAAAATTCCTGCGAATAGTGCTTTACATTCCCTATCGAATAAAGCTATAATGAGTAGAACTGGCATACAGGTAGAAAGTAGTTTTTAATTTCATAGCAGGAGGGATGATGATGCATACAGTTACACTGGGCAGTACCGGCATTACTGTCAATAAAAATGGATTTGGCTCACTTCCGATTCAGCGGGTATCTGCGGAATATGCGGTACGCCTGCTGCAAAAGGCATACAGTGCCGGGATTACCTATTTTGATACAGCGCGGTGGTATACAGACAGCGAAGAAAAGTTGGGCGCGGCTTTTGCGGGCATGCGGGAAAAGATTTTCCTTGCGACCAAAACCGGGGCGGAAACGGCGGAAGGGTTTTGGAAAGATCTGGAACAGTCCCTTAGAAATCTGCGGACCGATTATATTGATATTTACCAGTTTCACAATCCGGCGGTATGTCCGAAGCCCGGAGACGGCAGCGGATTGTATGAGTCCATGCAGGAAGCGAAAGCGCAGGGGAAAATTCGGCATATCGGGATTACGAACCACCGGCTTGCAGTGGCGCGGGAGGCTGTTGCGTCTGGTTTGTATGAGACGCTCCAGTTTCCGTTTAGTTATCTGAGCGGGGAACAGGAATTGGCTTTGGTGCAGGAATGTCAGAAAGCGGGCATGGGGTTTGTTTCCATGAAAGCCCTGTCCGGAGGGCTGATTACAAATGCTGCGGCAGCCTATGCATTTCAGGCCAGGTATGAGAATGTGCTGCCAATCTGGGGTATTCAGAAAGAGGAAGAGCTGGATGAATTTATTTCTTATATTGCGCATCCGCCGGTCATGAGTGGGGAAATACAGGATGTTATTGACCGCGACAGAAAAGAATTAAGCGGTGATTTCTGCCGTGGATGCGGCTACTGTATGCCTTGCCCGGAAGGGATTCAGATCCATACCTGTGCCAGGATGTCCCTACTGATTCGCCGTTCTCCGTCAAAGGCACAGTTAACGCAGCAGGCGCAGGAGATGATGAAAATGATCGAAAACTGCAGACACTGCGGCAAGTGTAAGGCCAAATGCCCGTATGAACTCGATACGCCGGCTTTGCTGGAAAAAAATTATGAGGATTACAAACGGATCCTGGCAGGAGATATTTCGGTTGATTCTGTGTAGGGGCGGGGGAGAGTGTTGCCTGTATTTTGGCCTGGAAGTTTGTTACATAGATACAGCGGTGTAAACGGGACTGCCTGTTTGATTGCGGTATCAAATAAGAAAAAAGGAGTTTGATTATGAAACAGGAAAAAAACAGAAATTCATTTTCCGGTTCGATCGGCTTTGTGCTGGCAGCAGCAGGAAGCGCGGTAGGGCTGGGCAATATTTGGAGGTTTCCGTATTTGGCGGCAAAGGATGGCGGAGGACTGTTTCTGGTGATTTACCTGATTTTGGCGCTGACGTTTGGTTTTACACTGCTGACGACGGAGGTTGCAATCGGCCGAATGACGAAACAAAGTCCGCTGACGGCTTATGGAAAGGTCCATAAAAAATGGAAGCCGCTCGGTATTTTTGCGTGCCTTGTCCCGGTGATTATTCTGCCTTATTATTGTGTGATCGGAGGCTGGGTAGTCAAATATTTTCTCACGTTTTTGACCGGATCGGGGACAGCGTCTGCACAAGACGGTTATTTTAGTGATTTTATTTCCGCCGATGTGGAACCGATTTTATTGTTGATGGTCTTTTTATTTGCCGTAGCGTTTATTGTATTTCGCGGAGTAAATAAGGGGATCGAGTCTTCGTCCAAGATTATTATGCCGCTGCTGCTGTTATTGGTTGTGGGCATTTCGGTTTTTTCACTTACGATACACCATACGGATGATGCGGGCATTACAAGAAACGGGCTGGATGGCCTGCAAATCTATATGATCCCGGATTTAAAGGGACTGACGGTAAAAGGGTTTTTTACCGTTTTGCTGGATGCGATGGGGCAGTTGTTTTTTAGTCTGAGCGTTGCGATGGGGATTATGATCGCATACGGTTCGTATGTAAAAGATGATGCGAATCTTGGGAAATCCATTAACCAGATTGAATTTTTTGATACGCTGGTTGCGTTTTTGGCCGGTGTTATGATTGTTCCGGCTGTTTATGTGTTTATGGGAAAGGAAGGGATGTCCGCTTCCGGGCCGAGCCTGATGTTTGTTTCCCTGCCGAAAGTATTCGCGGCTATGGGAAGCGCGGGAAATGTCATCGGCTGCCTGTTTTTTGCAATGGTGCTGTTTGCGGCGCTTACAAGCGCGGTATCCGTTATGGAAGCGGTTGTAGCCAGTTTTATGGATGAGTTCCATATGACGCGTGTGCGGGCGGCCGCGCTTGAGACGGCGATCGCGCTGGCCGGCGGTATTTTGGTATGCTTGGGTTATAATAAACTTTTTTTCGATATTGTGCTTCCAAACGGCGCGCATGCGCAGATTTTGGATATTATGGATTATATCAGCAATAATGCGCTGATGCCGATTGTTGCGATCGGGACCTGCCTGTTGATCGGATGGGTGGTAAAACCAAAAGTGATTATTGACGAAGTGGAAAAAACAGGAAGTAGATTCGGCAGAAAGAATTTATACGTCGTGATGATCCGGTTTATTGCGCCGGTGCTGCTTGTCATTTTGTTCTTAAAATCGATCGGCGTGCTGAATGTTATTTAGCCGAAAACAGAATGGAAAAACGAAAGGGGCCGTCAGGCCCCTTTTAAGCTTTGTTTAATCTCAAATTGTTATGCTGTGATCCAACACAGCAAAGGAGAAACAAAGCGATGGGACATGCACAAACTGCCCGAAACGGTGAAATTGATTTCTGGAAATTTTTCTTTTCCCTTATGGTCGTACAATTCCATTCTTCCAACATGACAGCGTTAAAAACGATTCCATGGATCGGCGCAGGGCCGGCGGTTGAATTTTTCTTTCTTATTTCCGGCTATTTTATGGCTGCTTCCATCTTACGCCGAAGCACGCCCTCTGTGTGGATTGGACATGACACCCGTGATTTTCTGCTGCACAAAATCCACGGCATCTGCCCGGAGATTTTTATTGCCTGGGGGATTGGCTTTGTGGTACAGCACTTGGCAAAAGAGCATGTTACGGCGGTGACCCTGCTGAAAGATCTGCTGACAGGGATTTGGGATCTGTTTTTTTTACGGGAATCCGGGCTTGTGGGATTTGTTGCGAATCCAGCCGCTTGGTATATATCCGCCATGCTGCTTGCCATGCTGCTGCTTGTGCCGCTTTTTTTGAAAAATCCGGAGCTGTTTGTCTACGTATGGGCGCCCGCGATTGCGCTTGCGGCACTCGGCTATCTGTGCAAAACGGTCGGAAACCTGCGCGGGCCGACAGAGTGGCGCGGTTTCTGCTATAAGGGCCTGCTGCGTGCGCTTGGCGTATTATGCACAGGCGTGATCTGCTATGCCGTTTGTAACAGGATCCGGCAGGTTCGTTTTTCGACACTCGGCAAGATCCTGCTGACGGTTTTGGAGCTTAGTTGTTTTCTGACTATGATTGTATGGTGCTATGGCCATAGGGGTTCCAGGATGGATTATGTAATGCTTTTGCTGCTTGCGGCCGCAGTAGTTGTAGTCTGCAGCGGCCAGAGCCTGATTTCCGGGTTTTTTCAGAAGCCGTATTTTTATTTTTTCGGGAAGCTCAGCCTGCCGCTTTACCTGGGCCATAATTATTGGAGCCATGCGCTGCCGAGGCTTTTTCCAAAGCAGGATTACGCGCAGTTATATCCGAAATACGCGGCGGCAGCCGCAGTTACCACGGCCGGGATTTATTTTGCGGCAAAAGGGATGCGAAAGATCGCGCCGTCTTTTTTTCGGCAGTGCCGAAAACGGCTGCTGCAACAGGGGCCGGGCGGGCAGGAAAAATATATGTAACGGGTCAGGTATACGTTTTGGCTCGCCGGACGCATGGAGAGACGGTTTGCCCGGCTTTCCGGCGGCCCTCCAGAATGGCAAGAATCCCTAAGTATTCTGCAATTTACGGATCGGCCTGCCCCGGTCGCGGCGCCTAGTCCGCCCTGGCTTTCGCCAGCAGCTAAAGGCGCCGCTGGGCTTCGCCCCTTAGGGTACCGGGCAGAATACTAAGGGCTTCTAACCATTCTGGAGCCGGAGCCGCAAGCCAGACCTGCGCCCCTCATCCGGCGTCCCCGCAGCCAACATATACCACCTTATCCGAACGGTTACAAACGGTTACAATTCTAAGGAAAAATTTTGAAAATACAGTAGACAAATCAGCTAATAATTTGTTAAAATAGAAAAAGAAGCGGACTAACATCCTGAAAAGAAAAAAGAGGAAACATAGAGCAGGGCCAAGAGACAAAGAGCAGGTTATAAATGGCAGAAACAGCCATTTTATAATGCTGCCCTTTTTTCATGTCAGACAGATCTTTATTTTGGGCGGGAACAGGCAGAAAGGATAAGAACAGGTGAAACGGAGAAAGCAGGAATTTTATGAAGCGGTTGTAAAGCATCCGATTATAGCAGCGGTAAAGGATGAAAAGGGGCTGCAAACGTGTATCCGGCTGCAGGAAATCGGTGTTGTGTTTGTTTTATATGGCGGCATCAGCAATATTGGAGATATTGTAAAGCGGTTAAAAGAAGCCGGCAAGACAGTGATTGTGCATATGGATTTGATCATGGGGTTAAGTGCGAAAGAAGAGGCGGTCGTCTTTATTGCCAAATATACACAGGCGGACGGGATTATTTCTACCCGTATGGACCAGATCCGGCGTGCGGGGGAACTTTCGCTGTTTACGGTCTATCGGATTTTTGCGATTGATTCCCGGGTTATGGATCATGTGTCGATCAAACGCGCGATGAGTGAGTATGTGGATTTTGTAGAAATTCTGCCGGGCCTGATGCCGAAAATTATCCGTATGATGAAGAAAAAACTGACCGTGCCTTTGATTACGGGCGGACTGATTACGGAAAAGGCAGATGTGATTGCGGCGTTGGATGCGGGGGCGGTTGCGATATCTACGACAAACGAAGATGTGTGGATGATGTAACGAAAGCGCCGCACTGCGGTTTTTGGGGAGGGGATCGTATGTACTGTACAACAAAGAGAAAAATAGCGGATTGTGTAAAAGAACTTGTGCGGAAAGAGGAAATTCGAAAGATTACCGTACAGGATATTATGCATGGAACCAATATGAGCAGGCAGAGTTTTTATTATCATTTTCAGGATATTTATGATGTCCTGGAATGGATTGGAATTCATGATTTTATGGAAATGGACAGCCATACGGCAGAGCAGGATACGGGAGCGTGGGTGCTTGGGCTTGTGCATGTGCTGCGTGCGGACGACGCATTTTACGGGCGCATTGTAAGGGAAATCCATTGGCCGGAATTATTGGGCTGTATCCGGCGGCTGATCCTGGCAAGAACGGCACAGATATGGGGCGGCTGTGGCAGAGAATGGCAAAGCGGCGATACTGGGGACTGGCAGTCCGGGCAGTATTTATTTGCGACGTCGCTGTCGTATTATCTGATGGAATATGTATACCAAAAACGAAAGATCGCGGATCGGCAGGTGCTGCAGGAAATCCAGTTTGTGACAAAAGCATTGGAACGGGCAGCGGCCTGCCAGCCACGGGCCGTTTGCGTCAGAGAGGCTGTAAAATAAACGGGCAAGCGGGATTTTTAATAAAAAAGAGATTTGCCTTGCCTGGAACTTGGGCAAAGCAGACCTCTTTTTTTAATAAAAATCTTATGTTTCCATTTTGCTTTTTATTTTACATCGTATATTCTATGTTATATTTTCTGTTTATCTTTTTTCTTCTTATTGTTTTTTTCTTATTTTTTTTTCTTTTTATTCGCCGCGGCATTTGCCGCTTCCTGTTCCTGCTGCAGGCTTTTCGCCTTTTCCTGAAGCCGCTGCGTTAATTTTTTCTTTTTTCTTCCTTCCGGTTTTTCTAATGGCTTACGCAATCCTTTGACGCCGGTAATATACAGACCGCTGACTGTAGCGCGTACTTCTTTTTTCAACGGGATATCGTCGAAGATGGCGGCGTCGCACATAAAAATCTGAATACGCGGCCCGACTTTTGCTTTGACAACCGGTACTTTCTGCCGGCGGAGGAGTTTGGGTGTCTGTTCATAGACCATGGCTGGAAGTCCGGCTTCTTTTAGTTTCATTTTTTTCTTGTCGATCACCAGCATCGGGACTGTCTGTGAAGCAGCCGCGATCTGCCTGTCTGATTCGTCTTTTTTCTTCTGCAGTTTTTTTCCTACAAAATAAAGGGCAACCAGAGCAATGATCAATAGCACAATTGTGACCAGTAAGACAATCTGCCAGGTTTTCACGTTCATATCCTCCCTATTTCACATATGTATTCATAACCGTCTAGGATTATAGCATTTTTAAAAATAAAAAGCAATAAGAACTTTAAATTTTCACAATTCTATGGTATGGTAAGAGTATTCGCATGGAATAATTTTTGAAGAAAGGAAGTTAACAGGAGATTACTATGAATAAGAAAATTATGATTGTTTTGCTGTCGGCCGTTATGGCGGTGTCCGCGGCAGCCTGCGGCAACGGGAAAGGCGGAAAAGGTTCCGCTGGAGGCAGCGGGCAGGAAAGTACCGAAAATAAAACAAAGGACAGCGCTGCGGCATCAGACGTTTCCTACGATTTGGAAAAAGACGTAAAGCTCGGGAAATATATGGGGTTAAAGGTTGGGCTGCCGAATACGTATAAAGTGACAAAGAAGCAAATTGAAGAATACGCTGAAAATGTGGGCCAATATTATGCCAAACCGACGTATAAAGATACCGATAAAAAAACCGTGGAAGACGGCGATACGGTCAATATCGATTATGAGGGCAAAAAGGACGGGGTCGCCTTTGACGGCGGAACCGCGGCGGACCAGTATTTGACAATTGGTTCCAATTCCTTTATTGATGGGTTTGAAGATGGCCTGATTGGAAAAAAGGTTGGCGAAACGGTGGATTTAAACCTTACGTTTCCGGAGGATTACCAAAGCGAGGAAATGGCCGGGGCCGATGTCGTATTTACGGTTACAATCCACAAGATTGTGAAAGAAGATAAAAGCAAAAAGTTTGAATTAACCGATTCGTTTGTACAGGAAAATTTTCAGTGTGAGAATGTAAGCGAATTTAAGAAACAGGTCAAAGAAAATCTGGAAACGATGAATGAAAACACGAAAACGTCGGATACAAGGCGCGCCGTTTTAGAACAGCTTCAGAAAGTCTGTGAAGCGACAGTGCCGCAGGAATTGCTGGATGCACGCGTAGACAGCTATATCGAAGTGTTTACGAAAACAAATGTTACGGAAGAGGGCGCAACGCTTGAGGATTATCTGAAAGAAAAACGCGACGGTATGACGCAGGAGGATTTCCGCAAAGAGGTTGTGACGGAAATGGAGTCGAGTCTAAAGACAGAGATGATTCTGGAAGCGATCGCCAAAAAAGAAGGGATCGAAATAGACGAGGAAGCATTTAAGAACTATGTACAGCAGCAGATGACCACGAACGGCTGTGAAAAGGAAGAAGATTTTTATAAATTAAACGGCACGGACGCCGAATCCGGTGAAGCGTATACGCGCAAAATCTTTTTGGGGATGAACGCATTGAATGTCATTGTAGACAACGCCAAGATCGAATACGGCGTGACGCAGGAAGATACGGCAGCGGATCAGGATACGAAAAGCGAATAAATGGCTGCGCAGATCCATATTTAAGAAAGGTTATATCAGAAAGGAATTATAGTTAAAAAGGATTTATTTTTAAGAAAGGGTCAATGATAATGGAAATGACAAATATAAGAGAATTATTCCGCAGCACGCAGCAGTATATCAACCAGCAGGTAACCATCGGCGGATGGGTGCGCAGCAACCGCAAATCCAAAGCGTTTGGATTTATTGTGGTCAATGACGGTACTTTTTTTGAGCCGGTGCAGGTAGTGTATGGGGACGGCCTTTCCAATTTTGATGAAATCGGAAAAGTCAATGTCGGCGCGGCGTTAATTATTACCGGAACACTGGTAGAGACGCCGGATGCGAAGCAGCCGTTTGAAATTCAGGCGGGGCAGATTGGAATCGAGGGGGGATCCTCGCCGGAGTATCCGCTGCAGAAAAAGAGGCATACGTTTGAATTTTTACGAACCATTTCGCATTTAAGGCCGCGGACGAATACGTTTGAAGCGGTGTTTCGCGTGCGGTCCCTGACCGCGTATGCGATTCACAAGTTTTTCCAGGAACGGGATTTTGTGTATGTGCATACCCCGATTATTACCGGCAGCGATTGCGAGGGAGCCGGGGAAATGTTCCAGGTAACGACGATGGACCTTGGAGACGTGCCGCGCAAACCGGACGGCAGCGTGGATTATTCGCAGGATTTTTTTGGAAAACCGACCAACCTGACAGTCAGCGGACAGTTAAACGGCGAGACGTACGCCATGGCATTTAAAAATATCTATACGTTCGGGCCGACGTTTCGGGCCGAAAATTCCAATACACCAAGGCACGCGGCGGAATTTTGGATGATCGAGCCGGAAATCGCATTTGCGGATTTAGAGGACGATATGATGCTTGCGGAGTGTATGCTCAAGTATGTGATCCGTTATGTAATGGAGCATGCGCCGGAAGAAATGCGGTTTTTTAATCAGTTTGTGGACAAGGGGCTGCTGGAGCGTTTAGAGCATGTGGTAAATTCGGATTTTGCGCGTGTCAGCTATACGGAGGCGGTCGGGCTTTTGGAGAAGCATAACAGCAAATTTGAGTATCCGGTGTCCTGGGGTGCGGATTTACAGACGGAGCATGAGCGGTATCTGACCGAAGAGGTATTTAAACGTCCGGTCTTTGTCTATGATTATCCAAAGGAAATCAAGGCATTTTATATGAAATTAAATGAAGACGGAAAAACGGTGGCGGCAGTGGACTGTCTGGTGCCGGGGATCGGCGAGATTATCGGCGGCAGCCAGCGTGAAGACGATTATGAAAAGCTGCTTGCCAGGATCCAGGAGCTTGGCCTGCGTGAAGAAGATTACGCATTTTATCTGGACCTGCGTAAATTTGGTTCCACCAGGCATGCCGGGTTTGGACTTGGTTTTGAACGCTGTGTGATGTATCTGACCGGAATGACCAATATCCGGGATGTGGTTCCGTTCCCGAGGACGGTGAATAACTGTGAATTATAAAAAGTTTGCGCCGATCCTGTTCGCGGCCGCTTTCCTTGCCGTAGGGTCCGGCTGCGGGGATCAGGAACGGCTGGAGAATGAACAGGCATACCGAAAGACAGGACTGGAGCAGTTGGACAAAGGCGACTTCGAAGGGGCGATCCGCTCTTTTGACCAGGCGCTGGGCGAGCGGGTCGGGATTGTGTCAAATCTGGAAGAGGATATCAATTTGTATAAGGCGTATGCGCAGATTGAGGCAGGCAGGACCGAAGAAGCCATTGAGACATACCATGCGCTTGTAGCGTACAATGACAGCAACGCGAATGCTTATTATCTGCGCGGCTGCGCGTATATCAGCCTTGGAAATACACAGGCGGCGGTTTCGGATTTTAAGCAGGCAGCCAAACATGATCCGGGAAACGGCGAACTGTATGCCTGTATTTACGAACGGCTGGTGTCCGTCGGGCTGTCCGCGCAGGCGGAGGAATATCTGGAAAAAGGCCTGGAAAACAATGGGGACAGCGCAGCCGCGTGCCTTTCCCGCGGCAGGCTTTACCTGGCGGGCGGCGATTATAAAAATGCGGAGCTTGAATTAAGGGACGCGCTGAGCCAAAAAGAAGAACGGGCAAACCTTTATCTGGGCGGCGCGCTCAAAGCACAGGAAAAATATGACGAAGCCAAAGCGTGCTACGAAGCATATGCGAAGAAAAATCCGGAGGATACAAAAGTATTGTATGAACTTGGAGAAATCGCTTTTATCCAAAGCGACTACGAACAGGCGCTCGCTTATTTTGAACAGGGGCTTGCGGGCGCCAGCCTGACGAATAAACGGGATTTATGGGCTGGTAAAATCAAGGCTTTGGAGTTTTCCGGTGATTTTAAAGCGGCCAAAAAAGAAATCAGCGCTTATCGGAAAGATTATCCGGCGGATGAACTGGCAAAAAGAGAGCATATATTTTTGAAAACAAGGGTGAAATAGCGGCCTGGAAAAGCAGGTGCGCACAAACAGAACAGAACGAATTGGAAAGGGAAAACAAAACAGATGACGCTATTAATCGAAAATGGCCGGGTCATCGATCCGGCTACCAGAACGGACGCGGCTGCGGATGTACTGGTAACAGACGGGATGATTACGGCAGTGCTGCCGCGCACAGAAGACGGACAAGGACAAAACGTGCAGGCGGACCGCAGGCTGGATGCTTCGGGCTGTTATGTGATGCCGGGGTTTATCGACCTGCATGTGCATCTGCGGGATCCTGGATTTGAACAAAAAGAAACGGTGGTAACCGGAGCCGCGGCCGCAGCAAAAGGCGGATTTACTACGATTGTGGCGATGCCGAATACAAAGCCTGTCGTAGACCGCGGGGATGTGGTCGGCTATGTGCATCATAAGGCGGAAAATATGTCCAGGGTTCATGTCCTCCAGGCGGGCGCGATTACCAAAAATATGGAAGGAAAAGAACTGGCTGCGATTGAAAGCATGGTGCAGGCGGGCAGCCCGGCGATCAGCGAAGACGGAAAATCGGTTATGAACGCGGAGCTTCTGCGCAGGGCGATGCGGATTGCCAAAGAACTGGATATCGTAGTGCTTTCGCATTGTGAAGACCGCAATCTGGTAAACGGCGGCGTGGTGAACGAGGATGCAAATGCCAAAGAGCGCGGGCTGCCCGGCATTTCAAATAATGTCGAAGATGTGATCGCGGTGCGTGACGTGATGCTTGCAAAAGAAACAGGCGTCTGGCTGCACCTGTGCCACTGTTCGACCAAGGGCAGCGTAGAAATCGTACGCAGGGCAAAGGAAGAGGGCATCCGCATATCGGCGGAGGTATGCCCGCATCATTTTACACTCACGTCCGACGATATGCCAGCGGGGGATGCGAATTATAAAATGAACCCGCCGTTGCGTACGAAAGAAGATGTAGAGGCGCTGCGCCAGGGGTTAAAAGACGGTATTTTAGATGTCATAGCGACAGACCATGCGCCGCATACAAAAGAGGAAAAAAATGATTCCATGCTGCGGGCGCCGTTTGGGATTGTAGGACTGGAAACCGCGGCGGCGCTGACCCATACGGAACTTGTGCTGGGCGGGTATCTTACGCCGATGCAGATGGCGGAAAAAATGAGCTATCATCCGGCCCGGGTGCTTAAACTGGACCGAGGGAGCCTGGAGCCTGGGAAAGCAGCGGATCTTGTGGTTTTCGACCCGCATAAAAACGATACGATTGACGCGTCCCGTTTCGCATCCAAAAGTAAAAATACACCGTTTCACGGACGCAAGGTAACCGGAGCGGTTCGAGCTACAATTGTAGACGGAGAAATCATTTATATGGACGAACGTAATAATTTCACATAAATAAAGGGGGCGGCAGGATGATTAACCAACTAGTGGAAAAAATAAAAAAAACCGGGGCACCGATTGTGGCAGGGCTGGATCCGATGCTTTCTTATGTGCCGGAGCATATCCTGAAAAAATCATTACAGGAATTTGGGGAAACGCTGGAGGGGGCCGCAGACGCCATCTGGCAGTTTAATAAAGGGATTATAGACTGTATTTATGACCTGATTCCCGCAGTCAAACCGCAGATCGCCATGTATGAGCAGTTTGGCGCAGAAGGTGTGCGGGCATTTCAAAAGACCGTAGATTACTGTCACGAAAAAGGCCTGATCGTGATTGGGGATATTAAACGCGGAGATATCGGATCTACCTCCGCGGCATATGCGGCAGGGCATTTGGGCAAAACCGTGGTAGGCGGCAGCAGGATTTCCGCGTTCGGAGAAGATTTCGCGACGGTAAATCCTTATCTTGGGACAGATGGGATCCAGCCGTTTATCGATGTATGCCGGGAAGAAAACAAAGGGCTGTTTATTCTTGTCAAAACGTCCAATCCGTCCAGCGGGGAATTTCAGGACCGTGAGATCGACGGCAGGCCGCTGTACGAGTATGTAGGCGAGAAAGTCGCGGAATGGGGCGCGCAGCACATGGGGGATACTTACAGTTACATTGGCGCGGTGGTAGGGGCTACGTACCCGCAGGTCGGAAAGATCATGCGCAGGGCCATGCCAAACACATATATCCTCGTTCCTGGCTATGGCGCACAGGGCGGAAAAGGCGCTGACCTGGTACATTACTTCAATGAAGATGGCCTGGGCGCGATTGTTAATTCCTCCCGCGGGATTATCGCTGCCTACAAACAGGAAGCATATGCGCAGTTTGGACCGCTGCATTATGCAGACGCGGCAAGGCAGGCCGTGCTTGCGATGATTGCAGATATAGATGGAGCATTACAGGCCGCAAAATAAAAAGGAGCGTGTCATCAATGGCTGAAAAATTTAACGAAGAGGCAGTGATCATTAATCAGGAGCAGATTTCTGACGGAATTTACAGCATGTGGCTGCATACGGACCAGATTGCGTCAGCCGCAAAGGCAGGCCAGTTTCTCGGGGTGTACTGCGCGGACGGCAGCAGGATCCTGCCAAGGCCAATCAGCATTTGTGAGATTGACAGGGATGACCAGGCAGTACGTATCGTATACCGGGTCGTCGGAAAGGGGACCGAAGAATTTTCGCATATGCGCACCGGAATGCCCCTGCATGTGACTGGCCCGCTTGGAAACGGATTTTTGCAGAGCACGAAAAAGGCGTTTCTGATTGGCGGAGGAATCGGTATCCCGCCGCTGCTGCAGCTTGCAAAAGACCTGACCTGTGAAAAGGATATTATCCTTGGTTACAAAAATAAGGATTTGTTTTTAAGCAGGCAGTTCGAAGAGTATGGAAACGTATGGATCGCGACGGAAGACGGCAGCCGCGGCACGGACGGCAATGTGCTGGACGTCATTCGGGAAGGGCAGCTTACGGCGGACGTTATTTATGCCTGCGGCCCGCTGCCGATGCTCAAAGCGCTGAAAGAATATGCCGCGCAAAACCACATCGAATGCTGGATTTCCCTGGAAGAACGGATGGCATGCGGGATCGGCGCGTGCCTGGGCTGTATGTGCCGCAGCGTGCATAAGGACGAACATACGCGGGTAAAAAATAAACGGATCTGTACCGAAGGCCCGGTATTTGCAGCAGAGGAGGTGGAGATCTGATGAATACGAAAGTTTCGATTGCGGGAAAAACGTTTAAAAATCCAATCCTGACTGCTTCCGGTACGTTTGCTTCCGGTCAGGAATATGCGCAGTTTGTCAATCTGAACCGCTTGGGCGGCGTTATTACAAAAGGCGTGGCAAATATGGCATGGGAGGGAAATCCGTCTCCGCGTATTGCCGAAGTATACGGCGGGATGTTAAATTCCGTAGGCCTGCAGAATCCGGGCGTGGACCGGTTTATCAAACGGGATCTTCCGTTTCTGCAAAATTATGATACGAGGGTCATTGTCAATGTCTGCGGAAAATCGGTCTTTGATTATCTGGAGGTGGTGGAACGGTTAAATGACCAGCCAGTTGACATGCTGGAAATCAATATTTCCTGTCCGAATGTGACGCAGGGCGGGATTGCTTTTGGACAAGCGCCGAAAATGGCGGAGCATATCACGAAAGAAATCCGCAGGAAATCGACCCATCCGATTGTAATGAAATTAAGCCCGAATGTAACGGATATTACAGAAATGGCGAAAGCGGTAGAAGCGGCGGGCGCGGATGCGGTATCTTTGATTAATACGCTGACCGGGATGAAGATCCACGTACGTTCGCGTACGTTCGCGCTTGCCAATAAGACCGGCGGTTTGTCCGGCCCTGCGATTCATCCGGTTGCGGTACGCATGGTTTATGAAGCTTCGCATGCGGTAGAAATTCCGGTTATTGGGATGGGCGGCGTTATGAATGCGGAGGATGCTTTGGAACTGATGCTTGCCGGAGCAACGGCTGTAGCGGTAGGGACGGTGAGTTTTGCGAATCCGACGGCAGTGACCGATATTATCAACGACATCCGGCAGTTTATGGTCGAAGAAGGGATCCAGGATATCAATGAAATGATCGGGGCAGTGCATGAATCATGATTATCTATTTGTAATTAGGAATCGAACAGAGGGAACTGTATGGGACATTTCCACACAGTTCCTTACTTTTTACGGAGAGATTGGTCGCTTGTGGATGCAGTAGGAAAAATGCAGATGAGGGGATGAAAATATGAGTGCATGTTATCAGAAAGCGCATGCCGTAGCCAATGAGGTAAAAAAGGCGCTGACCGGCAAGGATTTGTGTATCTGGAAAGCGTTTGCGGCTATTTTATCCGGCGGGCATATTTTAATCGAGGATGTGCCGGGCGTTGGGAAGACGACGCTGGCGGTGGCGTTTTCAAAGGCAATGGCGCTGGAAAATAACCGGGTGCAGTTTACGCCGGACGTGATGCCGTCGGATCTTCTTGGATTTAATATGTATCAGAAAGAGACGGGCGGATTTGTCTATTATCCCGGTACGATTATGTGCAATTTGTTTTTAGCGGATGAAATCAACCGGACTTCGCCAAAGACACAGTCCGCGCTGTTAGAGGTAATGGAAGAGGGAAAAGTAACGGTGGACGGAGTCAGCCGGGAAGTGCCCAAACCGTTTATCGTGATGGCGACGCAGAATCCGAAAGGCAGCGCGGGTACGCAGCTATTGCCGGAAGCGCAGTTGGACCGTTTTATGATCTGCATGAGCATGGGTTACCCGGATTCGGACAGCGAAATGGAGATTGCGAAAGGGCGAAGCGTCCGTGATGGATTTGACGAGGTACAGCAGGTACTGCGCGGCGAGGAGCTGCTTTGGATGCAGGAGGAAGTGGAGCGGGTGTATATCCATGACAGTATTTACGAATATATCGTAAGCCTGTCGCGAGCCACCCGCGAAAATGCCTATATTGAACTGGGATTAAGCCCGCGCGGTTCGATCGCCAGTGCGCGCATGGCAAAGGCATGGGCTTTTTTGCATGAGCGAAGCTATGTGCTGCCGGAAGACGTAGCATTGATCTTTGCGGATGTGGCGAAACACCGGCTGCTGTTAAATACAAAAGCGCGCGTAACGCATGTAACGCCGGATGCGGTGATCGAAGAAATCCTGACGCAGGTAGAACAGCCTGTTTCATACAAAACTTCTGTGCACGCAGCGGCATCCGGCAGAAGCGGCGGGTATACCGGGAGCCGCCGCAAAGGCAGGGCGCAATGAAAAGCAGGGTAATCGGAATCTTGGCCACAGGCGTTCTAGTGTATAATGCCGTTTTATATAAGAGTATATCGTTGGCAATCGCCGGCTGTATGAGCGCGGCGCTGCTTGTACTGGCCTCCCTGTTTTTAGTTTACCGGGGGCGTACGATACATGTTTCGATACAGGTCCCGATCGCGTCCGCGGAATGCAATAGCCCGCTGACTGTCAGGATCCATGTGCAAAATGACAGCTTTTTGTCGTGTCCTAAGTTTCAATGCCGCCTGGAGCAGGGCAGCAGTTTCCTGCGCAGAAAGCGTAAGATCTGGATGCGCGGGCAGTCTGCGCTGCCGGGGGAGAACTGTTATGATTATAAGATGCGGTTTACCGATTACGGCAGTTACCGGGTGTATTTGAAAAAAGTGCGCGTGTATGACCTGACCGGACTTTTTTATAAAGACTGCAGCGTCGAGTGCAGTGCGTTTGTGCAGGTATTTCCGCAAATGCAGGAAATCGGCGTACATATCACGGAGACCGTCAATTATTTTTGGGCGGACGCGGACGTATACGATGATTTCCGTCCCGGGAATGACAGCAGTGAATTATTTCAGGTACGGCCGTTTCAAAACGGGGATAAAATACAGAGTATTCATTGGAAACTAAGCGCGAAATCAGACGAACTGCTTGTAAAAGAGGTCAGTCAGCCCAAAGCCTGCCCGGTTGTTTTTCTGCTGGATTATAAAAGCAAAAAGCAGACCGATGTGCGCAAAGTAAACGCGTATCTGGTTATTTTAGCCAGCATTTCTTTTTCGATGATGGATGCGGGGTGCCCGCATTATATGGTATGGTACAGCGGGCTGCGCGGGGATGTCGTGCGGCTGCGGGTAGACCAGGAGGAAAGCCTGTATTTGTTTTTAAGCTGTTATCTGGAAGAAACCTTTCAGGACGGGGCAGAAAACCTGTTGGAAGCTTACAGGGAAAAATTTCGCGGGGAGCGGTATTTGCATGTGCTGCGCTTAGATGAACGCTTGGAGTTTTGGAAAAATGAAGACCTGCTTGTGGAATTTACGGTAAAAAACTGGAAGAAAAGGCTTGGGGAACTGGAACTTGTAGTATAAAGAAGCTTTGAAATCCGGGTGCGGATTTACTATATAAACGGCGTAAAATTTCAGCACAATATCATTTGTTTCTGGCCCGCC
>CAJUIH010000055.1 GCA_910586045.1 uncultured Eubacterium sp.
AGCCCGCAAACAGCTTATCCATCGCAGCCAGGTTATGCTCTATCTTAGGCCGGATTAAATACGGCTGGATCGGCTTATGTGCAGAACGCCGAAGTAAGCTGTTCCAGCAAGGGTTTTTTTAATTTCTTGCGCGTTAGTTCCACAAGCCCCAGCCTGGTCATCCCCATTAACTGGACGGGAACCGGATCTTTTTTTAACTGGCTGCGAAATTCTTTTAATAAGGAAGCGTTTTGTTCGTCGTCATATAAATCGATAAAATCTACGATAATGATGCCGGATATGTTGCGCAGGCGAAGCTGCCTGGCGATTTCTGCGGCTGCTTCCCGGTTGATCTGGTAGTGGTACGGCTGTTTTTCTTTTTTTACAACGTGCTTGCTGCTGTTTACGTCAATGACAGTCAGCGCTTCCGTCGGCTGAATAATAATGTTTGCGCCGGATTTTAACCACACACGCGGCTTACAAGCATCCTCCAACTGGCTGCTGACGCTGTAGAGGCTGGCAAGCGGCAAAAGATTGTCCGCGTAAAGACGGACGGCAGCGTCGGTTAACGGATCCTGGCGCAGATCATCGTAGACGGCCTGTTCATCCGTTATGATTTCTGTCAATCCGGCCTTGTCCGTGTCCATAAGCATCCTCCGGTACAAAGGCTGCTCTCTGCGCAGACAGGAGCCGGCGGTTCGCGTGGCCGCGTAAGCAGCCAGCCGTTCGTATTCACTTTTTAACCGGAGAAATTCCGCCTGAATGCGTTCCTCATCGGCCGCAGCGGCATTGGTACGTAAAATCAGGCCGTAGTGGGTATCGTTTCCGCGCAGTTTTTCCGCCAGCGCTTGCAGCCTCTTTTTTTGTATGGACGGCAGCTTGGACGAAACGCCGATTTTACGGTTTGCGCTCGTTAATATGAGATATTCGCCGGAAAAGCTTAGATTCGTGGTTGCGACGGCTTCTTTTGTATGGTATGCTTCCTTACAGATCTGGACGACCAGTTCATCCCCGGCCGCGATTGGTTTTTGGGAGGTTTTTTTTACAAAAATAGGATGCTTGCTGTCATCCAGCGGAAGAAAGCAGCGCTGCCCCGCGGAAATTTCCACAAACGCCGCATGCAGGCCCGCCGCGACGTTTTGCACGCGCGCCGTATACATGTTATGCAAAATACTTTCCGTTCCGGCTGGCTGGAGGGATACTTCGGCCATTTTACCGTCCTCGTACAATGCGCAGACAAGAAAACGCCGCACCGGCCCGCCGGCTGCTTTTTTTAACATCGTATGGGTAATCAAAAATTTTTTATTCATTGATTTTCCTGGATCTCCTCCCCTGCTTCCAGCAGTGTCCGAAACGCTCCGTCCGGATCCGTATAATAGACATCCCTGCGGTGGATCTGTACCGCAAGCGGGTCATAAAAAAGTCCGATATGGAAAAAGAATGTTTCCAGTACCAGTTCCGGTTTGATATTATCGATACTTCCGGTGCTGACCAAAAGCGAAAATACCGGACTGCGCAAAGAATCTGCGGCCGGATGTAATTGAAAATCATAAATCAGTTTTTTTAAATCCATCACCTTTTCGCTTTTTTTTGTTTTTTTCGTAACCAAAATCTCCTGCGGCTTTTCATAAAAATCAGACAGATCGGTTTTTAAATGCTCAATATTCCTTATTTTATCAGGTATCTCACAATCTTGTTTAAACCAGATTTCATAATCCGCCGCGGTTACAATAGACATGCCCGTTTTTGCGTGATCATCCAAACGCACGTATCCGGTAACCTCCATTCCGTCAGGCATCACGGCGTTTAACGCCTGTATGGCATCCGCGGACGCGGCGGTTTTATGCACTTCGATATCCAGATATTCCCCGTCGCTTGTAAGGCCTACGCCAAGCGGCGCCGCAAATGACATGACCTGGTGCGGGCTGAACCCTTCTGTATAACAGATCGCTATGTCCGCCATGCGCATGACTTTCTGGAAAAAACGCATAAGGTCCAAATGACCGATAAATTTCATAACGCCGTATTTTCGAAATTTAATCCTGATTTTCAAAACAGACTCCTCCTCCGAATTGCTTTGCTCCACAGGCAGAACATTGTGCACGGCAATTCTTTGTTACTTCTTTGCGACCCGCTTTTTTCCATTCACGCAGCAAGTATTCCTTGGATACGCCGTCGTCAATAAAATCCCATGGAAACCGTTCTTCTTCGCTCCGTACGCGTTTTGTATAAAAATCGGGATCGATCCCCGCTTTTTTAAAGGCACGCTGCCAGCGGTTATTGTCATAAAATTCGGTCCAGGCATCAAATAAAGCGCCGTCTTCATATGCATACTGAATTACACGGGACAATCTGCGGTCGCCGCGCGCAAAAATCCCTTCTAATACGGTTACATCCGCTTCATGCCAGTTATACTTCAAGCTTTTTTTGTTAATCTGTGATTTTACAGATTCGTTTACGACTTTGGCGCGGCGCAGATATTCCTGCGGGCTGTACATCGGCGCCCATTGAAACGGCGTAAATGGTTTTGGTACGAAAAAGGAGGTGCTGATTGTAATTTGGCATTTGCCGTTCCTGCGTTCTTTTGGGATTTCGTAATATTGGACCGCGATCTGGTTGGCTAGTTCTGCAATCGCGCGCATATCTTCCTGCGTTTCATAGGGTAAGCCGAGCATAAAATACAGCTTGACTTTCTGCCATCCTCCCGCAAAAGCAAGTCTGGCGCCCTGTAAAATCATTTCCTGCGTCAGTCCCTTATTGATCAGATCCCGCATGCGCTGGGAACCAGCTTCCGGCGCAAAAGTCAGGCTGGATTTGCGGATATCCTGCACCTTGTTCATAACGTCCAATGAAAATGCGTCAATGCGCAGGGACGGCAGGGAAATATTCACCCCTTTGTCCTGATAACGGTCAATCAGATAGGTAATCAGTTCCTCCAGTTTGGAATAATCGCTGGAGCTTAAAGAAGTCAGCGATATTTCGTCATATCCTGTACTTTTCAGCATACGGTCCGCATGCTGTTTTAAAATTTCCACGTCTTTTTCCCGGGTCGGACGGTAAATCTGCCCGGCCTGGCAAAAACGGCATCCACGGATACAGCCGCGCATAATCTCCAAAACAACACGGTCCTGTGTAATTTTTATATATGGAACCACAGGTTTTTCTGGATATACGGCATTCGATAAATCCATAACCACTTGTTTTTTTACTGTCTTTGGCACTCCCGGCATATTTGGCTGCATCGCCGCAACGGTACCGTCCGCATGATAAGATACGTCATAGCACTGCGGCGCATAAATGCCCGGAATCGAAGCGGCGCGCGTTAAAAATTCCATTCTCGTATAATTTTGTTTTTTTGCTTCTTTATAAAGGTCAAACAGAGCATCGTAGGAAACTTCCCCCTCCCCGATATAAAAAAGGTCGAAAAACGCGGCGATCGGTTCCGGATTATAAGCGCAGGGACCGCCGCCAATGACAATCGGCATATCCTGCGTGCGCTGCGCAGCAATAAAAGGGATTTGCGCCAGATCCAGGATCTGGAGGATATTTGTATAGCACATTTCATATTGGAGCGTAATGCCGATAAAATCAAAGTCTTGGATGGCATCCTGCGATTCCAGCGCGAACAACGGGATCTTTTGCTGTTTCATAACGGCATGTAAATCCGGCCATGGTGAAAAGACACGCTCGCAATAGACGTCGCTCCTGCGGTTAAACTGCTCATATAAAATCTTCATGCCAAGGTGGGACATGCCGATTTCATAAACATCCGGAAAACACATCGCAAAACGGATCTCCGCCTTGGCAGGATCTTTGATCACGCTGTTGATTTCGTTTCCGATATAACGTGCCGGTTTTTCGATTGTCAGTAATAGGTTTTCATTTAAGGCTAGTTTCTTCATGTGTTTCCTTTCGATTCTTGTTTATTCCAGGCTTTTGACACCATAACCCTGCACCGCTTTTACAGTTTCTAATATTTCTTTCGTTCTTTTAATTCCCCATAAAGCTGCTTGTAGTTTCCATACCGAAAGAAATCCACTTCTCCGTCTGCAACGGCTTGTTTAACCATGCAGTCCGGTTCGCTGATATGGCTGCAGCCGTGAAACCTGCAGCCGGACGCATAAGGCGCAAATTCCGGATAATAACACGCCAGCTCCTCTTTTTCGATCTCCGGCAAAAACAGCGAACTAAAGCCGGGCGTGTCCATAATATAGGAACCGTTTTCGATATGGATCAGTTGCGTATGTCTGGTTGTCTGCTTTCCGCGTTCTATTTTGCGGCTGATTTCCCCTGTTTCCATTTGGGCGTTCGGCTGGAGCAGGTTAATTAACGAGGATTTCCCAACGCCGGACGGCCCGCAGGCGGCTGTCGTTTTTTCTGCAAGTATGTTTTTGAGCGCCCTAATCCCGGTCCCTTGCTGTACACTGGTAAAAATGACGGGAATGCCGCTGCTTGCATAGCTTAGAGCCAAACGGCGCCGGTCCGCTTCCTCCAGAAGTTCCATTTTATTAAAACAAATCACGGACGGAATGTGCTGCATCTGCATAAAGACGAGAAAACGGTCCAGTAAATTCAGATTTGGCTGCGGGCTGGCTGCGGCAAACATGACAAGCGCCATGTCAATATTTGCAACGGCAGGCCGCAGCAGTTCATTTTTCCTTGGATAAATACGCTCGATATTTCCGGTTTTTGCTTCTTCGTTTAAGATGGCAAGTTCGACAAGGTCCCCGGTCAGCGGTTTTTGCTTCTGACGGCGGAAGATGCCTTTTGCCTTGCATTCATAAATCCCGGACCCGATAACATGGACGTAATAGAATCCGGCGATTCCTTTTAAAATCTTACCTTGCATAGTTTTTACCTGTATTGCCCATATGCCCTTATGCCAGCAGTGCTATTTTTGTTCTTTAAATTCCACAGATTCGGTCTGCGTATCGGTTTCCCCGTCTTCCAGGATCCATTCGATTAAGATCGTACCGCTGCTTGTGGTGATGTTTTTGGCGGAGATCACATACGGAAAAGAAGAAATGGATATGCCGCTCCAATTGTCTACAACGGTTCCGTTCGCATCCTGTAGCTGGATATTGGCTGACACGACGGAATCACTGTTTTCCGGTACGCCGATCTGTTTGCTAGGCAGTTGATAAAAGACTTCTTTTTTGCCAAGGCTGACGACAAAATCTACGCTGCTTCCTTTTTCCACACTGCTCTGCGGCTGCGGCGTCTGGCTGATGATCTTTCCTTCTTCGATGGTGTCATGATAACTGGAATCTGTATGGCCTATCGTTAACTGGTTCGCTTCCAACTGTTCCCTGGCTTCTTCTTCTGTCCGATTTCGTAAATCCGGTACCTGTACTTTTTCGGTTCCTTTGCTGACGTAAAGCGTCACCGTATCGCCTTTTTTTACGGTCGCGCCGCCGCCCGGATTCTGGTCGATGACAATGCCCTCCGGCTGGTCGGAAAAACGGTATTCCGGATTGTTGACGCCTAGTCCTGCCGATTCCAATTGTGCCCTTGCGGAATCGTAAGACTGCCCAACGACACCCGGCGCGGCGAATGTGGCAGGGCCGCTGCTGACCGTAACCTGGACGATCGTACCCTCCGCTGCCATTTCGCCTTTTTCAATATCCTGATCCATAATCTGCCCTTTGGCGTATTCATCGGAAGCTTCCCTGCCCTTGGTAAACAGGTCCAGTTTGATTTTTTGTAAGGATTTACGCGCTTCATCCGGTTCCATGCCGCGCAGGTCGATCATTTTTACTTCTTTTTTGGTATCCTCGTCGTCCGTATCGGATTTCAGATCGGAATCGTCCAGATCGGAAAGATCGGTTTTGGTCAGCTCATGGTCGGAAGCCGTAATCCCCTGCGGTTCATCGCTTTTTCCCCCAAATGGACTCCATTGAAACGCACCGAACATACTTCCTGCCAGATATAGGATAATCAAAAGGATAATCACGGCCGCGATAATCCCCATGATTGTCATGGCTTTTTCCATTTTAGGATTTAAAAACCCGCCTTCCTCGTCGTCCGCCTCGTCGTCCGCATCCTCTTTTCTTGGTTTCGCGTATTCTGTCTGCAGTTGTGAAGGCCCAAGATGGACGCCCGCTGTTTCTTCTTTGATCTGCATGACTTCGTCCTGGGAAATCACGCGTGTCTTATCCTGAATCGTCGCGGGCAGCATGACAACAAAATCATCATTCGGGCTTACGAGCGCGTGTTTTAAATCTTCCATCAAATCCTGGATAGACGGATACCTGCGGTCCGCGCTTTTCTGCGTACATTTTAAAATAATCTTTTCCAGGCTGACCGGGAGGTCCGGCACATACCGGCGCGGAGATACCATCTCTTCCTGCAGGTGCTTGATGGCGATCGCCACGGTCGTATCCCCGTCAAAAGGCACTCTTCCCGTAGCCATTTCATACATTACAATTCCAAGCGAATAAATATCGCTTTTTCCGTCTACAAAACCGTTCCTTGCCTGCTCCGGCGAGGAATAATGAACAGAACCCATCACATCGGAATGAATCGTATTGCTTGTCGCGGCTCTGGCAATCCCAAAATCCGTAACTTTTACCTTACCCTCGGTAGAAATAATAATATTCTGCGGCTTGATATCCCGATGGACAATATTTTTATTGTGCGCGGCTTCAATGCCGCGTCCTACCTGGATCGCAATGCTGATGGTTTCTTTATAGGAAAGACATCCTTTTTTCTGGATATAAGTCTTTAATGTAATCCCTTCCACATGCTCCATTACAATGTAATAAAAGCCTTCTTCACTTCCGACATCATAAATATTTACGATATTCGGATGTTCCAGTCCTGCTGCCGCCTGGGCTTCCGTGCGGAATTTTGCCACAAAATTCATGTCGTCCGTAAATTCCGCCTTTAGGACTTTGATTGCCACAGCCCTGCTCAGCACATGGTCGATCGCCTTATATACGTCCGACATGCCGCCAGCGCCTACCCGCCCCAGTATCTCATAGCGGTCTGCTACAAATTTCCCTTCTTCTAACATCTTCTCACCTCATCTGAAAACGGATCAACGATGATCACAGATATGTTATCCTTTCCTCCATTTTCGTTTGCAGCCGAAACAAGCCGTTCCACACTTTCGGCGATATCTCTCTGGCTGCACATGATCTTTCGGATTTCGCCGTCTTCGATCATATTGGTAAGCCCGTCAGAACAAAGCAGAATACGGTCTGTCGGCCTTAACCAGACTTCAAAAAAGTCAATTTCAATCTCCTTAAACGCACCTACGGCGCGCGTGATAATATTTTTATCCGGATGATACCGCGCCTGTTCCTGATTCATTTCTCCCATACGCACCATTTCCTGTACGAGAGAATGGTCTCTGGTCACCTGGATAATATCCTGGTTTACGATATACAAACGGCTGTCCCCTACATTGGCTACGCTCATCAGGTTTTTTGTGATTGTTGCGGCTACAAATGTCGTGCCCATCCCCCGCAGCCTGCTGTTTTCCTCAGCCAGACGGATCAGTTCGGCATTGACATGGTCAAGCGCCTCCCGAAACAATGCGATCGGCTCAGACAGGCTGCTGGACGCTATCGATTCCACCGCATGCTCGACGGTATACCTGGAAGCAAAATCGCCTGCGTTATGACCCCCCATTCCATCTGCTACAATAAACAAATTCTGCAGATTTCCGACCGGAGTTTCTGACGTATAGATATAGTCCTGATTCATTTCACGCCGTATCCCAATATCTGTCATGGAAAATGTCTTCATCCCAACTCGCCTCCCTTTCCGTTTGTGGCTGTCATTGCAAAAATATCACATTTCATGGCCGGCGGCATAGCTTTTTCTTAGCTGTCCGCACGCGCCATTAATGTCGCGCCCAATTTCTCTTCTTATCGTAACATTTATTTTATTTTTTTCAAGAATATTTTGAAAAGCAAGCGCGGCTTCCCGGTCCGGCTGCTCATACGGCCGTTCCCTGACCGGATTGACCGGAATCAAATTGACATGGCAGTTTTTGTTTTTTAAAAGCCTGCTTAACCTTTCCGCGTCGGCCTTTGCATCATTGATGCCGCGAATCAGGCTGTATTCAAATGTAATCCGCCTTCCGGTCTTTGCAAAGTAATCATCGCACGCTTCGATTACGGCCTGCAGCGGGTATTTTTCGGCCACAGGCATGAGCTTGCGGCGTGCTTCCTGGGAAGCGGCATGCAAAGACAAAGCAAGCGTAATCGAAAGCCGCGTGTCTGCCAATTCACGGATCCGCGGAATGATCCCGCAGGTGGATACGGTAATATTGCGCTGTCCGATCCGGATTCCGTGATCGTCTGAAAGCATCGTAAGAAAACGCAGCAGGTTTTCAAAGTTATCCAGCGGCTCGCCCATGCCCATTACGACTACATGCGAGATCCGTTCTCCGATATCCTGGCCGACGCGGTACACCTGCTCCAGCATTTCCGAAACATGCAGGTTTCGCACAAGACCGTCGATTGCGGAAGCGCAGAACCTGCATCCCATACGGCAGCCAACCTGAGAGGATATACAGACGCTGTTGCCATGCCGATATTTCATGCGCACACTCTCAATCACATTGCCGTCCGGCAGCGCGAACAGATATTTTTTGGTTCCGTCCAGCCTGGAATTATGTATCTGCAGCGGACGCAGAACCGTGAGTACCGCGGAATCTTCCAGCCTGCTGCGCAGGGATTTGGATATATTTGTCATCTGTTCAAACGAGGTAATGTGACGGACATGAAGCCATTCGTAAATCTGTTCTGCGCGGTACGGCTTTTCCCCCATTGCGGACAGAAATTGCCGCAGTTGCCCTAGGGTCATGGATTTTAAGTCTGCAGGCGCAGGTGTTTTGGATAATGGATGTGTGTTTGGCTGGTTTTGGTCTGGTTCTTTTTTCATAGGCGCGCTTCTTTCCATTTAAATTTCCTTCTAAATTTCCTTCTAAATTTCTTTCTATTGCTCTTCTTTTATTATTTTTTCAATCGTATTCGATTATTATTTTGTATTCTTATCGTACTTTCCTGCGGTTACCTCTTTTTGCTCAGTCCCGCATCCGTTCTTTTTGAAATTGCGCAATATAAAACCCGTCCCCGCCTGTGTCCCCGGGCAGAACCTGCCTGCTGCAAACCAGTTTTAATTGCGGATGCCCTGCCGCCAGCCACCTGGCGTTCCCCTCGTTTTCTGCCCGCTGGATCGTACAAGTACTGTATAAAAGCTGTCCGCCCGGTTTTACATAGCGGCATGCCGCCTGGAGTATTTCACGCTGCAGGTTTACCAAATCTTTGATCTTTTCGGGTGTGATCCGGTAGCGGATTTCTTTTTTTCGCCGCATCACGCCAAGTCCGGAACAAGGCAGGTCGGCGATTACAATATCTGCTTTCTCATACATGGATGCATCCGGGATCCTCGCGTCCCATACCTGCGCCCGGATATTTGCAGCCCGGCACCGTTTTATATTTTCCTGTAAAAGCCCGATTTTAGATTCGGTCAAATCGCGGGCAATCACTTGCCCGGTTCCGTGCATCATCTGCGCTGCCTGGATCGCTTTGCCGCCAGGAGCCGCGCAAAGGTCCAGTACGGTATCGTGCTCTTTTGGACATGCCGTCTGCGCAACGAGCATGGAACTTAGATCCTGCACATAAAACAAGCCTTCCTGAAAGCTTGGGATAGCGCCTAGCGTATCGTATCCGGAAATCGCAAGCGCGTACGGCAGTTCGTTTTCTTTTGTAAAGACCGCATGTACGCCTTCGGATTCCAGACGCAGCCTCAGCTGTTCGGGTGTGATCCGGCTGGTGTCCGGACGTATGGTAAGCGGTGCAGGCGTCTGGATTGCCTGCAGCATATGCTCCATACGCGCATACGCTTCGCCGCTGTCCGGGCAGGCAAAATAGTCCTCTTTCCACATGCTAAGAATCCATTCCGGGATGGAATAGCGGACAGAAAAATAACGGAGCGGGTTCTTTGTCCGGTCCGGCCAGGCTGGCTCGTCTTTTAACCGGCTGGCGGAACGCAGCACGCCGTTGACAAAGCCGCTTAACCCGCGAAACCCCTTTTTTTTCACCAGACGGACAGCCTCGTTGCAGGCCGCGGAATCCGGCACGCTGTCCATAAAACGCATCTGGTAAATGCCGCTTCGCAAGATGGTGCGGATCACCGGCTTCATGTTCCGCACAGGGACGTTTGAGAAATGATTTAACATATAATCAATAGCGATCTGGTTTTCCAGCGTCCCTTCGACCACACGGTTGATAAAGGCACGGTCTTTTTTATCCAGATACTGGTATTTGTCCAGTACGCCTGCCACCGCAGTATGACTGTATGCCCCGTTTTCGGAAATATCCAATAATAATTCCAGGATCAGTTCCCTGCTGTTTACTTTCGCATCCGACATGCCGTTCCCTCCGCTTGTTTTAATCCCGTTCTCTTCCAAACAGCAGCAATAACCGAAGCAACTGTAAAATAGCCGCCGCCGCGCCGGCCACATACGTGAGCGCCGCCGCGCCGAGCACTTTTCTTGTATATGGAAGTTCCTGTTCACTGAGTATCCCGGTTTCGCCCAGGATACGTACCGCGCGCCTGGACGCGTTAAATTCGACCGGAAGCGTAATAATCTGAAATAATACCGCCGCCGAAAACAGCAAAATGCCGATCTTGCAAAGCATGCTGCCAGAACCGCCCAATACAATCCCTAAAATAATTAACGGCCAGGATATCGCGGAACCGAAATTCGCAGCCGGGACAAGCGCGCTGCGGATCTGCAGCGGGGCATATCCTTTCTGGTGCTGAATCGCATGCCCGCATTCGTGCGCCGCTACGCCGACCGCCGCCACAGAAGCAGATCCGTAGACAGAATCGGACAAATTCAGCGTCTTATTGCGCGGATCGTAATGGTCGGTCAGGCTGCCGGATACGTGACGGATCGTAACGTCCCGTATCCCCGCGCTTAACAGGACGCGCTGCGCGGCCTGCGCCCCGGTCATATTCGTCCGGCTTCGCATACTGGAATATTTCTGAAAGGTCGTTTTTACCCTTGCCGAAGCGACCATTGACAAAAGTACCCCGATAAGTATAAAAAAATAGGTGGGGTCCCAATAGTATCCAAATCTATAAGGCATTGTTCGATTCTCCTTTCATCTCGTTTCTTGCAGTTTCCGTTCGTTTGTTTCCCGTTACTTAGGATTCCTGTGTGAAAAGCCAATTGTTTGTTTATTGCCGCATGCATCTTTTACTTCATCCTAAATTTTTGCATGCATATTTTCATGCATGCCAAGCGCCATTCCTTTTTCTACCGGATATCCGCACAGGAAAGCGTCGATGGGCATGCGCTTTTTCCCTTCCAACTGTACCTCTTTTAGGGAAAGGATGCCCTCCCCGGTCTGCACAAGCAGGCTGTTTTTCTCGCAGGAAACGATCGTCCCCGCTTCCTTTGGATCACCGCCCGCTAACACCCTGGCCCGCCATATTTTCAATGTTTTCCCACGCAGATGCGTAAACGCACTGGGCCAAGGATCCAGGGCACGGATCAGGCGTTCGATTTGCACCGCCGGACAGTTCCAGTCAATACGGCCCATCTCTTTTGTAATCATACCGACCTGCGTTGCCAGCGCATCGTCCTGTTTGGCGCGTACCGCCGTCCCGTTTTCTATTTTTTCGATTGTCTGGACGCACAGCGCGGCGCCTAGCGCGGCAAGTTTATTGAACAAGCTGCCGCCCGTTTCGTCCGCGGCAAGCGGAATTTGCGCTTTTTCCAGCATATCACCGGTATCAATGCCGCTGTCCATCTGCATAATCGTAACGCCCGCAATATCTTCCCCATTCAGTATGGCCCATTGAATCGGCGCCGCCCCACGGTATTTGGGCAGCAGGGAAGCATGGACGTTGATACAGCCATATTTGGGCATAGATAAAATGGCTGGCGGCAAAATCTGGCCAAACGCGGCTACTACGATCAGTTCCGGTTCGTAGTTTTTTAGATATGCGATACACTCCGGCCTGCGGACACGCTGCGGCTGGTATACTTCTATATTATGTGCAAGGGCGGCCTGTTTTACTGCTGGAAACTGGAGTGATTTTCCCCTGCCCTTTGGCTGGTCCGGCTGCGTTACCGCAAGCACGACCTGATGCCCCGCGCGAACCAGCGCTTCCAGCGTTTCAACGGCAAAATCCGGTGTTCCCATAAAAATAATTTTCATTCGCTTTCCCTGTCTCTTTCTGTTCGTCTGCGTTTCCGTCTGTGTTTAATCCTCATCCATCACCGCTTCGTGGATCGCGCCGATCACTCGTTCCATAAACATATGGCCGTCCAGATGTTCGATTTCATGACACAGCGCCCTTGCCAAAAGCTCTTCGCCTTCGACTTCATATTCTGTCATATACTCATCAAACGCGCGCACAATGACATGGTTTGGCCGGACGACCTCGCCGGCTTTTCCCGGCAGGCTCAAACAAGCCTCGTCGCCGGACTGCTCGCCGTCCTGGTGGATAATCTGCGGGTTTACCAATACAATCGGGCCGTCTCCGATATCTATGACCGCAATGCGTTTGAGCACGCCGACCTGCGGAGCCGCCAGCCCTACCCCATTCGCTTCATACATCGTATCGAGCATATCTTCCACCAATGTCTGCAGCATTGGCGTCATCGTTTTTACTTCCTTACATACTTTGCATAAAATCGGATCACCTGCGATCCGGATTTGTCTGATTGCCATTTTTCTGCCTGCTCCTTTTTGATTTTATTCTTGCTTTTTCTTACTTTATTCTTTCTGCTCCTGTTACCATATGATATAACATATTAACTGTTCATGGGATTAAAGTCAAACTGAATGCTGACTTTTTTCCAATTCCGCGTATTTTTCAGCCGTTTTTCCAAAAAATCCTTTACTTTGACTAAAATCCGGTAATCCGGATGCTTCAGATAAAGGACACGGCGGTAGACATCCTTGATTTTTGCAACCGCCGCGTCCGCCGGCCCGATAAGCTGGAAATCTGCCCAGGTTTGGCCGGATCCCGCTTTCTTTAGTTCCTCCCGGATCCATGCCGCAATCTGGTCCATACAGGCAGCCGCTTCGTCTGGATTCTCAGAAGCGGCAAGAATATGCAGCATATTCCATACGGGCGGATAGCGCATCAGCCTGCGGTAGAGGATCTCTTCTTCATAAAATGCCCCGTAATCCTGGTCTTTTGCAGCCAGGATGCTGAAATGGTCCGGCTGGTAGGTCTGTATTACGGCAATACCGGGCCGCGTTCCGCGCCCCGCCCTGCCCGCGGCCTGCGTAACCAACTGAAACGTCCGTTCCGAACTGCGGTAGTCGCCCGCATTTAAGGACAGGTCCGCGGCAAGCACGCCGACTAGCGTGACATTTGGAAAATCATGCCCCTTTACAATCATCTGCGTGCCGATCAAAATGTCTGCTTCCTGTCTGGAAAACGCGGATAATATCTGCTCATACGAATCCTTGGTGCGCGTCGTATCGTAGTCCATTCTAAGAATGGCTGCTTTGGGGAACCGTTTTGCCGCCACCTCCTGGATTTTTTGCGTACCGGCCCGAAAGCCTCCGATATAAGAAGAACCGCAGGACGGGCACTGACTTACCATAGGCGTTTCATAGCCGCAGTAATGGCAGATCAGCCTGCCGTTTTTATGCTGGCTTAACGATACGTCGCAATGCGGGCAGCGCAGCACGCTTCCGCAGGCGCGGCAGGAAACAAATCCGGCCATGCCCCTGCGGTTTAAAAACAGCATAACCTGCTCATGCCTTGCAAGCCGCTCTTCTATTAATTCCTGCAGACGCCTGCTTAAAATCGAACGGTTTCCCGCCCGTAATTCCGCCCGTAAATCAATGATTTCACACGCTGGAAGCGCCTGGCGCATCGCCCGTTTGTCCAGCCGCAGCAGGCGGTACTCTCCGGCTAACGCACGGTAATACGAATCCACGGACGGCGTAGCCGAACCAAGCACCAGGCTTGCGCCCGCCATCTGCGCCCGCGCATGGGCGGTTTCCCTGGCATGGTATTTTGGTACGGACTCGCTTTTATAGCTGCTTTCATGCTCTTCATCGATAATAATAAACCCAAGATTTGAAAACGGTGTGAACAAAGCGGACCTTGGGCCGATCATAACGTCCAGTTCCCCGTTTTTTGCCCGCTCAAACTGATCGTAACGCTCCCCCAGCGACAGCCTGGAATGCAGGATCGATACCCGGTCTCCAAAACGCTCGTAAAAACGCCGCACCGTCTGAAAGGTAAGGGCAATTTCCGGAATCAGCAGAATGCTTTGTCTGCCAGCAGCCGCGGCATGGGCGATCAATTCCATATAGACTTCCGTTTTCCCGCTTCCGGTCACCCCGTGCAGCAGGTACGTATGGTGCCTGCCCGCCGAAATTTCTTGGGTTATGGAACGGACAATTTCTGCCTGCTTTTGATTTAAGACAATCGTATACTCTTTTTTTGCGATTTCAGACACAGGGTTTCGGTAATAAGCTTCCCGCGCAACGGTCAAAACCCCCTTATCCTGCATCGTGCGGATCACGGAGGGCGCGATGCCCAGATCTTTCGTCAAATGAAAATACGGCTGTGACGGACATTCCAGCAGTTCGGCCAGCAGCTTTTCCTGCGCCGTATAATGCCTGCGCATGCACGATTCATACAGTTTTTGCGCTTCTTCTTGCGGCAATGTAAGGCAGACCTGTTTTTTTTCTTTCTGCTGTTTGCGGTGTTTGACCGGGAGAACCGTTTTCAGCGCCTGGTTCATCGTGCCCCCATAGTGCCTGCGGATCCAGGCCGCCAGCGCGATCAACTGCGATTCGATAGCCACGGACTCTTCCGATATAGAAATCACAGATTTTAGCTTTGAAACGTCATACGCCGGCTGGCTGGTCAGTTCCACCACATACCCATGCAGCCTGCGGCTGCCGAACGGCACGACCACGCGCATTCCCTCCGTCAGGCCGGCCGCCAGTTCCGGCGGTACAAGGTACTGGAACGTCTGATCCACTTTTTCATGGGAAATATCTACGATTACATTTGCGTACAACAATCCGCATCCTTTCTTTATTCCGATTCCGCCAAAATTTCCGCGATCAAATCACGCTCATCCATCGGATATTTTACGCCCCGGATTTCCTGGTAATCCTCATGCCCTTTTCCAGCCAGTACAATCACATCCCCCGGCCGGCCGTTTTTGATCGCATACCGGATCGCTTCCTTGCGGTCGATAATCTCCACATAAACGCCGTCCGTCTTTTTAATCCCTGTTTTAATATCGTCTATAATCGCCTGCGGATCCTCGTCCCTTGGATTATCCGACGTAATAATCGTAAGGTCGCTAAGGCGTCCGGACACCTCTCCCATTTCAAACCGCCGCTGTCTGCTGCGGTTCCCGCCGCAGCCAAACAGACAGACCAGCCTGCCTGGTTCATATTCGCGCAATGTCGTCAAAAGGCTTTCTAAGCTCATTGCGTTATGTGCATAGTCAATCATCAGGGTAAAGGTATCCGATACCGGGATCATTTCAATCCGCCCTTTGACCTGCTCGGTTTTTAGGGCTGTCTGCACCGCTTCCTTAGAAACGTCAAAATGCCTGCAGGCCGCGGCCGCAGCCAGCGCGTTATACACGCTGAAGCGCCCCGGCTCATCGATTTCCACCTCAAAATCCAGCAGTCCCCGCAGCCCGCAGGACATGCCAAGATAGCCCGGCCTGTGGATCAGCCGCAGGTCCACTGCCCGCAGGTCGGCGTCTTTTGAAAACCCGAACGATTCAACCGCACACGTATGCCCGTTTAACACCTGCTTTGTATGCGCGTCGTCCGCATTGACAATACCGATTTTGCACTGGCGAAACAGCATGCTTTTACATGCCAGATATTCTTCAAAGGAAGCATGTTCATTCGGCCCGATATGGTCCGGCTCCAGATTGGTAAAAATACCGATATCAAACGTAAAACCGCCGACCCGGTGCATTTTCAGCCCCTGAGATGACACCTCCATTACGCAGACATCGCAGCCCGCATCCGCCATTTTGCGGAAATACTGCTGGATCAGGTAAGATTCGGGCGTTGTGTTTGCCGCCGGGATTGTTTCCTGGCCGATGATTTCTTCAATCGTACCGATCAGCCCGACTTTATGCCCCGCACTTTCCAGTATGGACTTTACCATATACGTCGTCGTCGTCTTTCCTTTCGTCCCGGTAATGCCGATCGTTTTTAGCTGCTGCGCCGGATATCCAAACCAGGCGGCGGAGAGCACAGCCAGTGCTTTTCTTGTATCGTCCACCCTTAAAACGGCCAGCCCGTCCGGGATTTCTGTATCTTTGCTTACAACGACGGCTGCGGCTTGTTTTTCGAACGCTTCACGGACACAGGTGTGGCCGTCGAACGATGTGCCTTCGATACATATGAATACACAGCCGGGTACGATTTTTCTGGAATCGTAGACTAAGGCTGTAACTTCCAATGCCGTAGTTCCTGCCAATAGGCGGTAGTTTAGGCGCTGTGCCAGTGTTTCTATTGTCATATATGCATACCTCCGTAATTTTCATTGTATTATTATATGTAAAATAGAGGGCCGTGTCAAATGGTGAACGGATTTATGTTTGAAATATGGGGATCTTTGGAGAGGCGGTTTGCCCGCCGGCAAGCCGGGCAAACCGCCTCTCCAAACTAGATTAAATTACAATGATATTTATAGAAATCCCGGAAATGCTGGTCAAATAAGCATTTCCGGGATTCTGTTTATCTTTTGTTGTAAACCGGCATTTCCACGTGCTCTAAAGCAAGCAGCCGCTGCTTTTTATCCAAGCCGCCCGCATACCCTGTCAGGCTGCCGTCGCTTCCAATTACCCGGTGGCAGGGAATGATTATAGCGATTGGATTATGCCCCACCGCGCCGCCTATAGCCTGCGCAGACATCCGGTCGAGACCTTTTTGACTGGCAATCCTTTTCGCCAGTTCGCCGTACGTAGTGGTTTTTCCATAGGGGATTTCCAGCAGCAGTTTCCATACATGCATCCGAAACGGCGTGCCGGCAAGGTGCACCGGAGGTGTAAAATCCGGTTCCTGCCCCGCAAAATAAAGATCCAGCCATCTTTTGGCGGCTTCCAAAACAGACGACTGCTTTTCCCCGCGCTGGGAGTCCTGATCTATCGCAGATTCATCGGAAAATCCCGCTGTCCCCGCAAACCACAGCCCCGTTAACCCGATCTCGTCCGCAGTCAGAATGATTTCACCGAGCGGCGATTGATAAATTTTGCTGCCCTGCATTTTTATCCTCCATAAAATAGGTATCGAACGCCCTATCCGTTTGCTGTCAGCACTTCACAAACCATCCCCAATACCGCGGGTTCCAGTTCCATAGCCAGCAGGGATGCCACCGCACCGCTCCCCTGTTTTTTTACCGTATCCAAAATGCGTGCTTTTTCATCATAGGCAGTCTGCGCTTTTTCCAGCCGTTCGTAACAGCGTCCGGTTATATCCGTTTTTGCGATAGACAGTCCGTTTAAAAAAGCGACGCGGATTGTCTGTCCGATTGAAATTTCCGGCAGTTCTATAGTCAGCATGGATGTCTGTTTGTCATAAGAGGAATTGGCCGAAATTTGCGCATCTGATACGGTCACCTGCGCCTGCGCCGGGTCTACGCCGACAAATACAAGTTTCCAGCTTCGTTTCTTTGGCAATACGTCCAGATTTCCGGCTGCTTGTTCGATGACAAACAGGCGGTCCCTATGCTGCCAGGTTAACTGTGTAGACGCCCAGTTCTGCGGGCTGTCGGATGCCGTATCCCCCGCGTCTTCCCATAAGGTAAACTGCCCGTCGCCTGCCGGAAAGATCCTGATTTCCATTGCGGACGGATTTTCGGTTACAGGCTGCGGTGTACGTATGTCCTGCATCGGGACAATCGCGCCTGCTTTTAACAATACCGGAATCTGTTCTACGCTGCGCCACAAATCCAGCATGCGTCCGCCGCGGTATACCATCCCGTTGAAGAAATCGGCCCAAAGCCCGTCCGGCAGCCAGGTCCGTACGCTTGCCGCCCTGGCTGCGGGATCCTGCGGATCTGTAATCGGGGAAACCAAAAGCTGCGATCCAAAATAATATTCATTTGGCGCCTCGTACGCCTCGTCCCGCTCTGGTTCTTTATAATATAACGGCTGGATCAGCGGCTGGTCGTCCACATGTGCCCTGCGGTTCATTGTATACAGATACGGAACCAGCGCATGCCGCAGACGCAGGTATTCTTCCATGACACTTCTTGTAATCCGGTCAAACCGCCATGGTTCTTTTCCGTTGAATGGATTATCCGTGCTGTGCAGCCGATTGATCGGGGAAAATACACCGTACTGTACCCAGCGGGCCATCAGCTCGTCGTCCCGCACGCCCATCATATGGCCGCCGATATCATGGCTCCACCAGCCATAGCCGATATTGCTGGCCGTATTGGTAAAATACGGCTGGAACCGCAGGCTGTCCCAGGAAATCACCGTATCGCCGGAAAATCCAACCGGATACCGATGGCTCCCTACGCCCGCATACCTTGAAAACGTGATCGGCCGACTGCCTTTCCAGGCGCTGTCTAAATAATGGTAATGATTCAGCATCCATAACGGATCCAGGCCCGGCACTTTTGTAACGGTACCCTGCTGCCAGTCCAGCCACCAGAAGTCTACGCCTTCTTCCTCCAGCGGATGGTGAAGGTCTTTGAGATAGACTTCCATAAACTGCGGATCTGCCGGATCGAATGTTACCGCATCCCCGCTGTCCGGATCGATGCCCATTTTTTGCGCAATGTCCCGGTACGGCTTTTCAAAAGCACGCACGCCGTCCGCGGGATGAACGTTTAGGGTAATTTTCATGCCGTGTGCATGCAGCCATTTCATAAATCCGGCCGGATCCGGGAAAAATGCCGTATTCCATGTATAGCCGGTCCAGCCGCTTCCGTATTTTGGATCCACATCGTCTACCAGATGCCAGTCCATATCTACTACCGCGACGGAAAACGGCAGATTTTCGTCTTCAAACCGTTCTATAAGTTCCTGGTACTCTGTCTGCGTATAACGGTGGTAACGGCTCCACCAGTTGCCAAGGGCATACCGCGGCAGCAGCGGCGTTTTTCCGCACAAATAATAAAAATCTTTCAGGCAGTCCAGGTAGAGTGTCCCGTATCCAAAGAAATAGTAATCCATAACGCCCGCTGCTCTTGTGGAAATCCATCCGTCTTCGGTCAGTACCATGGAATGGCTGTGGTCAATAACGGAAAACCCCTCCCTGGAAATCACGCCATGTTCGATCGGAACCTTTCCCGCTATTTTTTCATCGATCGGGTTTGGGCCTTTGGTACACAGCGTATTATTGTATACATAAGCTCCATCCGCCATATCCAGTGTCCGCGCGGTACCGCCCAAATCCTGCGGCTCTTCGCCGAAATGCCAGGTACGGCCGCGGCCGCCGTATACTTTGACCATCAATCCCTGCGGGGTAAATGCTTTGCGGTCATAATGCAGTTCCAGCGCGTCGGTATAGATCACGACTTCCGATTCAGTGTCAAGAACCCGAAAATCCGGTACCGGGAAGTCGCGGTTTAATACAGACTGGGTCGCCCGGTCCTCGAATTTTCCGTCTTCGTGATATTCCAGCCGCAGCAACGCCGGCGTCAGTACGCTAATCCGGTACTTGTCCCCCTGCAGGACCGCTTCCTTTCTGCACATCGGGTGCATCTGCATTTTGTATTGTTCCATTCCCATATAAATACTCCTTTCTTAATATATAATTTGTGCGGTTTTGCATACAAACGACCGACATAACCGGAATGCCCAGCGGATCGGCGATCAGGCCGCATTTCGCCATAAACAGAAAAAATAAATTTTCTTTCCCGCAGCCTAACAGCCCTTCATAATTACCCTGCCCTTTACAAATGACCACATCCGCAGTTTGAAATAAGTTTTGAAATTTCGGATCTGTACAGTGTAAAACTGTCCCCAGTGAGCCGTCCCCATTCGAAACCACGTCTGCGGCTTGCTGCATGCACACTTGTCCGGCATCGTCCATTGTAACATCGTTTATAATCGGTTTTCCCCTTACGCCGTACCAGACGTGAAGCTGCGGGTTATATTCTTTCAGCAACAGGATAAAAAATTTGTCCAGTACAATTTCCCCGCAGTTGTCTCCCGAATAGAACAGTGTACGGCTATTTTGTACCGCTTTTTGCAGTTTGGCGGCATGATTGATCCGAATCTGTACAGCGGAAACAGCATGCACCATTTCCTGTAAAACGGCTGCATCAAATGTGTGTTTTACGGCAAAATCAATGATGTTTCCGGCAATGGCAAGCTTCAATCCGCATTGGAAACGGTCAGTACTTTGCTCGATCAGCCTGCGGATCGTTTCGGACATTTTTAAAACAAGCTGGTTATACCCGCTTTTGATCTCCTTATAAGGATCGTCGATTCCCAAGAAATCCACAGCGAGCACCCATAACTCCCCCATGATTTCCGGGTTCGTTTTTGTCCAGTCACAAGATCTTAAATAATCGTCTGCCAGTTGCAGCAATTGTTTTTCTTTTCCCGCGTCTAACTGCAAAACGGTACTGATTTTTTTCATTTGGTTTTTATCACACAACAAACAATCTTCGTGCATAGTCCCTTATCCATTTTGCGGACGTGCATCCGCTGGATCAAAACGGGACCGCAGCCTGTCCGCATACCAGAATACCACTTCCTGGATGCGGTACAGCTCTGATTCCCGGCTGTCGCGCCGCCAAAGCTCTTTATAATAATAAAACCACTCTTCCAGCCTGGACGCAAGTAAACATCCGGTTTCAGCCGTCTGCGGCGGCTGGGTAACAGCAAACAGATACCGTTCGATTTTCCCAAATAACGCGATTCCTTGAATCGCTACCAGATAGGCATGCGTCAAAGGCCTGGCCGCTTTCGGCAGACAGGGCGTCAGCCCATAGAGTTTTCTTTTTACCGCTTCCAGGTTGGCAAGCGACGCATCCAGCCCGTCCAGCCGTTCTTTTGCGAAATCCGGTTCCAGCCCTTCTTTATATTTTACCAGATCCCCCCATTGGAAACGCCAGCCGTCTGAAATCCGCGCGACGGTCCCGACAAATGTTTCCGTCCTGTCCCCATAAGTAATTCTGGAAATCTGACGGTTGCTCTCGTCAAAGGAGTATCCAGTGTCATTCCAGGAAAATGCCGCCGCATAGACCATAGCCGGCAGGCCGAAATCCGGATGGTTGATATGTCCATAATCGCCCCAGTCCGTCGTCAGGACGCCGGACGCCCCATAGGTCCGCGCATAGGTACACATGCGCCGGATATTTTCAAACGCCGTATCCAGGGAATGAACCAACTGGTTCCAGCCGCTGACGCCCGGACACGTATATTGTACGGCGCCTGCCTGCGCAAGCTTTTTTACCGCACGGTCGTCCTGGTCAGCGTCATATCCCCAGGTCAAACAGATGGTTTCCGGCGCAAGCTCCTTGACCGCCTGCGGGAAATGGCAAATGATATCGCCCCAAAACATGGGGATTTTTCCTTTGTCCACAAGGAACCGGCACAATTGCTTTACAAAATCGATATACAGTCGGTCCGTTCCTTCCGTTTCGGCGCGCGCCCGGCTCCTTCCCTTTCCAAGGTCAAAAGTCTCATCCGCCCCAATATTAAAATGTTTGGAAGTAAACAGCGGCAGGTATGCTTCGATGCGTCCTTTGATCCATTCCAGGCTCTGCGGGTTGGAAACCGCAATCGTATGATGCGCCATCCGGTCTGAAAACCGAAACGGCTCGCCGGCTTCCTGCTCCAGTTCGCACAGATGCCTGAATGAACGGGTACGCAACACCTTATATAAGTGCCCGAAGCAGGAAAGGCTTGGTACCAGCTCAATTCCAAGCTCCAGACAGTATGCGTCAAGCTCTAAAATATCCTGCGCGCTTAACGGCGTATCATCCCGCCAGACCTCGCTGCACCCTTCGAACAAAAAGCTGTGTTCAATATAAAGCTGGAGCTGGTTTATTTTATAAAAAGCAAGCTGGCCCGCGATCCGTTTCAAATAATCCAAGGTCGGAATACGACCCCTGGTAACATCGTAGTAATACCCCCTGTTTTCGATCGCGGGATAATCGCGGATTGATAACAACGGCACCATGCCGCCCGTCTGCCGCAGGATTTGCCGCAGCGTCTGTACGGCGTAAAGCAGGCCGCGTTTGCCGCCTCCGACTGCCTGGATGCCGTCTTTTTCGACATGCAGGCAATATTCCTGTGCGCCAAGCTGTGTATCGATGGATAAGCGCACAGCCGTTTTTTTCGAACTGCCCCTTGTAACCGCGAGGCCATAGCCAAGCACATCCCGCAGTTCTGCCTGCAGCAGGCGGGCAGGCGGATAGCCAAACGATCCGCAGGACGGGTCAATCACGATTTTTTGGTCATAGGACAAGAGAAAAAAAGATCCGGCAGACGAGTTTTGCTGTGGCTGCGGTGTCATTTGCTGCGGTTGTGGAATGAGGTACATATTGATTTTCCTTTCTTAGTAACAATTCAGTTAAGTGATACGTTTTTGCACGCCGGACGCTGGAAGAGACGGTTTGCCCGGCTTGCTGGCGGCCCTCCAGAATGG
>CAJUIH010000056.1 GCA_910586045.1 uncultured Eubacterium sp.
CACTTACAACATATTATTAGAACTTCCCAGCATTCGCCGCTTCCTCCACGGAAACAGCAACCGCTACGGTCGCCCCTACCATAGGGTTATTGCCCATACCAATCAACCCCATCATTTCCACATGCGCCGGCACGGAAGAAGAACCTGCAAACTGTGCGTCAGAATGCATACGTCCCATCGTATCGGTCATGCCGTAAGAAGCAGGACCTGCCGCCATGTTGTCCGGATGGAGGGTACGGCCTGTACCGCCGCCGGATGCTACGGAGAAGTATTTCTTGCCCTGTTCTACACATTCTTTTTTGTATGTACCTGCTACCGGATGCTGGAAACGAGTCGGGTTTGTGGAGTTGCCTGTAATCGATACACCTACGTTTTCATGATGCATAATGGCAACACCCTCTTGTACATCGTCCGCGCCGTAACATTTTACGGAAGCGCGCAGCCCTTCGGAGTAAGCTTTTTCATAAACGACGTTTAATTTTGCTTCCTTGTAATCGTACTGCGTCTCGACAAATGTAAAACCGTTAATACGGGAAATAATCTGTGCCGCATCTTTGCCAAGTCCGTTTAAAATAACGCGCAAAGGCTGTTTGCGCACTTTGTTCGCTTTTTCCGCAATACCGATCGCGCCTTCTGCCGCCGCAAAGGATTCATGTCCTGCTAAAAAGCAAAAGCATTCGGTTTCTTCTTCCAAAAGCATTTTGCCCAGGTTTCCATGCCCAAGACCTACTTTTCTGTGGTCCGCTACAGATCCAGGGATACAGAATGCCTGCAGGCCTTCTCCGATGGCAGCCGCAGCGTCAGCCGCTTTTTTGCATCCTTTTTTAATTGCGATCGCAGCGCCAACGATATAAGCCCAGCATGCGTTTTCAAAACAGATCGGCTGGATTTTCTTTACCTGCTCGTAAACGTCAAGTCCAGCATCTTTTGTAATTTTTTCAGCCTCTTCCAAGGAACTGATGCCATATTTGCCTAATACAGCGTTAATCTGGTCAATTCTTCTTTCATATGATTCAAATAATGCCATGATTTTTCGTTCTCCCTTCTTACTCTACTCTTGGATCTATGATCTTGGCAGCATCCGCTACACGTCCATACTGGCCCTGCGCTTTTTCCCAAGCGGTGTTCGGATCGTCGCCTTTTTTGATAAAGTCAGTCATCTTGCCAAGAGAAACGAACTTATACCCGATTACTTCATCATTTTCATCTAATGCGATTCCTGTTACATAGCCTTCTGCCATCTCCAGATAACGGACGCCTTTTTCCTTTGTCGCGTACATGGTGCCAACCTGGGAACGAAGCCCTTTTCCCAAATCTTCCAGTCCTGCGCCGACTGCAAGTCCGTCGTCGGAAAATGCGCTCTGTGTACGTCCATAAACGATCTGCAAGAATAATTCCCTCATGGCTGTATTGATCGCATCACAAACCAGGTCTGTATTTAATGCTTCCAAAATGGTCTTTCCCTGTAAGATTTCTGCTGCCATAGCTGCGGAATGTGTCATACCGGAACATCCGATGGTCTCTACGAGTGCTTCTTCGATAATGCCATTCTTTACATTCAGGGACAGTTTGCAGGCACCCTGCTGCGGTGCACACCAGCCAATTCCATGTGTAAAACCGGAGATATCTTCAATTTTTTTCGAATGTACCCATTTCCCTTCTTCCGGGATTGGAGCCGGTTCGTGCTTTGCACCCTTAGCAACCGGACACATTTTTTGAACTTCCTGTGTGTAAATCATTTTAAGACTCCTTTCAATTAGATGATTGATACAGCAAAAACACACAGCGTTTCCACTGTAATGACCACGTACTGAACTGATCTGTTCAGCACACTGCTATTATTTTCGCATATTTCGCCAAATTAGTCTAGTCCTTTTCCACAAAAAATTAATTAAATCTGGTTTTAATGCTATGCGGATACGACAAACCGCTGAATCAGCCTGTTTTTCGTTTTTCTTACAGCAAAGCGCTGTAAGAGCGCATGCGCGACGCAATGCCATGCCCGCGGTACTGCGGATGGACAGCGACTTGTACCGTCTTTTTATCCTGTACGCTGCCCAGCAAAAATCCGACGACCATATGCCCGTCTACCGCGCAGACGGCTGTTCTTTCCAAAATATGCGAAAGAACTTTCTTTTGATATGCCTGCATACTTTCTTTCACAGATTCCGGATTTTGCCAGTGAAACGCCGCCGTGCCGCTGTCATCATGCCGTGCGGCTTCTGCTTCTGTCCAAAGCACCTGCGCAAGGCTCATCCAGGATTCTAAATGCTGCGTACCGGCCGCCATAACAGCAATGGTATGCAGCCGTTCCCCCTGCGCGTCATGGGTATGCCTGGCCGTAAACAGGCTGTCTAAAAACCAATAAGGGATCATAAGCCCCCTCTCCTGCATTTGCCGGACTTCTTCGCGTCCTGCCCAGCGGACCTGTTTTACTTCCGATTCCTGCAAACGCAGCGCAGATAAATCAACGTCCTGTTCCAGAATATAGAAATCGTCAAAGCCATTCGTAAAATTCATTGTAAAAAACGGACGTGCCTTTCTTAAATCGACCTGCAGGCCAAGTTCTTCCCATACTTCACGCTGCGCTGCGTCTCTGCTCGTGTCACCCGCTGTTGCCGAACCGCCGACAGACACATCCCACATATTCGGCCAGTCCTTTTTAAACGGCTGGCGCTGCTGGATCAAAAGCTGATTTTGGCTGTTAAAAATACATACATGGACAGCCATGCGGTACCAGCCGTCTGGCATGGGATCCCCTCTGCGGTGTGTGCGCCCTGTTTTTTCCCGGTCTTTTGTATATAAATCCCATAATTCGTCTGCATTTTCCCGTAACATCAATCGTCCGCTTTCTCAACAATTTCATTCTTATTTTTATAAATCGAACCTGCCGGAATCACGCCGCGTACCATCGACAGTGGATAGATATTTGTATGCCGCCCGATTACAGTCCCAGGATTGAGCACAGAATTGCAGCCTACTTCTACAAAATCACCAAGCATCGCGCCAAATTTTTTCAGCCCGGTTTCGATTTGGGATATCGAATCCCCGCTTGCGTCTTTCACAACTACAAGTGTTTTGTCCGATTTTACATTTGATGTGATGGAGCCTGCGCCCATATGAGACTTGTAGCCCAAAATAGAATCCCCGACATAATTGTAATGTGGTACCTGCACGCCGTTAAACAACAAAACATTTTTCAGTTCGGTGGAATTTCCGACTACGGCTCCTTTTCCTACGACGGCACTTCCGCGGATAAACGCGCAGTGGCGGATTTCGGCTTCCTCGTCGATAATCAGCGGCCCGTTCAGGCATGCCGAAGGTGCGACTTTCGCTGATTTCGCAACCCAGACTGCTTCCGCGCGCTGTTCATAACGGCTGCTGTCCAAGGAAGCGCCCAGTTCTTTGATAAAAGCGCCGATCCTGCTCAACGCCTCCCATGGATAGGTCACGTCTTCCAATAACCGGGCAGCGATCGTCTGGTTTAAATCATATAAATTTTCAATTCTGCACTGTTTCATAACAATTCCTTTCTATTTTCCACTTTTTTAGGTTCCAGATTTATAATATGCACCCGCGCGTTCAAAAAAACTCCGCAGAATCTGCCGGTTGTTCAGGTTTTGTACCCTGTTCGTGCGGCTGATGATAAAATGCTCCAGTTTGCGCATATACTCTTCGGTTGTAATCGACCCCTCGGCTACATAGGCCAGGCCTTTTTCCCAACTAGCCGTTAGCTCCGGATTTAACAGAGATTGAATCGACGCCGCAACTACGTCAAAGATCATTTCCCCGCGCAGGGTCGGCGTCAGCGTCTGTGTTTTTTTTTGCAGCGCAAGGTAATTGTTTTTTACCAGTTTCGCAAGAATCTCCGCCCTTGTCGCGCTTGTGCCGATCCCGCTGCCCTTGATCGAAGCACGCAGTTCTTCATCTTCGATCAACTGCCCGGCATTTTCCATCGCAAGGATCATAGAGCCTGAATTGTAGCGTTTAGGCGGGGAAGTCTCCCCTTCACGGATCCAAAAACGGTCCACTGACAGAACCATTCCCTTTTTCAATCCAGCCACTGCCTGCAAAAAACCCGCGTCCGGCTGCTGCGCATCCGCTGTTTCTGCCTGGCTGTGCGTACCGGATCCATTTGACTGGTTGGATTCCCCTGGCGCATTTGTTTTTTCGAGATTCATTTTTTCTTTCTTTTTAAAAAACGAATACTGCATGACGTCTAAATAACCTTCCTGCGTTAATACCTTAAACCCCGCAAAAAACTTTTCCGACTGTACCTGAAAGACGATGCTGTATCTAAGATACACCGCCGGCGGATAAAAAATAGCGAGAAAGCGGCGTACAATCGTCTCATAAACATGCAAAGACGTCGCCTGCAACGTTTTCCTTGCCCCCAGCCCCTGTCCGGTCGGAATAATCGCATAATGGTCTGTAATCTGTTTGTCATTTGTATAGCGTGTTTTTGCTATTGTCTGATAGCTGCCGTTTTGCAGGATGGTTTCCGCAAAAACCCGTACTTCCTCCACCCCGCACAGCCCGGTAATGTTTTTGTGGATCTCCTTAGCCGCTGCGGTGGACAGCACGCGGGCATCGGTACGCGGGTAGGTAATCATCTTTTTTTCATACAGTTCCTGCGCAATTTTAAGTGTCTGTTCCGGACTGATCTTAAAAAATTTCGAGCAGGTATTTTGCAGTTCCGCGAGATTAAAAAGCAGCGGCGCTTTCTTTGTCTCTTTTTTCTTTTCCACGGATACCACAACCGCCGTAACCGGAGGTTTTTCCAACTGCGCAATGAGCTGTTTCGCATCTTGTTCTTCCAAAAAACCATTGTCCTTATAAAGCTTTGGGGACTGGAACCAGGCGGAGCCTTCGACCGCGCGCCATTCGCATTCGATTTTGTTTTCTTCCGCGTCAATCTGTGCCAGTACCCGGTAAAACGGCGTTTTGACAAATGCACGGATTTCCCTCTCCCTGCGCACTACCATGCCGAGCACGCAGGTCATAACCCGGCCGACCGATATCACGGCATGTTTTTCATGCAAATAGGACGCCACGGCATCCCCGTATTTCAGCGTAAGGAGCCTGGAAAAATTAATCCCCATCAGATAATCTTCCTTGGCGCGCAGGTAGGCGCTTGATGCCAGGTTGTCATAAGCCGACAGGTCTTTGGCCTCACGAATGCCCCGTAAGATTTCTTCTTCGGTTTGTGAGTCAATCCAGACCCGTTTGCGCTGTTTTCCATGCACATGCGCCATCTGCTCTACCAGCCGGTAGATATATTCCCCTTCGCGCCCGGAATCGGTGCAGACGTAAATCGTTCCGATATCCTTGCGGTTTAACAGGGACGCAACGGTCTTGTACTGTTTTTCTACCGCGGGGATAACCTCGTATTTAAATTTCCGCGGGAGAAACGGAAGCGTGGAAAGGCTCCATTTCTTATACTTTGCATCATAAGCTTCGGGATAGCTCATGGTAACCAAATGTCCGACACACCAGGTTACTACGGCATCTTCCCCTTCCTGGTATCCGTCATACCGCTTCATTTTTATTTTCAGCGCTTTTGCAAACTCCTGCGCCACGGATGGTTTTTCCGCTATGTACAATGCTTTGGACATATCGTTTTTCCTTTATAAAACAAAATGGGGCTGCAGAAAATACTCTGCTTTCCTGCAACCCCACGTTTCCTCATTTTCGATCAACGGTTTCGTTATAGCTGTGTCATGTCAACCAGAACCAGGCGTTTGTCCTCATCCGCTTTCTGCAGCAGCTTATCGTCAAATGTCCTGGCTGAAAACAAATAATAATGATCCGACTTTAGCTTGGCTTTTTTCATCGTATCAAACAATTTTTCACACATATCATAAGTTAGCTGCGGTTTCGACCAGTTGCAAAGCCCGATCAGGTTGTTTCTGGCACTGTCCTGCGCAATAATATCAATATTCCCGGTCTTTCCGACCCATGTTCCGGCCTTGCGTATTTTAATCGGCAGCTTATCCACCATATTTAGCAGTTCCAGGTATTCCATACACACCTGGATAAAATACCGGTTCATATATTCATCCAAATACGGCCCGATATACGTATCGTAAAATTGCTCCGGCGGCATCAGGTACAAGTCTGACAGGTTTGGGTACAAAAAGCGGAACCAGAAATTTACATAATTATTTTGGATCTGGTAAATTCCTTTTTGGGCATTTTCCCACCCACCGGTTTCAAACGAACATACTTTTTCCACAACTTCAAACGCCGCCAGATTTTTCATATAGACACTGATTTTCGCCCTGGAAAATCCGGTGACCAAAAACAGGTCGTTCAGTTTGCGGTGCCCTGCCGCAATCGCCGCGAGTATCGTATTATAAATGGCCAGTTCCCGCAGCTCGCTGCCGATAAAACGCTCTGCCTCCGCAAAAAGGTAGCCGTCCTGCGACAGGATATGCCTGCAAACATTGGTCCTTATATCTTTCCTGGAATCCCAACGGCTGATATAAGCGGAAACCCCGCCAAGAATCCCGTACGCCTTGACGCAGTCACTAACGGAATACTCCGGATAAGACCGCACCATGTCGATAAATTTCAGCTCATCCAGTTTGATCTTTTCATCCAACTTTTTCATATGGTCCGCAAACCGTTCCGGAAATTCCTGCTCCGCCCATGCAACCGATGAGCTTGCCAGTACGATCATTACCGGGCCGGGATACAGTTTCTTTGCCTTTAGCTTTAATACGGCTTTGAAAAATTCCTCGTCACGTTTGGCAATATACTGAAACTCATCGATAATTACGACCAGTTTACTTGCGTTTCCACTGCGGATCCGGTTGAAAAACTCGGTATAATTGTATTTGGAAAGGCTTACCTCATACTGCTTTTCGATCTCACGTCCCAACTGCATGCATTGTTCCTGTTGGGACGCCTTTCGCGCATGATAGTAAAAATATTTTTTTCCCTTGCAGAACATCCGGATAAATGCTTCTTTATCACAGCCCTCACGTCCATACAGCAAAACAAGCCGGTTACCCGTTTCCTCATATAGCTGCTCCATTTTCTTTAATTCTGTGTGTCTTACTACCATGGCCTTCTCCTATTATGTATGTGGTACTTTTCAAATAACAAGCTGGGACGGCGTTCGTACATCCTTTGGCATACACCGTAAAAAATCTGTTTGAACGATCCATCCTGCGTTTATTTTTTCGCAATGTATCCCTGGGCTTTTAAAAGTTCTGCGCATAATACAGCGCCCCCGGCCGCCCCGCGAATGGTATTATGGGACAATCCGATAAATTTCCAGTCATAAACGGAATCTTCCCGCAGACGTCCTACGCTGATCCCCATTCCATTTTCATAATCGACATCCAGCGTCACCTGCGGACGGTCGCACTCTTCCAGATACTGGATGAACTGTTTTGGCGCGGAAGGCAGTCCAAGCTGCTGCGGTACGCCGCTAAAACCGGTCAATTTTTCAATTAGATCCTGTTTTTGCGGCTTGCCGCGGAATTTGACAAATACAGACGCCGTATGGCCGTTTAAAACCGGAACCCGGATGCACTGGCTGGTAATCAACGGGCTTTTTGCAGGCTCGATCACGCCATCGCGGATTTCGCCCCAAATGCGCAGCGGTTCCTTTTCGGACTTTTCTTCTTCTCCCCCGATATATGGGATAATATTGCCCTGCATCTGCGGCCAGTCCAAAAATGTCTTCCCGGCACCGGAAATTGCCTGATACGTCGATACGACTGCCTCGTACGGCTCAAATTCCATCCAGGCGGTCAAAACCGGGGCATAAGACTGGATCGAGCAGTTTGGCTTTACCGCTACAAATCCGCGCGTTGTACCAAGCCGTTTCTTTTGGTACTGGATCACATCCATATGCTGCGGATTGATTTCCGGTATGACCATCGGAACATCCGGCGTCCAGCGGTGCGCGCTGTTATTCGATACAACCGGTGTTTCTGTCTTCGCATAGGCTTCTTCTATTTTTTTGATTTCATCCTTTGACATATCTACCGCGGAAAATACAAAATCCACTTCGGCTGCCGTCTGTTCTACCTCATTTACATTTTTTACTACAATATTTTTTACCGCTTCCGGAACCGGCGTATCCATTTTCCAGCGTCCGTCTACCGCCGCGCTGTACGTTAACCCCGCGCTGCGCGGGCTTGCCGCGATCGTTGTCACCTCGAACCACGGATGATTTTCTAACAGGGCAATAAAACGCTGCCCTACCATACCTGTACCTCCAAGGATCCCGACTTTTAATTTTTCACTCATGACTGCTCTCCTCATTGATTTTCCGTTTTCTTTTGATGCTTGTTTCCGCCGGTTTGTCCAACCTGGACGATGCAGGCGGAACCTATTTTGTAACGGGTGATTTTATAATATTAATACAGGAAACGAAAAAACGCAAGATGAAATATTTAAGTCTATTTATGATAACGGTTTTTATTATTTTATTCCTGTCCGCGTGGTATATTCGCAAAAACCAATTTTATTATCGCATTTCTGTTTTTTTCATTATAACAAAATCTACGACAATTTCAAGCGGCTAATACATAGTTTCCTAAATTTGCGTGTATTTTGCGTTTTTTTAGGGGGATGCAGGAAGCTTTTGTTTGTGGATTTTATATTACGGCCTCCCGGACGCCTGGGGAGGGAATGTTTGCGGCTGCTGTGACTCTCGAAAAGCGAGAAGTTCTAAGTTTTCTGCATTTTAGGTTGTGAAGCCGGACGGACCGGGCCTGCACCCACCCTCCATGGCGGGCAGGCCCTTTTTGAGACATCCGTGTCTCAAAATCCTGTTTACCGAGCAGAAAACTAAGAACTTCTACGCTTTCCTCCGAAGTCACAGCAGCCGCAAACATTCCCTCCCCAGGCTGACAGTGATAAAATATACATGTAATGATCCATCTATATAAAAGTTATTAAAAGAATATATAACTTCTAAGCATTATATTTACCAGCGTCCGTTTATAAAATAGTTATGAACGGCGCACCACATAACGGCAATGCGGCATATCGACTCCTCTGTAATGTTTTACCCACTTGTCCGCTATGGCCATTCCGTTTTTTATGGCTACCTTTTGAGATGCAATATTGGTATCCCTGATAATAGACGAAATTTCATCTGCTTTTAATTTTTCAAACGCGTACTTTTTACAAGCTTTTGCTGCCTCGATGGCATACCCATTATGCCAATATAGCCGCTCAAATAAATAGCCTATTTCAAGTACTTCCCGCTCTTTCCAAGGCTGCATGGTAAGTCCGCACTGCCCTATCATTTCACCGCTTTCCTTTAAAATGACTGCCCATAAACCAAAGTTCCATTTTTGATAACGGCTCATTTGCCGGTCGAGCCATTCTTGTACTTCATCTTTACTGAACGCCCCCTCATAAGCATACATCGTTTGTTCGTCTTGCAGGATTTTACAAAGGGAAGCAAAGTCCCCTTGATCCATTTCCCGCATATACAATCTCTTGGTTTCCAGTCTCATGGTTACCTCCACACTTCTACGATTGTCGATGGCTCTATAATATCACAAGAGTTTTATAATAGGAATAGGATTATGTGTAACGAGACAGTTCTGCAATTGTCATGTCACTCTTTATTTCCCGTTTCCGGCATCCAGGAGGTCGTAACAAAAAAAGATGCTCCCTATGCCAACAGCGCTTTCTCCCAATCTTCACACGGAAACGCCGATTCCTCCAAATATTGCTCCTCCATCGCAATCACCTGTTCCATAGCCTCTTTCCCAGGCCCACCAATTGTCAGCCGTTTATTTACACATGTTTCCATTGCAATCGCCTCATAAATATCTTCCTCAAAGACCGGGCTGACCGCCTGTAACGCATCCAGCGGCATTTCGTCTATGGAGCAATGGTGTTCCAGGCAGTATAACACAATTTTTCCGACAATCCCATGCGCATCCCGAAACGGAACGCCATGATTTACCAGATAGTCCGCGGCATCGGTCGCATTTGTAAATCCAAGCGCCGCGCTTTTGCGCATCTGTTCTTTCCGGAAACGAATGGTAGACAGCATGCCGTTAAATAATGCCAGACAGCCTTTTGCCGTATCAATGGCATCGAATGTCAGCTCCTTATCTTCCTGCATATCTTTATTATAAGCAAGCGGGATCCCTTTCATCGTAGTCAGAATGGAAATCAACGCGCCGTAAACACGTCCGGTTTTGCCGCGGACCAGTTCCGCGATATCCGGGTTTTTTTTCTGCGGCATAATGCTGCTCCCGGTACTGTAAGCGTCGTCCATCTCGATAAACTGGTATTCGTTGGAGTTCCACAAAATCAGTTCTTCGCTAAAACGGCTTAAATGCATCATGATGGTAGACAGTGCCGCCAGAAATTCGATTACATAGTCTCTGTCTGATACGCCGTCCATACTATTGCGCGTCGGACCGTAAAAGCCGAGTGCACGGGCCGTATCGTCTCTGTCCAGCGGATATGTCGTACCTGCCAGCGCCCCGCTTCCCAGCGGGCAATAATTCATGCGCTCATATATATCCCGCATCCGCAGGCGGTCGCGCCGGAACATTTCAAAATAAGCGCCCATATGATGCGCAAGCGTAACCGGCTGCGCTTTTTGCAGATGCGTAAATCCTGGCATAATCGTTTCGACATGCAATTTCATGATCCGTAAAATCGTTTCCAAAAGTTCCTTTAACAAAGCATCGGTCTGCGCAAGCTCCATACGCACATACATCCGAAAATCCAGCGCAACCTGGTCATTTCGGCTGCGCCCGGTATGCAGCTTCTTTCCGGCATCCCCGATGCGCTGCGTTAAAACGGCTTCGACAAAACTGTGGATATCCTCGTAATCATTGGAAATTTCCAGTTCTCCCTGCCGTACCTGCGCCAAAATATTTTTTAATTCCGCTTCGATCCTGTCTGATTCCCCTTTTGTGAGTACCCCTTGTTTTGCCAGCATCCTAACATGCGCGATACTTCCCTCGATGTCCTGAAGCAGAAGCTTTTGGTCAAATGTGATGGATGCATTAAACTGATAAACTAACTGGTCGGTTTCTTTTGTAAAACGTCCGCCCCATAATTGCGCCATATCAAAAAATCCTCCTTTTTTTGCTGTTTCATGCAACTAAACTATTCTATTGGATTTAGCTTCTTCTTCCTTTCCTGCAATGAAAAAATACATCCGCAGTAGTCCTGTCTGTACATTCCATATTCTTTTGCAATCTGTGTCGAACGAAGATAGCCGTTTTTCTTTTTAAAATCAGAATATAAATAAGCGACCCCATACTCTTTTGCCAGCCGGGCGCCGATCTCATTGAGCTTTTGCACGTCTTTTAACGGGCTGATGGAAAGCGTCGTTGTAAAATAATCCGTCCTGGCCCGCTTGGCACACCCGGCGGCTTCGCGCAGGCGCAGCTCATAACAAGCGCTGCAGCGCGGGCCGCCTTCGGGCAGGTTTTCCATTCCTTTTGCCATCTCATAAAAACGCCCCGTATCGTAGGGGCCTTCGATAAACGCAGCCTTGTAACGCATAGGAAACTCCTGTAAAAACCGCTGCTGCTCCCTCGCACGGTGCCTGTATTCTTCCGGCGGATAAATATTCGGATTGTAATACAAGACGGTAATCCGAAAATACTCGGACAGATACGCCAGGACATAGCTGCTGCACGGCGCACAGCAGCTATGCAGCAAAAGCGAGGGCACTTCCCCACGGCTTTGGTGATCCGCTATTATTTCCTCCAGTTCTTTTTGATAATTTCGTCTGTTCATAGATATAAATAAAAATCCTTACATTTTTTTCAGTCAAGAATCGCTAACCAACGTAATCCCCTCAATCTGCGGATGGATCGTCATAGAATAATTGGTATAATAAACGACAAACCCCGGTGCGGAACCGTTTGGCTTTTTCACATTGCGCCGCTGCAAATAATCGATTTCTATTTTTTCCGCATCGCGCCCCTGGGAATAATAACCGGCTAACATCGCCGCTTCCTCAAACGTCCGGTCCGGCAGTTGCCTGCCCTCGGCTTTTACAATGACATGGGACCCCGGCATTTTTTTCGCGTGGAACCACCAGTCGCCCCCGTTTGCAAATTTAAATGTCAGTTCTTCGTTCTGGTAATTGTTCTTGCCGATGTAAATATCAAATCCGTCAGAAGAGCGGTAATGAAACGGGCGGCTCTTTATTTTCTGTCTCTTTTCATGGCCTTTGCGGCGGATATAGCCATATTCGACCAGTTCTTCCCGAATCTGCACCAGGTCGTCTTCGTTTAAGGCAATGTTCAATGATGCCGCAATGGATTTAAGATGTTCGATTTCGGAGTTGGTTTCTACGGTCAGATCGGCCATCGCCTCATACGTGCGTTTCATCTTATTGTATTTTTCAAAATATTTTTTAGCGTTGTCGGTTGCGCTAAGCTGCGGATCCAGCGGGATTTTTACCGTTTCATTTGTATAATAGTTTAATGCTTCCAGCGTTTTCGCGCCTTGTGCAAGGTCATAGCCGTATGTGTTGATCAATTCGCCATATACCTTGTATTTTTCCCGCTTTTTGGTATCCTCCATCTGTTTTAGCTGGAGCTGGTACTTTTTGTGGCTGCGTTCTAAGGCCGTCGCTACGATTTTGCGCAGATCCACCGATTTTTGCCGGATCCTGGTATACGTATCGCGGGCCGCGTAAAACTGCTCAAGCACCGCCGAAATAGATGCTTCTTCCCTGCATTCCAGATGCCCGTACTGTGTCAGCCGTATGGAAGAAAACTCCATCGGCCTGCGGTCTTCCAAGACAATATTCGGCGTAAACTGTTCTTCCCGGATTTCCTGCATGGCCCATAGAAAGTGGTTGCATAAATGCTGCTTTTGCCCGTCTGTCAGGCCGGCCGTGGAAACATCCGCGTCCAGGCCCGCCCGGTAGCATATTTCGTTTGCCGCGCAAGGGCTGATTCCCGTAAAGGACGTATAAATCGCTTTTGCCGCGGCCGCGGGTTTTTCCAGCACCCGGTAAACGTCTTCCTGTTTTGCGGTAAGCGGGTTTGCTTTTCCCTGTGAGGGAATAAAATACGTCCTGCCTGGGAGCACCTCGCGTACGGAGCTGACCTGCGCTGGTACATGCTTGATGCTGTCGATAATCATCTGTTTTTCATCCATAAAAATAATGTTGCTGTGTTTGCCCATAATCTCGACAGTCAGGGTTTTTGCGCGTATGTCGCCCAAATCATCCAGATGTTCGATTTCAAAATGGATAATCCGTTCCATATCCGGCTGCCAGATTTTTACAATCCGCCCGTTTGCGATATGCTTCCGCAAAACCATGCAGAAATTCGGCGCTGTCAAAGGGCTTGGTTTATTTGCCTGTGTCAGGTAAATCAGCGGCAGCGACGCACTGGCGGACAAAAACAGGCGCTTTTGGCCGTTTGTACTTTTCAGTGTTAACAAAAGCGCGTCTTTTTCCGGCTGCGCGATTTTTGAAATCCGAGCGTTTAATACGGTTTGATTTAACTCCGAAACAAGATTTGCGATTACTATTCCATCAAAAGCCATGATAGCTGGTCCTTTCTTATTCTATTTTTACGGCACGCGGCCGGAATGTGTCTTTTTCCACCACTGTGTATACGTCTTTGCCCATCCTGTCTTCAAAATATTTTTTTAATTCCAGATTCTTTTCCCATTTATCTTCTGGATAGGACCCATACCTGCGTCTGACATCCTCCATCCGCTCTTCCATATTTACTACGCCGTCCGCCCCTGCCAGGGAATCGCATAACTGTATCAGACGGTCGTAATCATCCATTTCTACCGCTGCTAACTGATCTAAAATCAGCTTCATTTCCTCAGCCGTTGTATCCGCTTTGCCGATATAATCACGAATGGACTGGTTATGAAAGGAATGCGTCAGGCAGATTTTCGCTGCTTCGTCATATCCTAACGACTGCATATAGGAATACCCGTCCGCGACGTGTCCTAAGTGCCTTGCCCCGAATTTTCTTCCGATATCATGCAAAAGCCCTAAGATATACGCTTTTTCCGGATCTAAGTCGCCGCATTTTAACGCGATATTCCGGGCGCAGTGGGCGGCTGTACGGCTGTGGTCGCCCCATTGTCCGGGATTGCAGCGTTCGGCTTCTTTTAAAAGCTGTTCGGCTTGTTTCCTTGTTGGAAGCATTTGTTCCTTCTCCTTCTTTCTACCGTTCGATTTGCCATTTGATCTGTGGTTCTATCTATGGCTCGGCCTTTTTTATTGTTTCATCTGTTTTTCATCTGTTTTCTATCTGTTTTCCATCTGTTTTCCATTAATGATTCGATCTGCCATTCGATCGCCGTGTGTTTCTATATTTTTGTATAATTGCCAAAAACCTCCTGATTAATAATCGCCCGGCCGGACATAATAACTTCGTAAACAACATTTGTTTACCACACTACACAAGATAAAAGGAGGCAATTCACTATGAGTAATCATTCTAATCAGAACGCAGTACCAGAAGCAAAGGGAGCATTAGACCGTTTCAAATTCGAGGTTGCAGACGAACTTGGCGTGCCATTAAAGCGCGGCTACAACGGTGACCTGACTTCCCGCCAAAATGGTTCCGTGGGCGGTTATATGGTGAAAAAGATGATTGAAGCCCAAGAAAGACAAATGGCAGGCGGCGAAGAATAATATTTTCCAACTGCCGGTAAAGCCGTAAAGGCACCTTTAGGAAAAAACTCCCTGTTTTATGGATTTTGCAAGGTAAGCTGTGAAAAAATTCATACGCAAGCCGCGCATGGACAGAAAACGGGGGGCTTTTTCTTTTTGGCCGCATCATAAAATAATCATAAATTCAGCCGCTCCAACTGGCCGCCCATAAACATACACGCTTTTTCCCGCAAATTTTTGTGTTCCGGCAATTCCAGCGACGGATCGCGCGCTAATATCCGCTGCACTTCTTTGGATGCCATCTGAAGCACATCTGAATCCTGGTAAATATCCGCAAGCTGGAACGCCAGATCTCCGCTTTGGCGGATCCCAAAGAAATCCCCTGGCCCGCGCAGCTTTAAATCTTCACTCGCAATCCGAAACCCATCATTTGTCTGTTTTAGTATTTCCAGACGCTTTGCCGACCCTTTTTCCTGCGAGGTATGGATCAGAATACAATAAGACTGCGCATCCCCGCGCCCTACCCGTCCGCGGAGCTGATGAAGCTGCGCCAGTCCAAACCGCTGGGCATCTTCGATCATCATGACCGTTGCATTCGGCACGTTAACGCCGACTTCCACAACGGTGGTAGAAACGAGCACCTGGATTTCATTCGCTGCAAACGATTCCATAATCTTATTTTTCAGTTCCGGGCGCATCTTTCCATGCAGGCATGCTACTGTAATCGAATCCGGCAGTACTTCCTGCAGCCTGTGCGTATAGGAAATCACATCTTCCCCTTGCGCGTATTCGCTTTCTTCCACAAGCGGACAGATCACATACGCCTGATGCCCGGCCTCTGCCTCGCGCCGGATAAACGCATAGGCGTTCGGCCGCCATTCAGTGCCGACGACACAGTTTTTAATCGGAAGCCTTTGGGCCGGAACCTCGTCAATGACAGAAATGTCCAAATCGCCGTATAAAATAATCGCAAGCGTCCTTGGGATCGGCGTCGCGCTCATAACTAAAATATGCGGATTGTGCCCTTTATAAGAAAACGTTTCCCGCTGCCTGACCCCGAACCGATGCTGTTCATCCGTTACGACAAGCGCAAGGCTGTCATAAACCGCCTGCTCCTGAAATAACGCGTGGGTGCCGATCACCATCGCATCTGAAAATAACTGCATCCGTTCATAGGCGCGCCGCTTCTGCCTTGCGGTCATAGACCCGGTCAGCAATACCAGGTGCGCCTTGACCCCAAATAAATCACAATACGAAGCAAACGTCTCGTAATGCTGCACGGCCAGTACTTCCGTTGGAGCCATAATCGCAGACTGGCAGCCGCTTTTGGACACCAGGTACATTGCCAGAAACGCAAGTACCGTTTTGCCGGAACCAACATCGCCCTGTACCAGGCGCTGCATCATATAAGGCCCGCGCAGGTCGCCGCGGATTTCCTCCAATACCCGGCTCTGCGCATTGGTCAGACGGTAAGGGAGCTTTTCCAACAGCGGTTTTAGATCCCCATCTACTACATACTGGTTTTCGATTTTCTGCCCCTGTACTTTCTGAAGCTGCACCGAAAGGGCAAACAAAAAAAACTCGTCAAATACAAGCCGTCTGCGGGCTTTTGTCAAAGCTTCAAAGTCAGCCGGAAAATGAACATGCAAAACGGCATCGTTTAATTCTGCCAGCCCGTGTGCCTCCCGGATCTTCTGCGGCAGATATTCCGGCAGAAGCAGGTTTTGACCGAGTACCCAGCGCAGCGTTTTTTTGTACAAATTGTTTGTAAGGCCAGCCGTCAGTCCATAGACCGGCTGTAAGGTGCCCGCTAACGCCGCGTACTGTTCGGGTGTATGAATAAGGGGCTGCTCCATCGACAGCCGCCCGCTCTTATTGAGTACACAGCCAAATAAAATGTAAGTCTGTCCTCTTTTTAACGTATTTTTTACAAAAGGCATCCGAAACCACAAAAATTCCATGGAAACCCCCTGATGGGAGCCATTTGCAATCGTAACCGGCATCGATCGCGTATATTTTACAATCGCGGCGTTTTCTGCGCGAAAGATCACCGCCTGCCGTCTGCCCGGCGCTGCCTGGCTGATCGTACTTATTTCAACGGGTTGTGGAAATGCCGCGTATTCTCTTGGAAAACGAAGGAGTATATCACCTATGGTGTATACTCCTATTTTTTGGAATAACAGTTCGGTTTTTGCCCCCACGCCTTTGACACTTTTGATTGGTGCGTCTATGCCTGCTGTATTGTCCATTGTATCCCCCGGATCATTCGACCGAAATCAAATAGTAATAAATCGGCTGCCCGCCGTACTGCACTTCCACCTCAAGGTCTTCATGCCGGTCCATTAGCTTTTGCGCAATGGCCTGTGCGTCCTCCTCTTTGACGTCTTCTCCGTAAAAAATGCTGACGATCGCGGAATCCTCTTCCACCATGCATTCCGCCATTTCCAGCGTTACTTTGTCCAGTTCTTTCCCGACCGCGAGAATCGTGCGGTCCCCGATTCCCATATAATCGTCCTGCCTGATTTCCTTATCGTCAATGACCGTATCACGTACGGCATAGGTAACCTGTCCCGTCTTTACATGTTTGATCTCTTCCAGCATACGGTCCCGGTTGTCCTCTACGCTTTGCTCCGGAATATAATTGATAAGCGCCGTGATTCCCTGCGGAATTGTTTTCGTCGGAATGACATGGATTTTTTGCTGTTCGCATAAATCCGCCGCCTGGTCCGCTGCCAAAATAATATTTTTGTTATTCGGCAAAACGAAAACATGGTCCGCATGCACCCGGTTTACGGCGTTTAAAATATCCTCGGTACTCGGGTTCATCGTCTGCCCGCCCTCGATAATATAATCGGCGCCCAGCCCCTTAAATACTTCGCTTAAACCGCTGCCTGCCGATACGGCGATAAAACCTGCTTCCTTATAAGGCACGTCCTCCTTGGATTCAGCGGCCGCCTCCTGCTGTGCCGCGAGCTTTTCCGCGTCCTTAATCAGCCGTTCCTGGTGCTCTTCGCGCATATTGTCGATTTTGATTTTACTTAAAGATCCATGCTTCAATGCTTCCTGGATGGCAAGTCCCGGATCATTGGTATGTACATGGGTCTTTACGATTTCATCGTCCGCCACTACCACGATCGAGTCACCAATAGATTCTAAAAATGATTTGTAACCGCGTTCTTCGCCCTCGGCCAGCGCCTTATGCAGCACAATAATAAATTCCGTACAATAGCCGAATTTGATTTCCGCTTCGGTTTCCTTTGTAATCTTTGTCACCGATGTCTGCGGCTGGGCCTGCAGCTCATAATCCATTTCCCTGCCGAGCAGCGCGTCATAGGCGCCCTGCAAAATAACGACAAGCCCCTGCCCGCCGGAATCTACCACACCGGCCTGCTTTAATACTGGAAGCATATCCGGCGTCTTTTGCAGCACCGTTTCGGCTTCCTTGATTACCTCGTCGATAAAGTAAATAAGGTCGTCCGTTTCTTCCGCCAGTTCCGCCGCTTTATCCGCCGCTCCCCTCGCAACCGTAAGGATCGTGCCTTCTTTTGGCTTCATAACCGCCTTATACGCGGTCTCCACACCCTTTTGGATGGCACGCGAAAGTACCGGAACCGTAATTTCCGATTCCTTTCCGATCACTTTTGAAAAACCGCGGAACAACTGTGATAAAATAACGCCGGAATTTCCCCTTGCCCCGCGCAGCGAACCGGAAGAAATCGCCTTTGCCATCAGCGCCATATCCGGCGATTTCAGCGCGTCCACTTCCTTTGCGGCCGACAGGATGGTCATGGACATATTCGTACCGGTATCTCCGTCAGGGACCGGGAATACATTTAACTCATTGATCCATTCCTTTTTGGACTCCAGATTTTTTGCGCCGTTTAAAAACATTTTCGCCAAAACCGCAGCGTCTATTGCAGTTACCGAATTGATTTCCACTTTTTGAATCCTCCTTAATCAATCACTCGCACGCCTTCAACAAAAATGTTGATTTTTTTGATGTGCATTCCCGTGAACTCTTCTACACGATATCGGACCGTACTGATCAGATTGTCCGTTACCGTGTTGATACTCACGCCATAGGAAATAATGACATGAAAATCGATTGTAATCTCATTATTCTCATCAACGGCTACATTAATCCCATGGGTCAGGTAATCTTTTTTTAATAGTTTGACGATACCGTCTTTCACATTCACAGCCGCCATGCCGACAATGCCAAAACACTCGACCGCAACGGAGCCGGCATAGGTCGCGATTACATCCGTCCCTATGATCACCCTGCCATATTCATTTTCAAATTGACCTTTCATAGCATACCTCCAATCATTTTTATACGAACGATCCGTTAGTAGATATTATAACCGCTTTTTGCAAAAAAGAAAACTATATTTTTACATTTTCGAAAAAAATGAATTTATGCCTTGCATTTGTCCACTTCATCTGCTAGAATAATCATGTTGTGAGTCTGAAAAATTTGGCAGACACATAGTTTCGAACACTTATTGATTTAGAGAATAAGGAGAAAATAAGGAGGTGTCCCTATGGCAAAATGTTCAGTTTGCGGAAAAAGCGTTCTTTTCGGTAACAATGTGAGCCATTCGCATAGAAGATCTAACAGAATGTTCAAACCAAACGTAAAACGCGTTCGTTGCAAAGTTAACGGCGGAACCCAAAAACTGTATGTATGTACCGCATGCTTACGGTCCAATAAAGTCGAAAGAGCGTAAAAGCATAAGAACGGTATGTAAAGTACCTGTACAAAAGAAAAACAAACCGATGGTCCGGGTTCGTTATATGCCGTTCCCATTATGCAAAAAGAAGCTGCTGCAAATGTGAAATCATTGCGGACGGCTTTTTTTATACCGCTTTTTGCGCAATTTTATGAATTTGCCCATTCTGCGCACATATAATGAAAGTAATACGGGAAACGGCCGGACCTTTCCGCCGTTTCAATAGAATCGAAGTGTCTGTTATGAAAAAAATCTGTGGATTTGCAATGTTTTGGGTGGCGGTCGGCATGGTAGTTATGATGTTTATCCCGGAAACATGGATTGCCCTGTTCCTCATATGCACACTGCTTATTGTCGGATATAACCTGTTCTGTTAAAAGCAAAACCTGCCCTGCGCCAAAAAGCCACAATGGATCCATACGGGAGGTACTGTCTATGAAAACACTTTTGATTGCGGATGACCACGAACAGATCGTGGATGTATTAAAGGAATACGCCCTGAAAAACAATTACGCGGTACATACTGCCAAAACGGGCATACAGGCGTTGGAAAAATTTGACGCCTGTCATTTTGACGCCGTCCTGCTGGATGTTATGATGCCGGAAATGGACGGTTTTGAAGTCTGCCGCCAGATCCGCAAAAAATCCATGGTACCGATTATTATGATTACTGCCCGCAGCGAAGATTTTGAACGCATTATGGGCCTAGACATCGGCGCGGACGATTATGTGGTCAAGCCTTTTTCTCCATCGGAAGTCATGGCGCGCCTTAGGGCGATCCTGCGCAGAATCGACGCGAACCAAACATCCGGCGATGTCCTTTCCAAAGGCAGCCTTTGTATCTGTCTGGACAAATACCAGACCACGGTAGACGGCATGCAGATCCATCTGACCAAAAAGGAAACCGAAATCCTGTGGCTGCTTTCTTCCCACGCCGGAACGGTTTTTTCCAGAAACCACATCCTGGATTCTGTCTGGGGTTATGACTATTACGGAGACGACCGGACCGTAGACACCCATATCAAACGGCTGCGGGCAAAATTGGATACCGCCTGCCATCCGGACTGGGAAATCGCTACTGTACGCGGCGTCGGATACAAGTTTGAGGTCCTGCATGCATAAAATCACAAAAAAATTATTCGGTTATTTTACCATACTGCTCGTATTTTTTGCTGTAACCGCGTTTCTCGGCTTTTGGGGCGTATTCCGGCATTTTACGTTCGAGCACTTGACGAATGAATTAACAGACAGGGCATTGGTCATCCGAAACCAGTTGGAACAATTTTTGGATACCACGCCCGGCTCCTCTCATGGACAAGGCCAAGGACGCGGCGCCTACCTGCGGTTTGTAAACGACATTGCCATGGCAGACGCTTATATTCTAGACGCGGATGGAAATCCTTTTTCCTATGGGCGGCAGGGCAGCGCCGGAAATATTCCTACCGACGAAATTTTGGAATTTGCACGGCCTGTTTTCACAGAAGGCACTACACAGTCTGCCCGCCGCAAAAGCGCGGACGGACATAAGATCTTTTACGTCGGCATGCCGGTATTTCAAAACGGCCAGGTTTTTCTTGCCGTCATTATCCGGGATACGGCGGACAGCAACCAGGAGAGCTTCTTGCTTGCCATTTCTATTTTAGGTATCTGCCTGCTGCTCGTACTCTTTGTGTCCGGCTTCCTATCTTTCCTTTTATCCAGACGTTTTATCCAGCCGATCCAGCAGATTGCCTGCACGGCAAAAGAACTGGCGAACGGAAATTACCAGGCCAAGACAAACGTACAGGATCCGACGGAACTGGGCGGACTGGCGGACGAAATGGATCTGCTGGCAAAGAAACTGGAACAGGCCCGCCAGGAAAGCAGCAAGCTGGAACAGATGCAGAACAACTATATTTCCAACATCTCACACGAGCTGCGCACGCCTGTAACCGTAATCCGCAGTTCTCTGGAAGCTGTATGCGACGGTATTGTAACCGGAGAAAAAGCCGCCGAATACCAGCGCCAGATGCTGGCCGAATGTATCTCGCTGCAACGTTTGGTCAATGATATGCTGGAATTGTCCCGCCTGCAGAATAATGACTTTCCGATCGAGGAAGAACGCATGGATATTCAAATGGCGCTGGCTGACGCCATACGGGCCGTACGTGTGATCGCCCAAAAAAAGTCAATTACGATCCTGTTTGAACCGGAACCTGTCTCGTACCTTATGGACGGTGATTACGGCCGCCTGCGCCAGATGTTTATTGCCGCGCTGGATAATGCCATCAAATACTCCCCTGCCCATACATCCATCCTCGTCACACGAAATATCCAGGCAGACTGCCTTCATATTTCGATCAAAGACCACGGGCGCGGAATCGCCAAGGAAGATCTGGCGCATATTTTCGAACGGTTTTACCGCTGCGGGCATAACCGCGAAAACGGATCCGGGCTTGGACTTGCCATTATCAAAAACATCGCGCAGCGGCACAGCATTACCGTCCAGGTCGAAAGCGACGGGGAAACTGGTACAGAAATTTTGTTCCATATCCCAAACGTCTGTAAAATGTAACATAAGTGTACAGAAAATGCCATCAAAAAGACATAATTCTTTTCTATGCTGTATGCAGGCCAAGAAACAATAAATCGGCTTGGCAGACAACGATTACCATCATAAGGAGGAACGAAAAAATGAAACGAAAACTATTTGTATGGATGATGGCAGCGGCAGCTTCCCTCTGCCTGATTACGCCGGCAGCCGCAGCCACTCCAAAAAAGACAGCCGCGGTCAGATATTACACAGACAAAAATAAAGACGGAATCTGCGATTATTTTGTCGACAGCAATAAAGACAGAATCTGTGACCACTGCAACTGGAATGGCGGACTGGGGCGAAACCGCGGCAGATATTTCGTAGACAGCAACGGAGATGGAATTTGTGACAACTATCAAAATGGCGTCTGCGGAGGCAGAGGATCTGGCAGAGGTTATGGTAGGAGATGCGGCAGATTTTAAAAGACCGCTACACTAGTGCCTTGTAAAGTTTAAAACTATATCAAACCGGACGCCGGATGGAGAAAA
>CAJUIH010000057.1 GCA_910586045.1 uncultured Eubacterium sp.
GGGACTATTACATGGCTGTGCGCCGTGTCCTTACAAACATTTTTGGCAAAAGGGAAGTACATGCATATGTAACGTCCCCGGAAAAAATTACCGGGAGCAGGCGCATGGATTTTCGGTGTCAGCATCCCGATAGTAATTTGTTTCTGCTGTCTGCATATTTTATTACCTGCCTTTCGTATTTTGAATATATTGGTTAAGAATAAGCAGCAGTGGACTAAGATTTAGTGGACTGCTGCTCTTTGTATAATAAATTTGTTTATTTTCTTGTGATAAGATTTTTTATCTGTATTGTTTAATTTTTTGGATGTTACTATCTGTACCATGCACTCCTGGTGGTCAAAGCCATAGCCGTAAAAACATGCCTCATGGTCATGAATAAGGATCCCGCCGAAAGTTTCCACGGGAGTGTCCCTGATTCCGGCATGCCCTTTGTTCTCCCTTGCAAAGTACATGGTCGCCACGCCGTTGCTGCATACGACGACATTGTTATTGTTCCCGCTGACTCTTGCCACCGTGCCGTCCACATGCATTACCGGCGCATCAAGAAAGGCCGCGAACAGCGCGTCCTGTTCCTGCCTGCTTTTTGATGAAAACTCACGGCACAGCCCGTTTATCATCCCGACGGAAAGCGAGGGCACCCCGTCAGTCACATCACGGACAAACTGCGTCGTTTTCTCCAATGACATTTTATTGCCGCGTTCTGGCTTCGGATGACGCCCCCGTATTCCGCACGCAGCTTAACATAAGCTTCACCGGAGCGGAAAGCTTCCAGTTCCCGCTCTGCCGCTTTCAGCCGGTATGATAATGAAGTTGTCTGGAAATACTGCTGGTCATTCATACGTCCCGTCCTTTCCATTTTCCCCTGCCCTTTTGTCAGAAATGCCATCTGCCGGATATACAGGTTTTGTTTACGGATAACCTGTTTCTCAAGGTTTTCACAGTCCATCTGCCATCCCTCCATGGGCTTAGTATAACATAAGCCATGAAGAAACGCGAATGTGGATAACATTCGGTTTTGGTAAAAATTACCTGGAGTATTTTAATGGAAAAACAGGTTTCCAGCTTAAAAATGAGCAGGATCCGGCGCTTTCAGCCAAAACTTTGAAAAGATATACAGGCTGTTTTTATATTGCAGATGACTATCCACAATCTCAAAAAAACAGCCCGCCTGGTGTTGATAAATCTTTTTTTTAATTCAGCATAATGCATAATTCATAGTTATGAGTTTCCCCACCCCGTGAAAAGTAACGAGTAGGTTATTTGCTGCCCTTGGCAGCACCATCTAACCATTTGATAACGTAGTGGCAAGCTACACCAGCCGCAACGGTGTCCATGTTAACAGTTCATTCATACATATCTTCTTCTTCCTGTTGTGAAAACGTTTCCTGGCGCCTGCGGTCTAAGACACGCAGAAATTTTCCGACCTCCTCCCATGCCTGCCTGGATTCCGGCAGCATCAGCTCCCCCATCTGGAACACATGGAACATTTCTTCGTAAATGCTCAGGCGTACCTTAACGCCTGCCTCCTTTGCTTTTTTCGCAAGGGATGTAGAATCACTTAACAGCATTTCGATTGACCCTACCTGGATTAACATCGGCGGAAATCCCGCATACGTACCAAATAAAGGCGATATATAAGGATTTTTCGGATCTTCTTTTCCAACATAGTCCAGATTATAAATCATGCTTTCACGCGTGTTGCCAAACAACGGATCTTTGGTAAAATTTGTTTCGTAGGATTCCCCGCTTGCCGTCAGGTCCGTCCAAGGCGACATCAATACAAGGCCTTCCGGAAGCTGCATCCCATGGTCCTTTAAATACAGGCACAGCGCCAACGCAAGGCCGCCGCCCGCGGAGTCTCCGGCGATCACGATTTTTTCGGGCTGGGCGCCGAAACGGAGCAGCCACTCATAGGCTTCCAGGGCATCCTCTAACGCAGCCGGGTAAGGATGCTCGGGCGCCACCCGGTAATCCGGTGTAAATACATTGATGCCTTTTCCAAGCTCATTATACAGCCCGGCAAAGGAGCGGTACGCATTGCGCATGGAACCGATATATCCGCCGCCATGTAGCTGTAAGATCACACGATCCGGGTTCGGATTCTGCGCAAGGCTTAGAAGCTCTGCCTGACAGTTTGATAAATCAACTTTTGTCAAATGAAAACAAGACGGGCATTTCCACTGCGGTTCTACAAGATTTTTTCGTATTTCGCCGCTTTGAAGCTTTGGACCGATCAGCCGGTCGGCCGTCATGCGTGCAATGGAATCACGCACAATGGCCGCAAAAATACTGCTTTTGCGTTCTTCCTTGTTTTCATTTTTCCTGTTATCCGTTTCCATTTCGTTCCCTTTCCCTATGAATTGCTGCTGTATTCGCCTGCATTGTTTTACCAAATATGTTTACTGTTCTTACGCTTGGCTTTTACATCACATGAAATCTGCGCTTCAGCTCATTGCTCGCGCGCCTGCCCCCTATGATCACCGATGCAAGAAACAGGACGCAGGACAATCCAAATACAAGATAGCTCATAAACGGGCGCCTGATCCATTCCAAAAAACACAGGATCACCCATACCCCGCTGCACAAAATCATTAAAATCTGAAACAGCAGATAGCTCTGCCAATTTCGGATATTGACAAACATCACCGCAATAATCGAAAGATCCATTGCTAAAAATACTGCCGGAATTACATAATCCACCGACCAGCGTGTAAATCCAAATACATAATCCACCAGCACCATATAAATCGCTGCACATGTCATGCCTGTCAAATATTTGCTCCGGTACCCCGCGCGTTCATTGACAATAACAAAAAACATAAATAACTGCAGCAAAACCAGTCCGCCCACTACCAGCGCACACCACCAAACCTTCGTTGGATACGTATAATTAAGAATAACCGATAAACCGCCGACCACAATAGACAAAAACAGCAAAATACGGCTGATCAGTTCCAGTTTCCTGCCCTTTAGACGGATATCCGGATAACTGTCCTCCTTTTCTTCCCCGGCTTCCAGGACACAATGGCACAGCGGACAGATATCCGTCGGATCTAAGATCGTGATGCTGCATTTCAAACATTTACTCATCATACACCCCATTGCTTTCTATTCTGACATCCAGCCCCTCGGCGGCAAGCGTCCGGAAAAAAACTTTCTGTACTACCGGCTCCGCAAACACGGAACTGAATGTAAATGCAAGCGTATCCTGATAAGAACAAATCGTCCCTTTTAATAGCTGCCCTTTGCTCATGGCAAGAAACGAATGAAACATTTCAATATAAGGTTCGTATACTTTCTGCACTTTTACGTTTCCGATATTGGTCACCGTCGTTGTATTTGCCAGCGCCGATTTTGTATAGACCGAACGAATAGCCAGATTTTTGATCGGAAGCGGTACCGCACGCATGGCCAGTTTTTTTTCATTCGAAACATTATAGGAAAAAATGCTTTCCAGATGATCTTTCTGGATCTGGCCGCGCAGGCTGTCCTTTACGATCTGCAGTACTTCTTCCAGACCATACACTTCCTTTTGAGGCAAAAACTCTGCCGATACCATAACAAAAAAATTCTTTGTCGTAACGGAATCAAAATACGGACGCAGATTAACCGGCACTGCCACCCGGATTGGACGGTCTGATGCAGCCCCATGCAGATATCCCTGGTAAATACTCCAGACCACAAGCGCCACGAGATATTCATTGATGCTCATTTCGTGGCCCCTGCATACCATTTTCAACTGCGGTATTTGCAAAAAACCATGAATAACGCCAAATTCCTGTGCGCGCAGTTTCGGTGCTTTCATAATATACGCCCGGCCGGAACGATAGTTTTTCTCATGGCTCTTTTTATAATTTTGCAAAAAACTGTCTTCCAGATTCAGCGATGTATCCGCGCTCAAACGGTCGCCCTCCTGTTCACGCAGTTTGGGATGGGACAGACGCAAGTACTGGTATGTCAGCTCCTTTAAAAAATTCAGCCCGCCCATCCCATCGGTCAGCACATGGAACACTTCCAGGTTGATCCTGCGTTTATAATAGGTGACACGGAACAAATAGCTGTTATTGCGGTTCTGCAAAATATAACGGCACGGATACGTCATTTCTTCCCGCACTTGCGGGGCAGGTTTTCCATTTTCTTCAAAATAGTACCAAAAAACCCCACGCCGCAGCCGAACATTAAACCCGTCAAATTTGGGCAGTACCATATCTAATGCTTTCTGCAGCGTATCCCCGATCACTGCCTCTTTTAATACCACGCTGATCCGGTATACATTCGTCATATCATCCCCGGCGATTACCGGAAACAAATGCGCGGTATTATCCAGTTTGTCCCATTTGGGTTCCCTGGTGCGCCTGCGGGATCTTCTTCCCTGCACGGCTGTGCTTTTTCCCTGCACATGGTTCGAGGACGGCTTCTCAAACCCTTTATCCCGGTTCTGTCCGCGGCCTGCTTTTTTATTTGTATGATTTTCCATCTGACCTACTGCATCTTTCCTGTTTATTTTCATTTTCAAAAATCATCTGCTGTTATTTATCCTATCATACACAGAAAAATTTGGCAAGCCGGATGAAAAACCATATTGCATGTCTAAACCGAAAAATGCACCTGTTTTCCAACAGATGCATTTTGGTATATCCCGCATACGCATGCTTACGGTACCGCAATTTCCTGAATCCATCCATCCGGCGCTTCGATCTGCCCCATTTGGATGCCTGTCAGCGTATCATACAGCTTCTGCGTAACCGGACCCATTTTTTCCATTCCGCTCGGCAGGCAGATTTCCCTGCCATGGTCTACGATCTTTCCTACCGGGGAAATAACGGCCGCTGTGCCGCATAAACCGCATTCTTCAAACTCCTGTACTTCTTTAAGAGCCACTTTTCGCTGCTCCACTTTAAGGCCCAGGTATTTTTCCGCAACAATCATCAAAGAACGTCTGGTAATGGACGGTAGAATACTGTCGGACTGCGGTGTTACAACGGTCTGGTCTTTTGTAACAAACAAGAAATTTGCCCCTCCGGTTTCTTCTACATAGGTTCTGGTACCAGCGTCCAGGTACATATTTTCATCATAGCCTTCCTCATGGGCTGTTACAATCGGATAAAGGCTCATGGCATAATTCAGCCCGGCCTTAATATGGCCTGTCCCATGCGGCGCTGCCCGGTCAAAATCGCTGACACGGATGGTCAGCGGCTTTACCCCGCCCTTAAAATAAGGGCCTACTGGCGTTGTAAAGATACGAAACTGGTATTCGTCCGCCGGCTTTACCCCGATGACCGCATTGCTGCCGAACATAAAAGGACGGATGTATAACGTAGCCCCGGAACCATACGGCGGTACATAAGCCGCGTTCGCCCGCACGGTCTGCGCAACCGCTTCTATAAACCGTTCCTGCGGAAATACCGGCATCATCAGCCGCCTGCATGTATCCTCCATGCGTGCCGCATTCAAATCCGGACGGAATGTCACAATCCTGCCGTCTGCTGTCGTATATGCTTTCAGCCCCTCAAAACAAGTCTGCGCATACTGGAGTACGGCCGCGCATTCTGAAATCGTGACTGTATCATCCTCCACAAGCGCTCCCTGGTCCCATTCGCCGTCTTTATAGTTGGATACAAACCGCCGATCTGTTTTCTGATAACCGAATCCAATATTTTCCCAGTCAATGTTCTTTTTTTCCATTTTCCTCTAACCTTCCTTTGTCGTCTCAATCAACCCTTTTCTCTGTTTTAGTTTACTCCGATGCTTCTGGACTGTCAAGGGCCGAATCTGAGTGTGGGAAATTCTTTACTTTAGATAGGTTGTATTTTGGCTACGGGGACGCCGGATGAGGGACGCAGGTCTGGCTTGCGGCTTCGGCTCCAGAATGGTAAGAAGCCCTAAGTATTCTGCATTTACAAATCGGCCTGCCCCGGTCGCGGCGCCTAATTCGCCCTGGCTTACGCCAGCAGCTAAAGGCGCCGCTTGGCTTCGCCCCTTAGGGGATCGGGCAGAATACTAAGGGCTTCTAACCATTCTTCCAACGTCGCCGCAAGCCAGACCTGCGTCCCTCATCCGGCTGGTTTTCTCTAGCTCTACATCTCATACACTGCATAGAAATGCAAAACAGCGGATGGATGGCTGACAAGATTGCGCGGATTCGTTTTATGTATTACGAATACGTATAGGATACCCGTACGGTTTGCGCCTAGTCTGTACTGTTACTTTCCTGCAAAGAAGCGCCGGGTACAGACGCAATCGTATCCGCGGCATCCACGATCTGCGGGCCTTCTGATCCGGCGTGCGCGTTTTGGGCTGCCTCCTTTGGATCCTCCGATTCCTTTGTTTCCTCGTCGCCCCAAAGCGAATCGTATTTTTTTCTTTTTTCCCGCTGTACCATCGAACCGATATTTTTTGCCGTCTGGTACATTTCGCGGTTAAAATCCATCAGCTTTTTCTCGTCCGAAGCCGGCACAATATCCCCTCTCATAATGCGCCTTGCTACTTCCATAATTTTGCCAAGATCCCTTGCATACTGCTTTGCCGCTTCTTTTTGCTGCTGGTCTGCCACTTTGTTCCAATGGGCGCAATACTGCTCTGACAACCGTTCCAGATACGCTTCGTATTCCGACTTTTGATCGTCCAGCGCTTCCAGCGTCAATTCCAATGTCGCTGCTTCGGATTTGTAGTGCTCCCTGTCTTCTTTTGACGCGTACTTCATTTTCGTCTGAACCTGCGCAAGCTGCTTGGATACCGCCTCGCTCTCTTTTCGATACGACTGTACCTGCTGTCTGTAAATTTGCTGTGCTTCTCCGATTTTCATCGTATTCACCATCCTTACGTTATGCTGATTTTGAAATACAGTTCTTTTTGCCTGGTTCCTTTTTATTCATATCGTCTTGTTGGTTCTAAAAAATAACAGGTTATTTATGATCCAGGAGCAACACTTCCGATAGGGGGTACGTTTTGGCTGCGGGGACGCCGAATGAGGGACGCAAGTCTGGCTTGCGGCTCCGGCTCCAGAATACTTAGGGATTCTTGCCATTCTGGAGGGCCGCCGGAAAGCCGCGCAAACCGTCTCTCCATGCGTCCGACGAGCCAAAATGTAACCCCCTATCGGAACTGGTACATCCAGAAATGAATTTATACAAAAAAATGCAAAAAATACTTGTAATTTGTTATCTGATTCATTATAATGATAAACATAATCTAACTATGCGAGGCAATCAGAAAGGAGGACTTATGGAAAAAAGCATGGCAACTGGAAAAAGAAAGACACTGGCCGCAGTGGGTTTGGTTCTGCTCGTCGTGCTCACGGCTGTAGTATGCTATTTTATTTTTCATAAAGATAATGAAGGCAACTTATTATATGACGACAATGCCTCTGCCGGTATACTGCCCGGCATTGATCTTGACGCAAGGAGGGCCGAACTGCAGGAAATGCTGGATGAGAGCATGATTGCCTTTTCGATCAATACGTCCCCTGTGTTTCTAAACGGGACATCTGCCGGAAATCTGATGATTGAAAATCCAGGCAACAACGCAAAGCTTATCAAAGTCCGTATACTGGCGGACGGGAGCGACGAAGAAATCTATGCATCCAACTTTATCAAACCCGGTTCCTATATCGAAAACGCAAAATTAAGCAAAGTTCTCAAAAAAGGCACTTATCCGGCGACCGCCTATTTTTCCGCTTATCAGGAAGATACCGGCGCGTATATCGGGCAGACCGGCGCGCAGATTACCATTACGGTGCAAAATTAAATTTTTTATGCTATAGACATACTGTGATAGATGCAAACAAGGAGGTACCTATGAAGAAAAAATCATTATTTTTACAACTGACAATTGCCGCAACCATGCTGTTTACGACGGTTGCATCCGCTGCAAAGGTTGCGAATCTAAAAGATATCCCAATCGGCGGTTCGGGACAGATGGAAATGGTGGGTACGATTGAGCCGACGCTTTTATCCGTTACGATGCCGACGTTCGTTCCGTTTAATATCAGCAACAGTATTCCAACCCAAAATAAAGTACTTTCTCCAAAAATCAATGTAAAAAACAACTCCAATGTCCCGGTACAGATTGATGTAACCTACACGAAAGTAGATATCAGCAAACTGAAAAATGCTACCTGGAGCAACGACGGCACCGTAACGAAAAATCAGATTGCCATCGGATTAAAACAGGAAGTTGGGGACGAAGTACCGGAAGATCTGTCGCATGCCAGATGGCTTGCCGCAAACCAGAAACAGGATATGAATCTCATGGTTCTGGACGCAAATCAGGATGGCGCTATGTATGTCGTCGGCACTTTAGGCGCAAATGTATCCGAAAGCGCTACATTTAATGTAACGCCTACCTTTGTCGTTAGCCGTACATCCATGCCGTAACAAAGGCTGGAGTTTTGGCGGCGTTCTACCGCACAGAAAAAATTCGCGCAGCGCGTCTATGACAGTATGAATATATAAAAAATCCCGTAACAGATAAGGGTTTTGGCGGCTCGTCTGTTACGGGGAAAACCGGAAAGGGGATCAATTGTATTATGGCCATTTATTACGTTACCATTTGTTTACTTGCAGGACTCGGTTACGTACTTACGGAAAAAAAAAGGGACCTGCCTGCCGCTTCCTATTACCCGGCTTTCGTTTTTGCCGCTCTGCTTTTGGTGGCTTCTTTTCGTTATGCCATCGGCTTTGACTATTTTTCCTATCAAAACTTTTATGAACAGATGTCTGTATACACATGCAGCGATATTTTGCGTACGTATCCCTATGAACCGCTTTTTTTTCTGGTATGCAGATGCTTTTGCCTGCTTGGCTGTTCTTATCCGATTTTTTTAGTGTTTGTCAATATATTTCTGCTGTTTACGGTCCTTTTTTTTCTCCGCCGGTTTTCCAAGCTTTTCTGGGTCAGCGTATATTTGTATATCACGCTGCAGTTTTTTGCTTATCATATGAACCTGCTGCGGCAGTCGATCGCGCTTTCCTTTTTTCTGCTTGCCTATCCGTATTTAAAAAACAAAAAAATTCTGCCTTTTACGGCTTTGCTCCTGATTGGCGGACTCTTCCACAATTCCCTGTGGTTTCTGTTTCCATTTTACTTTCTGCTGCCGAAAAAAATGAGTGGAACATCCATCGGCCTTTTGCTTGGGGCAGCCATAACCGGGTATCTTTTTTTTGACCCGCTGTTTCAATTCTTCCAGCCGCTGGTCCCGGAAAAATACCGGCTTTACCAGATCTCCTATTTTTGGAATGCCAGTACGGCCGATTATGTGATCCCATCCGCCGTATACATGGCTCTGGTATTTTCGCTGCGCAGACGCGTCACGGACCCGGTCAGCCGCGCGATTTACTTAAACAGCGCCCTATACAATTTTTGCATCAGCCTGTTTCTGACAAAGCATTTTATTCTGGAACGGTTTGCCGTTTACCCGTTTGCCTTTTCCCTGCTTGCTATCCCGCAGCTTATTGTTTCCGATTCGGGAGAACACAGCCCGGACAGCGGAAAACAGCAGCGTGTCCGCAAATATCTGACGCTTTTGTTTCTGCTGTTCGGCGCGTTTTATTTCCTTTTCGCAGTAAAAAAAGGATTCCACAATGTTTACCCATATGTGAGTCTGTTTGACAAAAGCCTGTCGGTCCCGGCAGCACAGCCATAAACGCCTTGTACGTTTTCTATGCGTCCCATACGCCATGTCCGTCCAAAAGGCCCGCGGCTCCGATCATCCCCGCATGGTTGCCGTTTTTTGCCACAACGACCCGCGGGATATGGGCCACCGGCCCGCCAAAACAGTTTTCCCGCAAATACCGGTTGATCGGCTCTGTAAGCGTTTCTCCCTGCGCACAGACACCGCCGCCAAGTACGACGATATCCGGCCGGAAAATATTCACAAGATCCGTAATCCCGTCAGCCAGATACCCGATGTAGCGCGCTGTCAGCTTTTTGCCGCATGCATCCCCTGCCTGCGCCGCGTCAAACGGCATTTTGGCATCCATTTGTTCCAACTGCCGGCCGCACAGCTCCCATAACAGCGACGCCGGATGCTGTGCCGCCATCTCCTTTGCATCCCTAATCAACGCCGTGGCTGATGCATATGCTTCCAGACAGTCCATTCTCCCGCACGTACATCTTCTTCCCTCTGAACCGATCCTGATGTGTCCCGGTTCCACGCCGCCTGCATGGCCGCCCTCAAATAGTTTTCCGTCTATGACAATCCCGCCTCCTACGCCAGTCCCAAGCGTCAGGAATACCGCGTTTTTGCATCCCGCCGCAGCCCCTTTCAGCACTTCCCCAAGCGCCGCGCAATTCGCGTCGTTACTGGCAAAAACCGGAACCGGGATATATTTGTTAAGCATTGCCGCCAGCGGTACCTGTTCCCAGCGGATATTGTTGGAATATAAAACAATGCCGCTTTGGCTGTCTACCGTCCCCGGACTGCCGATACCAACCCCGATACAGTCTGCGCATGTATAGCCATTGTCTCTTAACAGCGCCTTTGCCGCCTGTCCGATATCCGCAACCACCTCTGCGCAGGGGCGCGCTGCCCGTGTTGGTATGGAAGTCCATGCCAACAGGTCATATGCCCGGTTTAAAATTCCTATTTTCACCGCTGTCCCGCCAAGGTCAATGCCGATCGCCACTTTTCTTTGTATACCTGCCATACTGACCAGCCCCGCTTTCTTTGTATGCCTTTAACTGCGGTAGTCCGCGTTAATCTTTACATAATCATAAGTCAAATCGCATCCCCATGCCGTCGCTTCGCCGTCCCCCTGGTTTAAATTGATGCGAATTTCAATTTCGTCCTCCGCCAGCACGGACGCCGCTTTTTCTTCTGAAAACGTAATTCCGTTTCCGTCTGCGCAGACTGCGATGACACCCGCTTTGGAAACGAGCGATACGTCTATTTTATGTACATCAAACTCTGCGTCCGCATACCCTGCGGCACATAATATACGCCCGCAGTTTGCGTCCGAGCCGAACATCGCGGATTTTACAAGCGGGGAACGGATCACACTCTTTGCCACGGCTGTCGCCGTATCCGCATCCGGCGCGCCGCTGCATTTGCAGGTAAGCAGTTTGCTGGCCCCCTCGCCGTCTGCCGCCAGCATTTTTGTCATATGGAGCATGACAAGGTACAGCGCTTTTTTGAATGTTTCATACGCTTCGTTTTCTTCTGTAATCTCGGTATTGCCAGCCAGGCCGTTTGCAAGGACACATACCATATCGTTGGTAGAAGTATCGCCGTCTACACTCAGGCAGTTATACGTTACTTTTACAACGTCGGACAAGGCTTTCTGCAGCATTGCATGCGATACCGCCGCATCGGTCGTAATAAAGTTTAAAGTCGTCGCCATATTCGGGTGGATCATCCCGCTCCCTTTTGCCATACCGCCCAAACGGCAGGTTTTTCCATCCAAATCAAACGCTACCGCCACTTCTTTTTTGACCGTATCCGTAGTCATAATCGCCGCTGCAGCCTGTCCGTGACGTTTTGGTGACATTCCAGAAACAAGCGGCGCGATACCCGACGCAATCGGCTCGATCGGAAGCGTCTGTCCAATCACGCCCGTGGACGCTACAATCACTTCCTCCGGCCGGATCCCAAGCTCTTTAGCTGTCAGCTCGCACATCTTCCTGGCCTTTTCTTCCCCGTCCGCGTTGCAGGTATTGGCATTTTTGCTGTTGACAATTACCGCTCTTGCACAGCCTGCGGCTGCCGCCAGGTTTTTTTGTGTAACCAGAATCGGCGCGCCCTTTACTTTGTTTGTTGTATAAACAGCCGCCGCGTGGCAGACTTGTTCGCTGTAAACAATTCCAAGGTCATTTTTATTTGGATCCGGATGCAGCCCGCAGTGGCACCCGTTTGCCACAAACCCGTTTGCAGCGCATACGCCTCCTTCGATATATTGATATCCTGTTTCCTGTAGCAGTTCCATAATTTTTTCCGATAACCTCCTTTTTGTGATTTCCCATTTTATGCCCCTTATCATACCACGTTGCAGGAATACTTGCAACTTACAATACATAGGAAGACATCGACAGATGGACGGGCGCCACGACTTCAAAACCAGTTTTACAATCCGTCAAATATTTTTATGCAATATGTATATTTTTCCTGATTTCCTCCATACTTACTAAAGACAGGCCAAACAGAAAGGAGATTTATCACTATGGATTCAGACGAAATCATATGTAGCTGTCTTGACATTACCAAAGGTATGATTCAGGAAGCCGTAAACAACGGTGCAAAAACACTAGAGGAAGTACAGGAAATCAATAATGTCGGTACGATCTGCGGCGCGTGCATCGAAGATGTGGAAAATCTGATTGCGGAGCTGACTGCAAAATAGGGCGCCGTTATCTGGAACGCACGCAAGAAACAGGAAAACAGGGGAGTGCATGCTTAAAACGCATCCCCTGTTTTCGAATCACGCTCGCTGGTCTGTGCCTGATAGAATCAGCGGTACATTTTCATATAATCCCCATGCGCGTCGATTAATTCATCGCACATGTTCACAATATCATCCACCGAAAGTTCCGCCGCTGTATGCGGGTCCAGCATAGCCGCCTGGTATATATACTCTTTCTTTCTGGTCGCCGCCGCTTCAATCGCAAGAAGCTGGACATTGATATTCGTCATATTCATAGCCGCCAACTGCACTGGAAGCCTGCCGACCCTGCACGGCGTAATGCCGCTTCCGTCTACAAGGCAGGGCACTTCTACACAGGCATCCGCCGGAAGATTTTCGATACTTCCTTTGTTGATCACATTGCCGCCGATTTTATACGGCTTGTCTGTTACAACCGCTTCTATAATATAGGAAGCGTATTCCCGGCTCCTTTCATGCGTAATCTTGCCGTCATTTAAAATATTGTTCTTTTCCTCTTCCCATTTTTCAATCTGTTCAATGCACCTGCGCGGATATTCATCCAGCGGAATATTGTATGCCTCAATCAGCTCCGGATATTTTGACTTGATAAACAGCGGGTTATATTCCGCGTTATGTTCACTGGACTCCGTACAGTAATAACCCAAATGTTTGATATATGCAAACCGCACCATATCATTATGCTTTTCGGACGCATTTTTTTGCGCCGCGCGTCTGCGGATCTCCGGATACAGGTCGTTTCCGTCCCGGTCACGCAGCTCCAAAAGCCATCCCATATGGTTAATACCCGCAATGGTTTCCACGCGGCCGTCGAGCTTGTCTTCCATCCCAAGTTCTTCCAACAGTGTCTTGGAACATACTTGTACGCTGTGGCACAGGCCGATCGTGCGCACGCCCGTATACCGCTGCATATATCCGGTCAGGATGCCCATTGGATTGGTATAATTTAAAAACAACGCGTCCGGGCAAACCTCTTCCATATCCCGCGCAAATCCCTGCATAACCGGAATGGTGCGAAGGCCGCGCATAATCCCGCCGATGCCAAGGCTGTCCGCGATGGTTTGGCGCAGGCCGTATTTTTTTGGAATTTCAAAATCGGTAATTGTGCATGGGTCGTAACCGCCGACCTGAATCGCATTCACGACAAAGGACGCGCCCCGCAGCGCTTCTTTGCGGTTTTCCTCTCCCAGATACGTACGGATCACCGCACGTCCATCGTTTACATTTTTGTTGATTGCATTTAAAATGATTTCGGAGTCCGCAAGACGGCCCGGATCGATGTCGTAAAGCGCGATCTCACTTTCGCATAAAGCCGGGCTGCACATGCAGTCCCCCAGCACATTCCTTGCAAATACGGTACTTCCTGCTCCCATAAATGTGATCTTAGGCATATTTTATTCCTCCGTTTCCCTTGTGTTTTCATAGTGTCTATTATATAATCGGCATAACACAATTACTATCTCATTTGTTACATTTCATTGTAAAAATGTTGTTTGTATATATGCTACGGAGGATTTGCCATGTTTGATATCACACCCGGCACACTGTTTATTTATTACTGCGGATACGAACAATGCCTGCCCGGACACGCGTTCGGCCCTGCCGTACGTCCCCACTATCTGATCCACCTCGTTTTAAACGGCTGCGGCATTTATAAATGCGGCAATGAAACCTATACGTTAAACGCCGGAGATGCCTTTTTAATCTCCCCGGTTGAATCCACGCTTTATAAGGCGGACGACCGCAGGCCATGGGAATATGCCTGGGTCGGTTTTGACGGCACCCAAGTCGAAGATCTCCTTGCGCAGACCTGCTTTCGTAATTCCTGTATTTGGCGCGGCAGCACCCGCACATCCCCTGAAAATAACGCCGCGGACCTGCTGCTTTCGATGGTGCGCTGTTTCCACAAACCGGATCACAGCCCGCTTACCTTAAACGGCCTTTTCCTCCAGCTTCTCGGGACTATGCACTGCCCGCCGTCCCCGGACGGAAAAGAAAGCTCCCGCCAGTACCTGCAGCTCGCCCTAAAATATATGAAACATAACTTCGGCTACCATATCAAAATTTCCGACATTGCCGCATCCATCGGCATTGACCGCACGTATCTGTACCGTATTTTTATGAAAGAGGAACAGCTTTCGCCCAAACAATACCTGCTTAGGCTGCGTGTGCGTTCCGCTGCGAATATGCTTAGTTCTACTCCTTATACGGTAACGGAAATCGCGTTTTCGTGCGGTTTCCAGGATGCCGCGTCATTCTGCAGCCAGTTTAAAAAACAGACCGGCTTTACCCCAACCGGATACCGGGAATATATGAAAAAAGAAGTCACGTATGGGGCACGTTGATAGGAAAACGAAATTAATTTAATATCAATAAAACAGCAGAAAGGCGCATGGAACAGCAAACTGTAAACCATGCGTCTTTTAACGTATCATTCTCCACAACTTACCGCATGGAAAACAGGGCAACGCCTCCCCATTTTTCACCAGAGCAGTTCAGATAAGGTGTTGCTTTTTGGCTGCGGGAACGCCGAATGAGAGACGCCGGTCTGGCTTGTGGCTCCGGTAAACCGTCTCTTCCAGCGTCCAGCAGGCCAAAATGTAACACCCGATCTGAACTGTTACTTTTCACCGCATGCGTGTCTTATAATCCCCTTTTTTTGATTTGACGACAAGTTCATGATCAATCTCCCGATACGCTTTCGGGCTCATGCCAAAATGCTGCTTAAAGATCTTGGAAAACGCGAGCTGGTCCGGATAGCCGACTGCGTTCGCAATCATATTAATCTGCATGTCCGTCTTGGTCAAAAGCGACCGCGCCTTTTCCATACGCAGGTTCACCAAATATTCCTGCGGGGAACACCCCATTGTTTTCTTAAAACTTCCGGTTAAATAACTTCTGTTTACCCCAATATAATCTGCCAGCTCATTGATTTTGATTTTTTTATTGTAGTTGCAGGCAATATACTCCACCGCGTGCTTTACATATACCGAACCCGGATACATGTGTGCTGCCCCTGTCACGGAAGAATCCTTGTAATCTTTAATCAGCTCAGAAAAAAACAGCATCAAATAGCCATTTCTCCTTAATTCATCTTCGAATGTAAGCTGATGGGATTCCAACATTTCATCGATAAACTGGTTCAGCCTGCCGATACACTGTACTCTGCGCACCGGTACTTTTTCGGAAAACCCGGTATTGTGCACACATTCATGCGCTTTTAACCCGGTAAAGCCAATCCACATATAAGACCAGGGTTCCTCCATGTCCGCTTCATACCAGGCTGTTTTATGAGGCATGATCATAAACGCGTCGCCTTTTTCGAGATGGTAAATCGATCCGTCCATCTCTAATGTCCCTTTTCCTTCCCGTACAAAATGGATCAGGTAACAAAACCGTTCATTCGGTCCATAACGGTGGCCCGGTTCACAATATTCCCAGCCGCAGTAAATCAAACACATTTCCACGGATTCTTTTTGCAGGTCTTCCAGACATTTATATCTGGCTGAGTTGGTAAACCCGGATGTTTGCTTCATTTACCCCCCCCCTTTCCGCCAACGAGACGTTGCATGTTGCCGCTGACGCGGATACGAAAATGCCATTTTGTACAGATGCCCAAATACAATGACCCGCATATGGACATCCATTCCAAAATGGCATTTTCCAATCGAGACCATATCACAAAACTAACCGCTGGTCTTGTCTGATATGGTCGCTTATTTCTCTATTTTTTTAATGATATACAGCAGTGACGCAAAATCCCCGCCCTTGATCATAAGATCTGTCCGGTTAATCGGGATACCGGCATACATCAGTTCTGCGCCATATGCCTGGTATACCTGAACCGCTTCTTCCTCTTCCTGGATGCCATAGACAGAAGCCAGCGTTTCATCCAGATCGAATGCCGGTTCCATATTGCAGGATACCTCATACAGCGTATCCTCGCACAACCCCTGCAGCTTCAGGCGCAGCCAGGACGCATTGATCTTGTTCAGCCTTTGATAAAATCCAGCGATAGCCTCCGACTGATCCGGTGATACTACCATCCATGCCGTTTCGTTTCCAGCGCCTTCAAACGGACTGACCAGACGATAAAAGTCTCCTTCCATCTGAATCAGGCTGCGGTGCTGTTTCATAAACGCGATCTGACGTTTCACTTTTTCCATTTCGCTGTCAGACAAAAGATTCAAATCCAGTTCATAGCCAAACGTACCGAAATACGCAACATTCGCGCGGGTATCTATTGGCGTCGTCCGCAAAAGCTGATGGTTTGGTACCGCAGACACATGGGAACCGATACTGACAATCGGATAGACATAGGAAGTACCATATTGAATTTTTAACCGCTCCCCTGCATCCGTATCATCGCTTGTCCAGGTCTGCGGCGCAAAATACAGCATCGCAGGGTCAAACCTGGCGCCGCCGCTTGCGCAGGACTCAAATAAAATATCCGGAAATTGCGTCGTCAGCCTGGTATACAGGTCATACACGCCCAAAATATAACGGTGCATTACCATTCCCTGTTTGGACGGCTCTGTTCCTTTGCTGTACGGCTCTGACATATACCGGTTCATATCCCATTTGATATAGGAAATCGAAGACTCGCGGATTACTTTGGATATCATTTCATAAATATAATCCACTACTTCCTTACGGGAAAAATCAAGCACGAACTGATGCCTTGCGTGGGATTCAAAACGGTTCGGCGCCCCGATCACCCAGTCCGGATGCGCACGGTACAGATCACTGTCTTTATTGACCATTTCCAACTCTACCCACAAACCAAATTTCAGTCCAATTTCTTCCACTTTTTTGGACAGACCATCTATTCCATCCGGCAGTTTGCTGCGGTTTACATACCAATCTCCCAGTCCGTGATAATCGTCATTTCTGGTTCCAAACCATCCGTCGTCCAGGACAAATAGTTCTACCCCTGCTTCTTTCGCTTTTCGGGCAATCGTAAGGATTTTTTCCTCATTAAAATCAAAATACGTCGCCTCCCAGTTATTTAAAAGGATCGGGCGAACCTGATCTCTCCATTTCCCGCGCATCATTCTTGTGCGGTACAGCCGGTGGTATACCTGGCTCATTTTATTGAGTCCTTTGTCACTATATACCATAACAACTTCTGGCGTCTGGAATGATTCTCCCTGTTTTAATTCCCATGCAAACCCTTCCGGATGAATACCAAGCATAACCCTTGTCAAATCAAAGGTCGATACTTCAACCTGGGCAAGGAAATTGCCGCTGTATACAAGGCTGAATCCGTATACCTCACCCTGACTTTCCGTAGTATGCGGTCTTTTCAACGCAAGGAACGGATTATGGTCGGAACTGCTTCCGGTTCCCGCAAGATTCTGAATGGACTGGATTCCCATTTCCAGCTTACGGTTCTTCACATAACGTTCCCTGGACCACGCGCCCGCAAGATGAACCATTTCAAAATCCATATCCAAAAATTCCACACTTGCGCTCATAGCACGGTCTAAAATCACGGTCTGCGGGCCGGCCTGCACAAATCTGGCGTTTCTTGTAATAACCGGTACCGATGTATAAATCGTATAGGATAAAATCAAATCCGTATCCGTTACCTGGTCGTGCAGCGTAATTTCCAACGAATCCGCCTCTGCTTCTTCCTCCACATACGTTGCCGGAAGCGGGAGGATCTCCTTTTTTCCTTTGTAAATCTTATGGGACACATAAATATAATTCACAATCCTGCTGCCGTTTTCCTGCACAACCGTAAAGGCAGGACTGCGGTAATCACCCGTTCCATAAACCGGATACTCCTGTTTTGTATACTGCATGGACAGGATTCCTGGTTCCGGCACACATACAGACATCAAAGACCGCATGGTTTCTTCATGCATATGCCCAAAATCTTCCTGGTCGCGGATTGCTTTTCCATAATACAGATTTTCCATCTGTCCATTTTCCATAATCCTCATAATATAGCTGATTTCATTATTAAATAAATGAAAAATCTTTGTCGCTTCATGAAAAATAACTGCCATATGTGTCCCTCCCTATCTGGAATAATGGGGCTGCCGCATGGCAGCCCCATCTGTCTTACCTGTTTTTTATAATTTACCACCGGATGTAGCAATACCCTCGATGAACTGTTTCTGGAAAATCACATAGATTACGATCATCGGAATACATGCCAGCAGGGAAGCTGCCATTAACTGTGGGAAATCCGCTACATACTGACCCTGCATTTTTGCAAGTGCGGATGAAAGCACAAGCATATCCTTATCTGTATTAACAACCATCGGCCACATCAGGTCTTTAAACGCGAATACAGCCGTAAAAATACCAAGTGCTACCATACTGGATCTTGTCAGAGGCATCATAATAAACAGGAATGTCTGACCAATATTACATCCGTCCAGACGCGCCGCCTCCTCTAAGTCATTCGGCAGGCCCATATACCCCTGGCGGAGCAAAAAGGTACCAAACGCGGTAACAACACCCGGAAATACCAAAGCAAAAATCGTATTCAGCATATTGACTTTGCTGACCATTAAGTACTGCGGGATAATAAAGATCTGTGCCGGAACCATCATCTGCAGCATTACAAGCCCAAATGCCAGGCCTTTCCCTTTAAAATCCAACCGTCCAAGCGCGTAACCCGCCATGGTTGCCGTCAGCACCGCGCACAATACACGGAAGAAAATCAGCAACAGCGTATTTTTATATAACAACAGGAAATTCATATTATTGATGACTTCCGTAAAAGCTTCCGTTCTCCACACTTTCGGAAAAATAACAAACGGATCTACCGATGTTGCTTCCGTAACAGATTTAAATGCGGTCAACACCATCCAAGCAAACGGAACAAGCATCGTAATCGATATCAAGATCAATACCACATGGATTACAATCGAAACAATTTTCTGATTTCTTTCCATACTACTTTCCATTTATGCTGCCTCCTTTCTTAATTGTAGAATACCCACTTCTTCTGGCCGATATTCTGGACCAGCGTAACGATCATAGTAATAAGCAGCAATACTACAACAATGGTAGAACCATAGCCCATGTTCTTATTAATAAATGAATATTTATAGAACAGGTAAACAAGCGACTGTGTTTTCGCCAGAGCCGGGTTTGCATCGTTCATTACCATGAAGATCAGGTCAAATACCTGAAGTGCAGCAATTACACGGGTAATCAGTACAAAGAAAATCGTAGGGGACAGCAGCGGGACCGTAATTCGGAAGAAACAAGAGATACCAGTCGCCCCGTCAATCGATGCTGCTTCGTAATAATCATGCGGAATTTCCTGAAGACCGGATAAAAACAGTACCATATTATAACCGATAATAGACCAGATACCGATTACAGCAATGGCATACACTGCGATCTTAGGATCGGAAACCCATTTTACATTCAGGCCAAATACATTATTAATCAGACCGAAATCAGAATTGTAAAGCCATCTCCATACCATAGCTACGGCTGCAGGTGCAGCAACCATCGGGAGGAAAATAATTGTCCGGTATACGGAACGTCCTTTCATTTTCCTGTTCAAAAGTACCGCCAGTACCAATGAAATGCACAAAGAAAACGGCACTTCCACGATGGCATACTTGATTGTATTAATCAGCGACTGCCATACTTCCGAATCGCCGAATACATTTACATAGTTTGTTAATCCTACAAAGATGTTCCCTTTTCCAAAATCGCCTGTTTTAAAGAAGCTTTGATAAACGGTTTGGAAAATCGGTATAATGTTCAAAACAATGAGACCAATCATGGTCGGGAGGACGAACAGCCATCCCCAAATTAATTCGCTTTTTGCACGGCCGGTCATCTTGTTCAATCCGCTCACTCCTTTCTTAACACAGGCAGATTCTTACGAACCTGCCCATGCGATCACGATTACTGTTTTTCTTCTGCCAGTTTCTGATTCATCTGTTCTGCCATCTGCTTGCAGGCTTCTTCCATTGTCAGATCGCCCGTATAAGCTTTTAACAGAATCTCATTATTTGCATCTTCCCAGGTAACCGTAGAACGGGAGTAAGGTCTGATTACCATGTCATCCATCATATTCAGATACGCCTGCAGATTGAAATCCGCAGATTTTGCCCATGCATCGGATGTGCCGTTATAAGCAGACATTGTTACACCCAGTTCTGCCTGTTTTTTCTGTGCCGGTTCCGAACCAAGGTATTCGATCAGCTTCCATGCTGCCTCTGTGTTTTTGCCGCTTGCAGCCGCAGCCCACCCAAGACCGTTGTAAACGGAAACTCTTCTGCCTGTTTTAGCGCTCTTTGGAAGTTCTACCACATCGCAGTTTTCTGCTGTATATTCATTGTCGCGGAATGCTGCAACCATCCAGGAACCCTGCATTGCCATTGCAACCTTGCCGGACTGAAGCAAAACGTCTTCGCCGTTTTCTGCCATCGTCTCAGCAGACGGAAGCACGCCGTCCTTAATCCAGGATTCCAGCATTTGCATAGCTTCGATTGTTTCCGGCTTATCCCATCCGGAAGCAGTCTTATCTTCATTGATAATTTCGCCGCCGTTGTCGTATACAAAATTGTAATAACCAGCCTGGTTGTTGTCATTTTTCAGTACCATACCGTACTGGCTGCCGTCATCTTTTGTCAGCTTTTTCGCTGCTTCCGTCAAATCATCCCAGGTCCAGTCAGCGGTCGGGTAATCAAGCCCTGCTTCATCGAACATTTTCTTGTTATACCAAAGAGCAATCGTATCCACATCTTTTGGAACCGCATAATTTTTACTGTCATGTGTATACAGCCCCCAGATATCTTCCGGATAATTCTCGATCTTGATCTTATCACTGGACGCAATCTTATCCGTTAAGTCAAGCAGCATATCATTTGACATATAACGTTCCGCTTCATTTGAATGCATCCAGAATACGTCCGGCAAAGAACCGCCCTGTGCGCCTGCTTCCAGCATAGTCCAATACTGATCCCATGCAACGACGGATAATTTAACCTTAATTCCGGTTTCCGCCGTAAAATCTTTCATGATCTCATTCAGGCCTGGTTCCTGGTTTGTATCCCAAATAGATACGGAAAGCTCACCGCCTGCACTTTCAGAATCTCCGCTGTCCCCACTGTTTGCGTCGCTGCCGGAATCTCCGCTGTCCCCGCTGTTTGCATCACCGCCGGAATTTCCGCTGCTGCCGGAATCCCCGCTGCCGCATGCCGCAAGAGAAAACGCCATTACTGCTGCCAAACCTAACGCTGCTAATTTTTTTGCTCTCGTTCTCATATTTCTTCCCCTTTACTAATTTGTTTTATTTGGATACCTTTTCTATTCCGTTTTCCAAAAAGAAATCATAAATATGTAAAGAATTCAGACCGCGCGCTCAGTCTTTCAACTTGGAATTTATTATATCAGATATGTCAAAATGTTAAATGGAATAGTGTGATATTTTTATGGTGAAATGTTATGTTTCCATCTACTTATGCCCCTTTTTCTGTGCAATTTGACCATATATCTTAGATATCTATAAAAATTCTATAAATCTCACTATGCGATCTTAACGATGAAATACTATTTTTTATGTTTGGATTAGCACTTTTTTCCGCTTTTTGGCCGAACGGCAAACTATTTTACCATATATTCTTTTCTCTTTACCGGCTCGCGATTTTCCTTTATTGGTCAATCTTCCTTAGAATCGCCAATTTTTCCGGCATTTTTACAACATTTTATAACAGTTCAGATAAGGTGTTACATTTTGGCTGCGGGGACGCCGGATAAGCGACGCAGGCCTGCGCCCCTTATCCGGCTGGTTTTCTCTGCCTCTGCGTAACCTACACTCCATAGAAATGCAAAACAGCAGACGGATGGCTGACAAGGTTTCCGAATCCGTTTTGTGTATTACGATTACGAATCGGATACCAGTTGTAAAGCCTGCGAAGATTAGCATGGAGAGACGGTTTGCCCGGCTTTCTGGCGGCTTTGGAAGAATGGTTAGAA
>CAJUIH010000058.1 GCA_910586045.1 uncultured Eubacterium sp.
TTTTTAAAATATTATTTAGTCTTTCAAGGTTGTTTCACTGTTCAGTTATCAATGTGCATTTTTTGCTTTCGCTGTTATTATTTAGCAGCAACTCTGATATTTTATCATACTTCGAAGTGTTTGTCAACACTTTTTTATTTTGATTTTTTAAATAAACGAACTATAATTATCATACCCGAACTGCAACTATTTAGTTATATCACTTTTTATTTCTTTTGTCAACACCTTTTTTATTTTAATTTTTCAGGTGTAACGGAGAAGGAGGGATTTGAACCCTCGCGCCGGTCACCCGACCTATACCCTTAGCAGGGGCACCTCTTCGGCCACTTGAGTACTTCTCCAAAGTTCTGGTTCTAATTTCTTTTTAAAATTGTCATGCGCCGTAACGCAAAAGTAATATTACATGAAATTGGATCATTTGTCAATATTTTTTTTAAATTTTTTTCTTTTTTTTTCAAACAGGCATTTCATACGCTTTTACCGCCGTTTCATAAAGGTTATTTCCTTCGGTATCTATCACAACAATCATAGGAAAATCCTTCACTTCTAATTTTCGAACTGCTTCCGCACCTAGATCTTCATAACAGATTGTCTCGGACTGTTGGATACATTTCGAGATCAATGCTCCCGCTCCGCCCACAGCGGCAAAATAAACAGCTTTATTCCTAACAATTGCATCCGCAACTTCTTTTGTCCGTTTTCCTTTGCCTATCATTGCCCGCACCCCAAGATCCAGCAGGCGGCCGGCATAGGAATCCATCCTGCTTGCCGTCGTAGGTCCCGCTGAACCAATGACCTGGCCTTCCCTTGCGGGAGACGGGCCCATATAGTAGATCACCGCGTTTTCTGCCGTAATCGGCAAACTGCCGCCTTGATCCAATGCTTCTATCATACGTTTGTGTGCCGCGTCGCGCGCAGTAAATATTGTACCGGATAAATATACATAATCTCCTGCTTTTAAGCTGACCGCGACTTCTTCTGTGATTGGTGTATGAATATATTTTTCCATCATCTTCGTTTTTTATACCTTCTTTTTTTTATCTTCTATGATTTTAAAGTTAAAGTATTCTTTTTACATGCCTGGATACATGACAGCAAATATTGACCGCGACTGGCAGACCGGCTATATGTGTCGGATAAGTAATGATGTTCACACCTAACGCCGTCGTCGTACCTCCCAGCCCGCCCGGGCCGATGCCAAGGCGGTTTATTTTTTCCAGCATTTCTTCTTCCAACTGTCTTACATACGCAATTTCAGAATGTTCCTCAATATTTCGCGTTAAAGCCTGTTTTGCCATCAGCGCGCATTTTTCAAAATCACCGCCGATCCCTACGCCTACCACCATCGGCGGACATGCGTTCGGGCCTGCTTCTTTCACTGTTTTCCAAATAGACTCTTTTACGCCTTCGATCCCATCCGCTGGCTTTAGCATATAAACTCTGCTCATATTTTCACTGCCAAATCCTTTCGGCGCTACGATGATTTCCAATTGGTCACCAGGAACAATCCTATAATGGATGATTCCTGGTGTATTATCCTTCGTATTTTCCCGAAAGATCGGATCCTTGACCACCGATTTACGCAAATATCCTTCCGTATAGCCCTGACGGATCCCTTCATTTACCGCGTCTTCTAATGCAATTCCATCAATATGGACATCCTGTCCGATATTTAAAAATACGACCGCCATACCGGTATCCTGACAAATCGGTATCTGTTCTGCCGACGCAATGTCCATATTTTCTTCTAACTGTTCAAAAATACGGCAGCCAAGCATAGACTTCTCCTGCTCTTTGCCGCGGCGAATCGAATCTTTGATATCCTGCGACAGATATAAATTCGCTTCTATGCACATTTCACTGATATTTTTGATGATATCGTCTGTATGGATGATCCTCATTTTCCGTTCTCCTTAAAACAATACGGATCGTACCCCGCATTCTCTATCAGTCTTCTTCTGACTGATCTGATTCTGCACGTTCCAAAAGATCCTGCAATTGCTGCGGCAGATGATCCGCGGACTCTGCTGCTGCAGTCTCGTCATATATTTCTCGCTTTTCTTCCTGTTGTTCTTCTTGCTGTTCTTCTGTACCTGCATCGGATACATTTTCGCTTACTTTTGTAAGACTCGCAACACTTACGTCGTCTTCCAGATTCATCAATTTCACCCCGGATGTGACCCTGCTTAAAACAGAGATCCCTTTTACCGGCATACGGATAATAATTCCCTCTGTTGTAATCATCATAATTTCATTATGATCCCGAACAGCCTTTACGCCAATAATATTCCCTGTTTTTTCTGTGATTTTATAACATTTGACGCCTTTGCCGCCCCTGTTTTGTACGGTAAATTCGTCCATCATGGTACATTTACCCATCCCTCGTTCTGAAACAATCAAAAGCATATCGCCCTGTGTATCCAACTGCATACCCACTACTTCATCCGTAGAAGCAAGGTTCATACCGATCACACCCATGGAATTTCGGCCGGTACTGCGCACATCTTTCTCATTAAAGCGGATGCACTGTCCATATTTCGTAATTAAAATCACATCTTTCGTATTATCTGTTCTTTTGACCTCAATCAATTCATCGTCTTCACGCAGATGAATGGCGGCAAGACCTGTTTTGCGGATATTCGCGTAATCCAAAATTGCCGTTTTTTTGACAAGTCCCTTTTTGGTCGCCATAAATAAGTACTCATCCTCTTTATAATCACGAAACGGAATCAACGCCGTTATTTTTTCTCCCGGCTGAAGCTGCAGCAAATTAATAATCGCTGTCCCTCTTGAAGTTCGGCCCGCTTCGGGTATTTCATACCCTTTCATCCGGTACACGCGTCCCGTATTGGAAAAAAACATCAGGTAATGATGGGAGGTCGTCATCAGCAAATCCTCAATATAGTCGTCCCCGATTGTCTCCATTCCCTTAATCCCGCGCCCTCCGCGGTGCTGGCTGCGGAAATTATTCACGCTCATACGCTTAATATAGCCAAATTTTGTCCTTATAATCACAATATCCGTAACCGGGATCATATCGGAAGCCGATACATCCATTTCATCATAACTAATAGATGTTCTGCGTTCATCCCCGAATTTATCAGAGATCAGCAAAATTTCCTCTTTGATCACCCCGAGCAGTTTTTTGCCGTCCGCCAAAATCCCCTTATAATAAGCAATTTTCTCCTGTAAATCCCGATATTCCCCTTCAATTTTCTCTCGTTCCAGTCCGGTCAGCGCACGAAAACGCATATCTACAATTGCCTGCGACTGTGCATCCGACAATTCATAACGTGCAATTAATTTTTCTTTTGCCTGCGCCGCATTCCGGCTGCTGCGGATCAGTGAAATCACCTCGTCAATATGATCCAGGGCTACTAATAATCCTTCTAAGATATGTGACCGTTCTTCTGCTTTATTCAGGTCATACTTTGTCCTCCTGGTTACAACTTCCTTTTGGTGCTGCAGGTAATGCTCCAGCATCTGCAGCAAATTCAGTACTTTCGGCTGATTATTGACCAATGCGATCATAATAACGCCAAACGTATCCTGAAGCTGTGTATGTTTATACAGCAGGTTCAGAATCATATTCGGATTGACATCTTTGCGCAATTCAATGCAAATCCGCATTCCCTGGCGGTCTGACTCATCTCTGAGCGCGGTGATGCCGTCTATTTTTTTATCCTTTACCAAATCCGCGATTTTTTCAATCAAACGAGCCTTATTTACCATAAAAGGCAGTTCTGTTACAATAATACGGTTCTTCCCGTTATTCATCGGCTCGATATTGGATATGGCGCGTACCCGGATCTTCCCCCGCCCAGTCCGGTATGCTTCGTTTATTCCTATGGTACCGAGGATCTGGCCGCCGGTAGGAAAATCCGGCCCTTTGATAATATCTGTCAATTCATTCAAATCCGTAGTCCGGTCAAACTCCACTTCATTGTCAATTATTTTTACAACCGCGGCAATCACCTCACGCAGATTGTGCGGCGGGATATTGGTAGCCATACCTACGGCGATTCCGGTAGAACCATTGACAAGCAGATTTGGATAACGGGATGGCAAAACGGTTGGTTCCTTTTCCGTTTCATCAAAGTTCGGCGCAAAATCAACCGTATTTTTATTAATATCCGCGAGCATTTCCATAGAAATTTTGCTCAGCCGCGCCTCTGTATACCGCATGGCTGCAGCGCCGTCGCCGTCGACGGAACCAAAATTCCCATGCCCGTCTACCAGTTTATACCTGGTTGACCATTCCTGCGCCATATTTACGAGCGCACCATAAATAGAACTGTCTCCATGCGGATGATATTTACCCATGGTATCGCCGACGATACGGGCGCATTTACGATGCGGCTTATCAGGGCCGTTATTCAGTTCAATCATGGAAAACAGAACCCTTCTCTGTACCGGCTTTAATCCGTCTCGGACATCCGGCAGGGCACGCTGCGCAATCACGCTCATAGCATAGTCAATATAAGAAGATTCCATTGTCTCTTTTAAGTCTACCTCATGGATTTGATCAAATATCTTATCATCCATTTCTTCTACCTCCTAAATATCAAGCTGAGCTTTCCGCGCATTTTCCTCAATAAATTCCCGTCTTGGCTCTACTTTATCACCCATTAATGTTGTAAAGATCAGATCTATTTCCGAAGATTTTTCCGGATCATAGAGGACTTTCTTTAACACACGTTTTTCCGGATCCATGGTCGTTTCCCATAACTGGTCCGCGTCCATTTCTCCAAGTCCTTTGTAACGCTGGATTTTATTATTGCCGTCGCGTCCGATCTCTTTTAGTATTTTATCAAGTTCTTCATCGTCATAAGCATACCAGACATTTTTATTTTTCTCAATTTTAAAAAGCGGCGGCGTCGCGAGATATACGTACCCCTGACGGATCAGTTCCGGCATAAACCGATACAAAAAGGTCAGCATCAACGTACTGATATGCGCCCCGTCCACGTCCGCATCCGTCATAATAATGATTTTGTGGTATCTGAGCTTAGAAATATCGAAATCTTCGTGAATCCCCGTACCAAAGGCAGTAATCATCGCCTTAATCTCCGCGTTTCCGTATATTTTATCCAGCCTTGCTTTTTCCACGTTTAATATTTTTCCCCTGAGCGGAAGAATCGCCTGTGTCGCGCGGCTTCTGGCTGTTTTCGCGGAACCTCCCGCAGAATCCCCCTCGACAATAAAAATTTCACAGTTTTTTGGATCCCTGTCTGAACAATCAGCCAGTTTGCCCGGAAGGGAAGTATTTTCCAGAGCCGTCTTTCTGCGTGTCAAATCCCTCGCTTTTCTCGCCGCGTCTCTGGCACGCTGCGCCAGAAGCGATTTTTCGCAAATCGCTTTTGCGATCTGCGGATTTTGTTCGAGAAAATACGTAAGCTGTTCGCTGACGACCGAATCTACGGCTCCACGCGCTTCACTGTTTCCAAGCTTTTGTTTCGTCTGGCCTTCGAACTGAGGTTCTTCTATTTTGATACTGATAATCGCCGTCATTCCTTCTCTGATATCCTCACCGGCCAAAGCTGCATCATTTTCTTTAATTATTTTATTTGCTTTTGCATATGCATTAAATGTTTTTGTAATTGCATTACGAAATCCAGCCAAATGCGTGCCGCCCTCCGGTGTAATGATATTATTTACAAAACTGTACGTAGAATCATTATAAGAATCATTATGCTGCAAAGCAACCTCCACCATCACATGGTCCCTTTGCCCTTCACAGTAAATGACTTCCGGATACAGCGGTTCATGGCTCCGATTCAAATACGTTACAAACTCCTTGATTCCGCCTGCGTAATGAAATTCATGAAACCGTACCGGATCTTCCCGTTTATCCTTTAACTGGATCCTAAGCCCTTTGGTCAAAAAGGCGGTTTCGCGCAAACGCTGCTTGAGTGTCTCATAATCATAAACTGTCTCCTCAAACACGGAGCCGTCCGGTGAAAAAGTCACTTTCGTCCCTGTTTTATTTGGATCACACGTCCCCGCTTCCTTTAACGGATACATCGTAACGCCCCGTTCATAACGCTGCTTGTAAATCGTTCCATCCTTATAAATCTCTACCTCGAGCCAATTGGACAGTGCATTTACAACAGACGCGCCTACGCCATGCAGTCCTCCGGATACCTTGTATCCGCCGCCGCCGAATTTGCCTCCGGCATGAAGTACCGTAAATACAACCTCTACAGCAGGAAGTCCGGCTTTATGATTGATCCCGGTCGGAATCCCGCGCCCGTCGTCTATTACCGTTATGGAATTATCCGGATTAATTTTTACCTCAATGTTTTTACAATAGCCCGCAAGCGCCTCATCCACCGAATTATCTACAATTTCATAAACAAGATGATGAAGTCCCCTTGCAGACGTACTGCCGATATACATTCCAGGCCTTTTACGTACTGCTTCCAATCCTTCCAATATCTGTATCTGATCAGCACCATAATTATTTTCTGTAGCCATATATCTCCCCTCCTGGTCCTTCTGCTTCGGTGTGATTCCCCTACTTCCTGGTCCGTAACTCCACACGGCCGTCAATCACTTCAAATACGCGATCTATTTTAAAACGGTTTTTGACAAATTCATCCAACCCGGTACACGTAATAATTGTTTGAATATCATGAATACTGTTCAGCAAATAATTTTGTCTGCTGCTGTCAAGTTCGGATAAAACATCATCCAACAGCAATACCGGCGTATCATGAATCGATTTTTTCACCAATTCAATTTCCGAAAGCTTTAAAGAAAGCGCGGACGTTCTTTGCTGTCCCTGTGAACCGAATTTGCGGATATCTACATTGCTGATCTGAAAAGACAGGTCGTCCCTATGCGGCCCTGTGGATGTCTGGCAATATTTCAAATCCTTCTGCCTAAGTCTCGCAAGCTCTGTTTCAAGCTGCCCCGCATCCGCATTCGGTTCATAACTAACGACAAGTTCTTCACGATTCCCTGATATTTTTTTATGAATAGCGAACACAATTTCGCTTAGTTCCTGAACAAAGGCACTTCTGCGCCGGATAATCCTGCTTCCATATTCGGCAAGCTGCGTATCCCATACGGAAAGGGTATCCATTAATTCCGGCCGAAAAACCAGATCCTTTAACAATTTATTCCGTTGATTCAAAACTTTATTGTAATTGACCAAATCCGAAAAATAAATCTTATCAAGCTGGCACAATTCCAAATCCAAAAAACGTCTGCGTTCCGATGGCCCATTCTTTATAATATGCAAGTCCTCCGGTGAAAAAAATACAATGTTTAATATGCCGAACAAAGCGCTTGCTTTGCGGATCGGCACCCGGTTTACCGCTATTCCTTTGGAACGGTTTTTTTTCAAATGGATATCAATCTGGTATTCCTTGTCATTTTTTAAAACAACTGTCTGTATATGTGACTCATCCTGCGAAAACCGGATCATGTCTTTATCCCTGCAGCCTTTATGTGACTTTGTAGTAGCACTAACGTAAACAGATTCCAGTACGTTTGTTTTACCCTGCGCGTTATCCCCGAACAAAATATTCGTACCCTCTGTAAATTCGACGTATTGTTCCTTATAATTTCGAAAATTTTTAAGGGCAATCGACTGAATCCTCATTGCGCTATTTGTATTGTCTCGCCATGATAAGAGACAATATCCCCGTTACGCAGTTTTTTTCCGCGCTGAAGCTCTGTTGTTCCATTTACCTTCACTTTTCCATCCTGTATGACTATTTTTGCCTCCACACCGGAACCAACAAGACCCGCTAGTTTCATTGCCTGCCCCAATTTAATATAATCGTCCCTGATCTTAATCGTTTTCATCATTCCCTCAAATCCTTTTCTAGCAAAAACATGGCGTTAATTTACCGAATTAAAATTGACCGGAAGAATCAGATAAATATACTGGTCTTCCTCATTTCGTATAAAACAAGGTGCTTTCGGATTGACCATATACATCGTAATTTCATCATCGTCAATCACACGCAGCGCGTCAATAAAAAATTTTGGATTAAATCCAATCAGCATATCCGCGCCTGCCTTTGTAATTTCAATCTCCTCATTCATAGATCCGATAAACGAGGTAATTTTCAACTCGATCGATTCATCTTTGATATCCATAATGATCGGCTTTTTATCTCCTTCTTTTACAAGAAGCGCAGCCCTTTCAATACAATCCATAAATTCCCGTTTATTTATAACTACTTTTGTTTCATAGGCGGACGAAAGCATTTGATCAATCTTAAAATACTCACCGCTAATCAGCCTTGATACTACAACTGTCTTTTCAAATTCAAAAATAATATGATTTTCCGTAATATAAATATCGACATATTCTTCCGCCGAACCCGGCAGTATTTTGCTGATTTCCTGCAGCGTCTTTCCTGGAACAATCACCTTATAATCGCCAAAACTGTTTTGCAAGTCAATGCTGCGGATCGATATCCTGTGCCCGTCTAAAGAAACGACACGCATTTTATTTTCATGAATCTCAAACAATTCTCCGGTCATTAATGGATTGGTATCGTTATCCGAAATCGAAAAAATTGTTTGACGAATGACTTCTTTTAATGTAAACTGAGTGATAGATATAGGTTTATTTTTTTCAACGGTAGGGAGATAGGAGAAATCTTCTCCTGATTTTCCCATAATATTAAATTTTGCTTTTTCACATGTAATAAATGTATTCAATGACTGGTCTGATTGGATCACAACATCATTATCAGGCAGTTTCCTTACAATATCTGAAAAGATCTTAGCGTCTAAAGCAATAATGCCAGGTTCTTCTATGGTTCCCTCAATGGTTGTCTCTATGCCCAATTCCATATCGTTAGCCAACAATTTTATTTCATCTTTTGATGCATCGATTAATATACATTCTAGTATAGGCATAGTGGTTCTGGTCGGTACTGCTTTAATGACCATATTGACCCCATAGAGAAGGTTTGCTTTGGAACAGATTAACTTCATGTGTATAACTCCCTTCATACTGAAAGTTTATAAATAAATATATTATTATTTCATAATCATCATAATCAAAGCCGTGTATATGTGTAAAAGTACGATAACCCTTTAAAATTCAGCGTTAAGGTACTTCGAAAAGTACGTGAACAACCTTACCTGAACTTTAGATAACCTGTCTATAACTGTCACAAAATCGAATTTTGTAGAAAAATCTGTATTTTCCCTTCCCAAGTTATACAGTGTAATAAACAGAAAATAAAAAGTTATCCACACTTATCCACAATAAAATGTGGATAACCCGTAAAAATGTGCATAAAATACACAAAACAGAGAAAAAGTGTCAATTTGGGTTAATTTTTTTACGGATCGTTTCTATTAAATTCTGCGTTTTTTCGTTGGTTTTGCATTCTTTTTCAATTTTTTCGATTCCATGAATAATTGTGGAATGATCTCTTCCGCCCAGTATTTCGCCGATGCCGGAAAGGGACGCGTCGGTCATATTTTTGCATAAATACATGGCAATCTGGCGCGGGCGGACAATGTCGCTGCTTCTGGACTTGGAAATAAGCTGTTCCGGTGTCCGCTGAAAATGCTCGGCTACAATTTCAATAATCAGTTCCGGCGTAATTTCTTTATGCATATCAGGGTTAATAATGCTTTCCAACTGTTCTTTGGCTGTTTCTATTGTAATTTCTACATGCGTCAGCCTCGAAAATGCCATCAGGCGGTTAAGGGCGCCTTCCAGTTCACGAATATTGGACTTAATGTTGTTTGCAATATATTCTATAATTTCATCCGCAAGCTGGAAATCATCCATTTCTTCTTTTTTTCTAAGGATTGCCATGCGTGTTTCATAATCGGGAGAACTGATATCCGCCATGCATCCCCATTGGAACCGGGACCGGAACCGTTCTTCTAAAGTGGTCATTTCTTTCGGCGGTTTATCACTTGAGATCACAATCTGTTTACCCGCGTTATAAAGGACATTAAACGTATTAAAAAATTCTTCCTGTGTCCGGTCTTTTCCTATTATAAACTGTATATCGTCAATCAAAAGCACATCTACGTTTCGGTATTTTTCGCGCATCGCGTTAATTTGTGAATTGCTGCCGTTACGTATCGCGTCGATCACTTCATTTGTAAATACTTCGGAAGATACGTACTGGATTTTCAAATGTGGGTGGTTGGCAAGGATATGGTGTGCAATGGAATGCATCAAGTGTGTCTTGCCAAGTCCTACGCCGCCCCATAAGAAAAGAGGGTTAAATTTCTTTTCGGGGTTTGTGGCTTCTTCTGCAACTACCAGAGAGATTGTATGTGCAAGCTTATTATTATTGCCTACGACAAAGGTATCAAATGTATAGTTTGGATTAAGGTTATAATCTTCTTTTGGTACTTCAGGCTCCTGCATCGCAATAGATTTTACGGGCTTCATCTTTTTTGCATCTTCTGGAAGGATAAATTCGATTTCATAATCAATCCCTGTCATTTCAGCAATTACAATTTTCAAAGGTGTCAGATATTTTTTTGAGATATAATTTAATGCAATCTGTTCCGGAGGAACGAGAACATAGAGTTTGTTTTCTTCAATCCGGAAAATTTCTAATGGCTCGATCCATGATTCATATACAATTTTGGATAGTCCGTATTCAGTTTTAACTGCAAGTAGTATGTCTTGCCATTTTTCCTCAACTAACATAATAATTCTCCGCTATTTTCATACATTTAAAAAAACAGATAAAAAACCACTCTATCTATCATAAACTAAAATTGCGAATTTAGCAATTAAAAACGTTGATAAAATGTGCAAAATCCTAAAAAAGAGAAAGGAAGGAAGGTGGATAAACAGATTTATACACCGGTATTCAGTCAGGATCCCGCTCTCATACACGGGTTTTCAACAGTTATCCACATCCGGCAAACCCAGTAAATTCAAGCGTTTTAAGAAAATTTAGCAAAAAATTGTGGATAATTGTGTGGATAACTTTTGTTGGAAACTTTTATTGTGTAAAACCTTTTTGGTTGGATCTGTGGAATCCAAACCTGTAATCATAAAAAATATATAAAATTGAAGGGTTTTCCTTGACTTGAGTATTGTTTCTGATATAATTGTAATGGTATTTTTTTCAATGGAACTAGATCAGAGGAGGTGCATCGAGCATGAAGATGACTTATCAGCCACACAAAAGACACAGGGCTAAGAAACACGGTTTTCGTAAAAGGATGAGTACGCCAGGCGGAAGAAAGGTATTGGCTGCAAGAAGATTAAAAGGTAGAAAAAAATTATCAGCATAGGCCACATCTTTTGTGGTCTTTCTTCTTCATTATCTTTATATGACGGTTATTTTAAAATGATTACTATATAATATTTGGAAAAATACCATAAAATAACCGTTTTTTTTGTGTATCAAAAACATGAGGTACAGGACAGCAATTGGGGGAGTTATGATGACAAGCAAACGCAATAGGGGAAGAACTGGTCATGATATTTACTGATTCACTGAAAAAAAATTCTGATTTTCAGAACGTATATCGAAATGGGAAATCCTGTGCAAACCGTTATCTTGTTATGTATACGCTGGAAAATGGGACGAGGTATAATCGGTTAGGCATTTCCGTTAGCAAGAAAGTAGGCAATAGTGTGATCAGGCATCGGATCAAGCGTCTGGTAAAAGAATCTTACAGAATGCATGAGACGATATTTAAACAAGGTTTTGATCTTGTAATTATCGCAAGGGTATCTGCAAAAAAAATGTCTTATTTGGAGACGGAGAGCGCTGTGCTGCATCTTGGAAACAAACTGCATGTTGTGCTAAAACAGGGACAATAAAATTCAAATAAGAATTAATATATAAAATACAGTTGAGTTATGAAAAAACAACAATAAAATTTAAATATACTCGTGAGAGATTAAGTTTACCATAGGAATCAGCGGGTATCAAAATAAGAAAAAGAAGATGGAATGAAATTGAAAAAATGGATGATTTTATGCATTAAATTTTATAAAAGGTATTTATCGCCGATGAAAACGGTAAAGTGTCCTTATTTTCCATCCTGTTCCGATTATGCGTTGGAAGCTATTTGTAAGCATGGGCCGGTCAGGGGAGGGTTGCTTGCGTGCTGGAGGATTCTTCGATGCAATCCTTTTTCAAAAGGTGGTTACGACCCAGTTCCATAAGGAGGTATTTCATTGACTACAATTATGCTGACACAGTATTCCGGTTCAATTTTAGGTCCCATTGCCAGATTTTTGGGATGGATCATGAATTGGATTTATTTATTCCTTGAAAATGTATTTGGAATAGAAAATATTGGTTTGACAATCATAGTATTAACTATACTGATTTATATGTGTATGCTGCCGCTGACCATAAAGCAGCAGAAATTTTCCAAACTGCAGCAAAGAATGCAGCCAGAACTGAAAGCAATCCAGGAAAAATATAAAGGGCGCAGGGATCAGGAAGCGCAGATGGCGATGAATGAAGAAACACAGGCGCTATACGCGAAATACGGGATATCGCCAAGCGGAACTTGTCTGCAGCTTATTATTCAAATGCCTGTATTTTTTGCCCTGTACCGTGTGATCTATAATGTGCCGGCCTATGTATCCAGTGTAAAGGATACATTCAGCGGAATTGTAGACGGAATTGTTGGTACTGCCGGTTATCAGAAAATCATGACGGATTTTGTGGAGACGATGAAGCTTGGCTCGATCAATGCGGATTTCCAAAATTCAGATATAGCGGCGGTAAAAAACTATATTATAGATGCGATTTATAAAATGGCAACGACAGGTTGGGATACGCTGCGGGAAGTGTTTCCTAATCTTACAGAAATTATTAATACAACGGAAGTACAGCTTAACCACATGAACAATTTTTTAGGAATGAATATTTCCGATTCTCCGTTTGCGATTATTTCTTCCAGTGTGAAAAGCCATTCCTATTTATTTGTATTATTAGCCTTGCTGGTACCGATTACTTCTTATGCGACGCAGATGATCAATATTAAGCTTATGCCGCAGGCGGACACCGATCCGAACAGCGTGATGTCAAGGCAAATGAAAACAATGAATTATACGATGCCGTTGTTTTCGCTTGTATTGTGTTTTACAGTTCCGGTCGGACTTGGAATTTACTGGATCTTTAGTTCACTGACCAGATGCGTACAGCAGTTTTTTGTAAATAAGCACATCCAAAATCTGGATTTGGATGCGGTAATAGCCAAAAATCTAGAAAAACGCAAGAAAAAACTGGAAAAGATGGGGATTAGTGAGAATCAGATTCGGAATACTGCAAAATTAAGTACAAAAGGAAATGTACAATTGTCGTCTGCAATGACAAAGGAGGAAAGAGAGACTAAAATTCAAAAAGCCTACGAATATAGGAAAACAGCCAATCCAAATAGCTTGACAGCAAAAGCGAATTTGGTAAAAGAATTTAGCGAGAGAAATAATAAGTAAAAGGTGGGGTTTTGTGATGGAGTTTATTGAAGTAACTGCAAAAACAGTCAATGACGCGATTACGGATGCTCTGGTCCGGCTGAGTGTAACCAGTGATCAATTGGATTATGAAGTTGTGAGTGAGGGAAGCACAGGCTTTTTGGGATTTGGCAGCAAACCGGCGGTAATTCGGGCACGGAAGAAATTTTCAGTCGAAGATATTGTAAGGGATTTTTTGGAACGTGTTTTTCATGCTATGGATATGGAAGTTGAGATTGTTTCCAAGTATGATGAAGAGAACGGTATCATTGATGTGGAATTTAAGGGCAGTGAGATGGGGGTTTTGATCGGAAAAAGGGGACAAACACTGGACTCTCTTCAGTATTTGACAAATCTTGCTGTCAATAAACAGACAGAAAGCTACGTGAAAGTAAAATTGGATACCGAGGATTATCGTAAAAGGAGAAAGGAAACGCTGGAAAATCTTGCCAAAAATATTTCATTTAAAGTAAAAAGAACAAAACGTCCGATCTCACTTGAACCAATGAATCCGTTTGAGCGAAGGGTGATTCATTCCGCTTTGCAAAATGACCGGTTTGTTTCTACACATAGCGAAGGAGAAGAACCGTACAGACATGTAGTCGTCACTTTAAAAAGAAGTTAACTTAAAATTAAAGAAACTGTGTTCAAATTATTTTGGACACAGTTTTTTTAAAATGCATGTAATAAGCAGAAAGGCAGGCCTGATTATGAAGATCAATGATACAATTACCGCAATTGCTACATCCGCGTCTAACGCGGGAATCGGAATTATACGAATCAGCGGTTCGGACGCCGTTCTTGTTGCGGACCGTATTTTTTGTGCAAAAAATAAAAAAAAGTTAGCGGATGCCGCGTCTCATACGATTCATTATGGATATATTATGGCAGAAGCAGAACCGGTTGATGAAGTCTTAGTCATGCTGATGAAAGCGCCGAACAGCTATACAAAAGAAGATACGGTAGAAATTGATTGTCATGGGGGCAATTTGGTTATGCACAAAATTTTGGAGCTTGTGATTCAAAATGGGGCAAGGCCGGCGGAACCCGGAGAATTTACAAAACGTGCTTTTCTAAATGGACGGATCGACCTGACACAGGCGGAATCAGTGATAGACCTTATTAATTCAAAAAATGATTTTGCGTTAAAAAGTTCTATTAGCCAACTTAGAGGTTCTGTTTTAAATAAGATTAAAAGTCTTCGAAAGATCATTTTATATGAAACTGCATGGATAGAATCTGCAATCGATGATCCTGAACATTATACGTTAGATGGTTACGACAGCCATTTAACGGATATTTTAGATCAATTAATAAAAGAAATACAGATATTATTGAAAAATGCTGACAATGGAAGGATTTTAAAGGAAGGGATTCACACCGTAATTGTAGGAAAGCCAAACGTAGGCAAATCTTCTTTGTTAAATTTCCTAACGGGATCGGATCGTGCGATTGTTACAAATGTAGCGGGCACAACCAGAGATATTTTGGAAGAACAGGTAAATATAAATGGAATGAGCCTGCATATCATTGATACGGCTGGCATTCGGGAAACAGAAGATGTGGTAGAAAAAATAGGGGTAACGAAAACAAAAGAATATTTAGAAAAAGCGGATCTTGTCTTATATATGGTCGATGGATCCGATGCATTTACGGAGGAAGACCGTATGGCTGCAGATATGATCAAAGACAAAAAAGTAATTGTGCTTTTAAATAAATCTGATCTGCGCTGTTGTGTCAAACCGGATGATCTTGCACAGATTTCAAGCCACATCCTGTCTATATCCGCGAAAGAAGGGGACGGTATCCAAGAATTGGCGGACTTGATTGGCAGCATGTTTTCCAAAGGGGAAATTTCATTTAATGACCAGGTAGTAATTACGAATATCAGACATAAAGATGCCCTTGTACAGGCGTTAGAGAGTTTAACGCTGGTGAAAGAGAGTATTGCCCAGCAAATGCCGGAAGATTTTTATTCCATTGATTTATTGCATGCATATGAAGTACTTGGGACGATTATCGGCGCATCCATTACCGATGATTTGGCAGATGAGATTTTTTCTAAATTTTGCATGGGAAAATAAAAATATTGTTGCAGTTTATTTGAGATAGCAGGAGGGAAGTAGATGGAATGCGCAATCAGTGAAAATCAAAAAGATCAGAATACAAAAAATGCGGGAATAAAAAACCGATTAAAAGAAACCTATGATGTAGTCGTGGTAGGGGCTGGACATGCCGGCTGTGAAGCTGCGTTAGCTTGTGCAAGACTTGGTCTGGAAACGATTATTTTTACCGTCAGTGTCGATAGTATGGCGTTAATGCCATGCAATCCGAATATCGGAGGCAGTTCCAAGGGACATTTGGTTCGGGAAATTGACGCGCTTGGAGGACAAATGGGCATAAATATAGACCGAACGTTTATACAGTCTAAGATGTTAAACAAATCAAAAGGCCCCGCGGTACATTCCCTGCGGGCGCAAGCCGATAAAGCTGATTATAGTATGGAAATGCGCCAAACGCTGCAGCGTACACAACATTTAACAATCAAGCAGGCGGAAGTGGCTGAAATAGTAACACATATATCTCAAGATGATTTAAGAAAACACATAAAGGCTGTTAAAACAGTATCCGGTGCGGAATATAAATGTAAAGCAGTAATTTTATGTACAGGCACGTATTTGCGTGCGCGGTGTCTGACAGGAGAAATGATTTCTTATACAGGCCCAAATGGTTTGATGGCGGCAAATGCTTTGACAGATTCCTTAAAAGCGGAAGGAATCGAAATGTTTCGATTTAAAACAGGTACGCCGGCCAGGCTGGATCGGCGTTCGCTGGATTTTTCAAAAATGCAGGAACAAAAGGGAGATTCGGAAATTGTACCATTTTCATTTACTACGAATCCGGAAGAAGTACAAATTGAGCAGGTATCTTGTTGGTTAACCTACACAAATGAAAAGACACATGAAATTATTCGAAATAATTTGGATCGTTCTCCAATGTATGCTGGGGTCATCGAAGGAACAGGCCCGCGGTATTGTCCGTCGATTGAAGATAAAGTTGTGAAATTTCCGGATAAAGACAGGCACCAGTTATTTATTGAACCGGAAGGGATTCATACAAATGAGATGTATGTAGGCGGAATGTCAAGCTCTATGCCAGAGGATGTACAATACGAGATGTATCGTACGGTTCCCGGACTGGAAAATGCCAAAATAGTAAGAAATGCATATGCGATTGAATACGATTGTATCAATCCGAATCAATTATACCCGACTTTGGAATTTAAAAAGATTCAAGGTTTATTCAGCGGCGGCCAATTTAATGGAAGTTCCGGTTATGAGGAAGCGGCAGCCCAGGGATTAATCGCAGGGATCAATGCCGCTATGGAAATATTGGGAAAAGATCCAATCATATTGGACCGGTCTGAAGCATACATTGGTGTACTGATAGATGATTTAGTGACAAAGGAAAATCATGAACCGTATCGGATGATGACATCCAGAGCGGAGTATCGTCTGCTGCTGCGTCAGGATAACGCGGATCTTAGGCTTACGAAAAAAGGATATCAAGTTGGACTGATATCCAAAGAAAGATATGAGCAAGTCCTAAAAAAAGAAAATCTAATCCGCCAGGAAGTAGATCGGATATCACAGGTAATGGTAGGTGCAAACAATCATACGCAGGAAGTATTAGCAAAATACAATAGTGTTCCATTGCATACAGGAATTACATTAACAGAGCTGATTCGAAGACCGGAATTAAATTATAACTTAGTTTCTGAACTTGATCCGGACAGGCCGGAAATTCCAGATGATGTTGCAGAACAAGTAAACATTAATGTAAAGTATGATGGTTATATCCGGCGCCAGATCAAGCAGGTAGAAACTTTTAAAAAGTTAGAGAATAAAAAGTTGGAGAAAGATTTTGATTATCAGGCTGTAAGCGGTCTTCGCATAGAAGCGAGACAAAAATTGGATTTGTACCGCCCGGTATCCATTGGACAAGCGTCTCGAATATCCGGTGTATCTCCAGCGGATATCTCCGTGCTGTTAGTATATTTAGAACAATATTATAAAAATAAATCATAAATTAATTTTTTGAATTAGTTTATTTAGTACAGTTTGCTGTTGATCAGTTAAAGTTACAATTATATATTTGAATTTTATATTTTTATCAGATAATGAAATAAATATCGTATAACGACTACTATTATTATTATGGAATGTCAACTACTTTTATTAATTATCATCAAAAAAAGGTTTCAGGCGTTGATTTTTCGGATTTTTATATTTTAGAATGTACGGATGTTTATTGTTATGGATTCTTACATCGGAAATTAGGTGCATTTGTTTTTGTTCAGATATTCTGTTGTTGCGTGAATGATTTGTCAGGGGTTATTATTTGATTTTTATTTAGCATTTTTAAGAATGGCATTGATCTTATGAAAGCACTACATGGATTGATGCTTAGAAGTAATCATGATAGGTCTTGTATCGTTTTTCTTTCTTATTAAGAAAGATTATTAAAAAAGATTATGAAGATATAGTCATTAAAAGTGTAGAAATAAAATCTTCAAAAGATTAAAAGGTGAAATAAATGATTAATAAGATTGAAATAATAAAAGATAAATTAGAAAAATTAAATTTAAATATAGTAATTACTGAAACTATATTAAACCAATTTTTGAACTATTATAATACACTTATAGAGTGGAACACGTTTATGAATTTAACGGCGATTACGGATTTAGATCAGGTGGTGGAAAAACATTTTGTGGATAGTATTGTTTTGGGTCAGTACTTAGATTTAAATAAAATGGAAACAATGATTGATATTGGCACAGGCGCAGGATTTCCAGGCCTGCCTTTAAAAATAATGTATCCGCATTTACATCTTGTGCTTGTGGACTCTTTGAACAAAAGAATTGAATTTTTGAAAGAAATGATAGCAAAATTGCAATTAGAAAATGTAAAAGCAGTGCATGGAAGAGCAGAAGAGCTTGCGAGAGATGAAAACTATCGCGCACAATTTGATCTTAGTGTTTCACGTGCAGTAGCCAGGTTGTCCAGTTTAACTGAGTATTGTATGCCTTTTGTAAAGGTCGGAGGGATTTTTGCAGCATATAAGTCCAGTGAAATTGAACAAGAAGTGGAAGAATCGAAAAAGGCAATACAATTATTGGGCGGAGAGTTAGCGGAAGTAAAAATTTTTCCATTATCCGACACGGAATATAAACGTTCGCTTGTAATGATAAACAAGCGAAAACAGACGCCGAAAAAATTTCCTAGAAAATCAGGTATTCCTACAAAACAGCCAATAACATAGGGAGGGCATGTACGGGTTTGTTTTTTCTTAGGATCATATCTATTGTAAATAAAATGGAAAAGGTTTATCAGCCTTTTCCATTTTTATAGCTAAAAACAAAAACTAATGAATGGCCAAATTAGGCTTTTGGTATGGGGTAGGGAATCAGGAACTTGTAAAAGGGTGTTTTTATACGAATGGTATTCTATTTACATATACTAAAATGTGGAATGTACAATTTTAATTTAAGTATTTTTCAAGAGTATGGATTTGATTTTGTCTGCTATTGTTTCGGATATTTCCAATTGCGGCAACAGTCTACAGTTTGATATATATACAGCGTGAATATTTGAATTATATTTTTTATATTCCTGAATTACTTCTTTATATTTGCCGTATGCAATAATCGACAGATTCGCCTTAATCAGTGGAAGAGCATGTACGATATTGATATTTGTGTAATTTCCAATCATACTCCCGTAAAGATATTTACCTCCGTCATTTTTGTAATGGGCATTGAAATAAGAAACTTCCGCTATTTTTTCCGGAACATTTTTGTCGTTATAGAAATAAACATATTTATAATCATCCCAGATAGAAGATTTGCTCATTCTGCAATTATATAAAAATGTTCCAATAACAGGGGATTCTATTATTTTTTTCTTCCACTCGCTCTGTTTAGAAATAGGTTTGACTAATTCCTGGATAGACGGCGGGTTTATCGCAATTATTTGATCAAACATGTCAGGTTTCATGCGCGTGGCCATAAACACAAAGGCATTTGAAAAAGCAGAAGCACAGATATTGCATTTTTCTTTTACAATATCACGAATAAAGTCACAAATTAATTGTACATATAAATAATTAATATAAGTCATATTTGATTTATCAGATTTTCCGCAGCCAGGTAAATCAAGTTCAAAAATATGGAAATTTTGTTCTAACAAGGGATCAGCCTGGTACCATTCTTCTTTCGAAGAAGAGGGATCCAGGTTATGCAGTAAGAGCAGGGGAGGAGCGGATGGTGTTCCTTTGTTCGTATAAATAATCTGCATGTCTTTCCACTTGTAAATCTGGTCTTCCTTTGAAATCGATACAGGAGTAATACATGATTGTATATATGTGTTAAATGCATGCATGCCTGTAATCAAAATTGCGGATGTCGTGATCATTTTTTTTAAGCATTTCTTACTCATAAATTCCTCCTTTAGAAAAATGAAAAGAGATTCTGTTATATTTAAAAACAGTAAGTACTTTTGATTCATAAAAGCGTAAAAATAAAAATTTGTATTTGCGTTTTATAAATATATAATTTAATATATTGTATCACAATATGATATCTTTTACTATCATAGATTTATTCTTATTGGAAAAAAATATTAGTCCATTGCGTATTGTTTTATTTGCAAGTATTCAAATCTATGATTGATTTTCGTGTCTATTGGCATGTATGTAGAGCCTAAATATATTGTTGCTTTGCAAATATGATTTTCAATCATGCAGTAGTGGTTATGGTTAGAAAATTCAGGATAGAAGATGGAAAAACAGGTAATGTGCCTGCTATGTATCTTAATAAGTCGCTATACCAGTATAGCATGTGCATTTTGCAGAAATATATATTAAGTAAAAACAAAAAGATTGTAAATAATAAAATATTAGTATATGGATTCCGTTCTTTTTTAATTTAAATATAACTTTAAAGAATTGATTGCTTTTATGTTATTGAACGGACAAGTACTAATACAGAAGTTTGTAAATTTGGTTTTTACTATGCACAATTGAAAAATCCGGTGTGAACGTATTAAATATTTAATACCCGATGTGCTAAAGTTTTGTAAAGTTTAATACAATATCAAACCAATCGTCAGATGAAAAGAAAGTCTCTTTCTATATATTTGGTGTTTGAATACTGCACAATAAACCCGATAAACGGCGGGCCAGAAACAAATGATATTGTGCTGAAATTTTACGCCGTTTATAAGTATTTTGCCCAAGAAAAGCAAAAAGTTCTAAATTTTCTGCTTTATTATTTATAATACCTAACAGCTTGGAAGTTCATGCGCCGTCCATTACGTAACAGCTTCCATTTTCGGGCATCCGTGCCGGTAAATGCTGGATAACCTTTGACTGAAAATATATTTTCGAAGTGTATAGCAAAAACCACAGGTGTAAAGGGTATATATGGAGAATTTTTGTTATATGTTCCCGGAAGTTTAGGCCAGTTAATGATATGCTTATTTAACGCGTATTATACTAGCCAATACCCGTATTGGTTTATTGAAATACATTTTACTAAGAAACTGTCCCAAAATAACTTACCATATATCTTGTATTTTTCTCCAGTGCATAGCTTAAAAGTCAGTTACATAGCCCGCTATGCGCCTGATTATTAAACTGCACTTACGAAGAAAAATTCTGCGAACTATAGGTAAATTATTTCGGGGCAATTCCTAAGCAATCACTACTTGTGCTATTGCCGCCTTGTCGTCAGTCAACGATGCCACTGCATCGCTTCTTTTCTCTGTCTTGCATTGATTTAAATAACAAGCACTAAGTATATAAACATTTACGAATTGCTATACAAGTACATCAAACATAAAATAACACATGACTTATGATTGCCTATTTTTTCAATTAATAATGTGAAGTTGAAAACGGATGTGATAGACGTGCATGTTAATATTCTAAACTGTTATATAGAAATCACCAGTTTACAACTTTTATAAGTGAGTACGATATCTTGTCTAAGTAATTATAAAAGTATACAATATATAGTAGGAATTATTACAGAAATTCGTAATAATAGGAAAAGTTGTAAACTGCTGTAGAAATAATAAAGAATAAAAAATTAGGTCTTAATATAATTGATTGCTTTTTAATTTGTATTATCTTACATAAAATAGATTTTAAATATATTGAAAATAAAACTCCTTACATTGAAAAGTTATATGTTTCTAATCAATCATGTTAGCATGTTTTGACGTGGCAATGTTTCACGTGAAACATCTAAAAATGTTTCAATAAATAGTATGAATTTATTTGGCCGTTATTATTTATCTTTTAAATTTGATATTTTAATGCTTATACAATGTTTTATGATTATTATATGCATTTTTGATATTCATTATATATTATGTTCATCATGATTTTTTATTAATAATTAATTATGTTTACAATTAGTTGTTATGTCGTAGATATATTTCTTATATTTAAGTCAATACAGCAAGTAGTTTTAAATATTGTTTGTTATAAACAGTGTAATGATCATGGCGTAGTGTGCGCAGTAGGTATTAAGGACGCTGAAAAGGAACTGGATATTATTTTTTAGATTCTATATATTCGGTGATTGAATACTGCACAATAAACCCTATAAACGGCGGGCCAGAAACAAATGATATTGTGCTGAAATTTTACGCCGTTTAT
>CAJUIH010000059.1 GCA_910586045.1 uncultured Eubacterium sp.
CTTAGGTAACCGGGCAGAATACTAAGGGCTTCTAACCATTCTTCCAAAGCCGCCAGCAAGCCGGGCAAACCGTCTCTCCCAGCTAATCTTGGCATGCTTTCCAACTGGTATCCTATACGTAATCGTAATATGTAAAATGGATTCGTGAAATTTTGTCAGCCATTTATTTGCTGTGTGCTTGGCAAAAACCGGAGGTGCACCGGCGTACAGTGAGGATTTTTGCCATGTGCTATCGGAAAAATAGACAAGTGAAACTATGAGATATTTAGTGGCCGATGTACGAGTGCCTTGTAAAGTCAAAAATTGTATCAAAACAACAAGCACTCAGTATATAGTATATTATACCAATTACAAATACTAAATGTAGATTTTATGCTTTGCATCGTCCATTATTGTATTAAATATATTACTGAAATTAGTCATATTTATAATATGTTACATTACTGATAGGCAGCTATAAATACTTTTTCAAGCGTTCAAAATGATATTTTGATACAGTTTTGGACTTAACAAGGCACTAGAGTGTGTTACGTAGAATTAGAGAAGACCAGCCGGAGCCGCAAGCCAGACCCGCATCCCTCATCCGGCGTGGCGTCCCCCAGTCAAAACGTAACACCAAATTACCATAACCGCTGCGAAAAAAAATAAGGTATTTACTTGCCAGATGATCTGTGATGCAGTAAAATAAGGATAGTCTGGTTTATCAAGACTCTGCTTTTGGCACTTAAAAGCAGAAAGCGCATGGAGAAATGGGTTTAAGGGAGGATGGTTTACACATTTATGGAAGAAACGGAGCAAATAAAAATGCCTGTGCAGGATCAGCGCGCAGGTGTGTTAAGGGGCAACAAAAAACGCTGGATCTGTTTATGGACTTGTTTGTGTATGCTGCTGCAGGTAGTTTCCGGTGCGGTATGCGCGGCGGCAGAGCGGACGACGGCAACTGCCGTGACGTTTTCGGCACTGAATGACGAATCCGTGTTTATCCGGCAGTCTAAGGCAAAATGGTGCACACTGGCATCCGCCGTGATGATGGTGCGCAGGGCCGCAATGCTGTCTGGAAATGAGATGTGGCGAAACATTGACGAAGCGTCTGTGCGAGGGGATGCATGGGTGGAAAATGCAGGACTTAAATGGGATTTTCAAACGGCCGGCATTACGGTCGCACACAAAAATCTGACATCTGTGGACGAATTAAAGAACGTGCTCGAACAGCATCCGGAAGGCGTCGTATTATATGATTCCGACAAGCCGCATGCGATTTTGGTTACCGATTATACAAACGGCGTGTTTTATTGTTCTGATCCGGGGCAGGCAAACCTGTCCGGCAGATATCCGATTTCGAAAGCGTCTATTACGGCGGAATCCGCGGATTGGTACTGGTATGTAAAAAGCCCGTCTAATCTGACGGTACAAATGGATGACCCGTTGGGAATAGAGATTGGAAGCGGCGGTCTGGCAGGTTCGGATAAAATGGATAACTTCCAGTTAAATGGAAATCTGCCGGGAAACGGAACGATTACAGAGGATGAAAATCAAACCGGTTCTGACAGCAATGCGGTTTATGGACAGGAATATACGTCCGGCAGCCTGAAGTACCGTGTGATACATGAAAAAGGAAATGCGGCGGTCTGTCTCGGGTTCGCAAAGGCCAAGACGACAGCGGTGATTCCGGCGGAAGTGAAGCTGAACGGTAAAAAATATAAAGTTGTACAGATTGCAGACCGTGCGTTTGAAAATAGTGCGAAACTAAAATCCATTACAATCGGAACGCATGTAACGTCCATTGGAGAGCGTGCATTCGCCAATTGCAAAAAATTAAATAAAATTATCATACTTGCGGAAAAACTGCAAAAAATTGGTACCGGCGCGTTTGATCAGGTATATAAAAAAGTACAGATCAATCTTGAGGCAGACCTGTCAGATACCATAAGACAAACGGACTTGATCGGAACGTTTGCGGCCTTGCTTACAGGGACGTCCTTGCCAGGCGCGGCAACGGTAAAAATTAATTAAAATAAATATAAGAAATGGTCAGAATGCGGTATTTATCATGCATCCATACAAGATAAAAGCGTAATGGAACGATAGGGAAAAGTGCCGGGAAAGGAAGAGGGTTCTTATGAATATCAATGCGGTAACGGGTGTGGACAGCACACAGACAGCGGCGGTAGAAAATAATGCGAATACGAGTACCTATTTTTCGAATTATATGAATCAGGCATCGCTTAGTTATGGCGATTATTTGGAGCAGATTTTTGATAAAGCTTCCAGTACCTATCATGTATCGAAAGATTTGCTTAAAGCGATGGCAAAGGCGGAGTCCAGTTTCGACGCAAAGGCGACCTCCCACTGCGGGGCAATGGGCATTATGCAGCTTATGCCGGGGACAGCCGCGTCTTTGGGTGTGACAAACGCTTATGATCCGGAACAGAATATTATGGGCGGCGCACAGTATATCAGCCGTTTGCTGGAAAAATATAATAATAATTTATCTTATGCGGTTGCAGCTTATAACGCGGGCAGCGGCAATGTTGACAAATATGGAGGGATACCGCCGTTTAAGGAAACACAGGGATATGTCGCGAAAGTATTAAGCTATATGCAAGAAGGCGTGACGATTCCGGGTTCGAGTACAGCGGGAACCCCGGCCGCACAGACAGCATCCCTGATGGGGTATGGAAACAATACGGCAGGATCCGGGCAGACGGCTTTGTATGGATCCGCACCGGCGGCGCTTTCGTCAGGACAAAGTAATCTGATCCAGGAACTTTTGAATAAATATTTTGATTACGATGATTATTTGGAATTTCTGCAGTTGTTTACCAAAGCGATTTATGAGAAATTAACGGGAACCGAGCTTGGGACGCAGCTTGCGAAGACCGGGGAAGAGGGACAAAAAGAAAACCAAAAAACCGGGCAGGGCACACAGCAAACCGTACAGGGTACGGGAACCGTACAGGATATACAAAGTATGGCGGATGCCGGTACAAGCCAGGCAAAGGTACTGACGATGAAAGTAAAGGGCGCGGACGGCACAGTGAATACATACCGCCAGCAGCCGTCGCAAAACGGGGAAGCAATGAAAGCCTATCAGTATATGACGGCCGGCGGACAAAATCAGATGAAGATTTTTATGAATAAGACCGTTTAAAATGTTTTCCGATTGCCTAAACGATAGGAACGGTCTGTATGATGTACAAGGTGAAATAACGCAATATTTCTGATTTTGTTATATTTTATTGTAAAAAAACGGAAAGGGGCACAGAATAATGAAAATCGCAGTTACTTATGAAAATGGCAGCGTGTTCCAGCATTTTGGGCATACAGAGCAGTTTAAGGTTTATGAGGTTACAGACAATCAGATTACCAGTCAAGAGATCCTGGATACGAACGGGCAGGGACATGGCGCATTGGCGGGATTTTTGACCGGGGCAGGGGTAGAAGTGTTGATTTGCGGCGGTATCGGCGGCGGCGCGCAGGCTGCTTTGGCGCAGGCGGGAATCCGTCTCTACGGCGGGGTATCCGGCAGCGCGGACGAAGCGGTCAGGGCGTTATTGGCAGGAAAACTTGCCTTTGATCCGGATGTGCAGTGCAGCCATCATGGAGAAAGGCACACATGTGCGGGGCATGAAGAAAGGCATTCGTGCGGCGGACATGACGGCCATGCATGCGGCGGGCATGTATAGAATATAAGAACAGCATACAGAGCCATTGCGGGGTACGTACATTTGGGGCTGTCGTACTAAAAAAGTACAGCAAAATAGAGTAGTTAAATTTTTATATTTACGATATTTTGTATGTATCTGCTTAGTGCCACAACCCCATTTGATGAACAGAAAGGGTTGTAAAATTTGATATGAACTGCATACTGGGAATTGATTTAGGTACGTCAAGCGTTAAGGCGATGTTATTGGATCCGGAACAGGGAGTGGCCGGCGTACAGGCACAGGCCTATACGGTAGAAATTCCGCAGCCCGGTTATGCGCAGCAGCAGCCGGAGCAATGGTGGGATGCGCTTTGCAAGACACTGGCGGCGTTAAAGGAAGCAAACCAAGAGGCATTTGCCCGCATCCAGGCGGTTGGGCTGTCCGGGCAGATGCATGGCCTTGTTTTGCTGGACCAAAATGGAACTGTGCTGCGTCCGGCCATACTTTGGCTGGATCAGCGTTCCGAAGCAGAATGCATGCAGATTCGGCAAAAAATAGCGGAAAATGGCTGGGACAGCCTATTGGAAAACCCGATCTTTCCGGGATTTGCGTTTCCGTCCCTGCTGTGGGTCAAAAAGCACGAACCGTCGGTTTATGAAAAAATAGCCTGTGTGATGCAGCCAAAGGATTATATCCGTTACCGCCTGACCGGACTGGCTGGGGCGGAAGTGACCGATGCGTCGGCGTCTTTGCTGTTTGCCGTCGGCGAAAGACAGTGGGCGGAACCGGTTATGGAGGCCTTTGGAATCGATCGCGGTATCTTTCCAGATTGTCATGAGTCAATGGACATCGCCGGAAGTGTCGCTACCAAGGCGCAGGAACAGACCGGGTTAAAAGCAGGGATTCCGGTTGTTTATGGGGCAGGCGACCAGCAGTGCCAGAGTATCGGCAACGGCGTAGCCGCAAAAGGGCAGGCAATCTGTAATATCGGCACGGGCGGCCAGATTTCCGTATTTTCAGACCAAAACCGCTACGATCCGCTGCTGCGCACCCATACGTTCTGCCACTGCTTCGGGCAGGCTTATACGATTTATGGGGCGATGCTTTGTGCGGGAATGGCGCTGGATTGGCTGAAAAATAAAATCCTGCATGAACAAAGCTTTGCGGCATTAAGCGAAAAGGCCGCGGAAGCGGAACCGGGCAGCAGGGGCCTGTTGTTTTTGCCGTATCTGGCGGGGGAGAGGACGCCGCATATGAATGCAAACGCAGCGGGTATGTTTTTTGGACTCAAGCTGTCCCAGGACGAGCGGCATATGGCGCGGGCGGTTATGGAGGGCGTGACGTTTGCGCTGAAAGATTCGCTTGGAATTATTGAAAACCTGGTGGATGAAAAAGATTTTTCCATGATTGCTTCCGGCGGTGCATGTGCTTCTCCGGTGTGGCTGCAGATGCAGGCGGATATTTTTAACCGGCCGGTGCGTGTATGCAGGGTGAAAGAACAGGCGTGTCTGGGCGCGGCGATTCTGGCTGGCGTGGGCAGCGGGATTTTGGACGGGATCGCGCAAGCTTGCCAGAAGTTTGTGGCTTATGATGAAGTTTTGTATGAACCGGACTGCGGGCGTGCAGCGTATTATGAAGCGCAGTATGAGAAGTTCCGCGCGTTGTATGGACGGGTGGAGAGTTTGTTTTAGTGCGGGTTTGCTTGCATGATTGCGGTGGCTTGATTAGATAAGATCATTCTATAAAAACATCGAAACTAAAGATTGGTTTCGATGTTTTTTGTATGGAACAATACAGACAACGTTTTGATGAAATTGGAGCAATCTGCTTTTTTAATCTAAAAAATTCTTTTGCATAACATTTTCATATAAAATGTTATCTATAAGTATTTTATACGAACTCTTCTTTTTTTGCAATACTTAAATAAAAATTGGAATTATTTACATGTTTTTATAGGCTTTACTACAATAAATCTGGTAATAATCTACAATAAAATCGTAATTTTACACACCATAAGAGAATGGAACGGTTAAAAAACAGAAAGGAAAAACAACCGTTTTTTTTACGGCCAAAGAAAACAGAAATACGGTTTTTTTGCTTATTTTATGCTGGTTTTCGGCGTTTGAACTACGTATGGAAAGCATAACAATTTATATGAAATTGTTATGCTTTCCATACGTAGTTTTTATTTAGATAAAATCAGGAAGCGGTCAGGGACACGGCATTTTTATGGGGAACGGAGGGGAAAATGAAAGATTTGGATTATAAAAAAATGGGTATGAGGATCCGGCAGATCCGCAAAGCAAAAGGATGGTCGCAGGACGCGCTTGCGAAAAAGTGCGGCATCAGCATGTCTTTTTTGGGGCATATCGAACGGGGAACAAGGATTATGAGTCTGGAAACATTTGTAGGTATCTGCGGGGCGCTTGGCACTGGGGCGGATGAATTGCTGTGGGGAGGCGCGCACTTGTCAGACGCCGTGCTGGATATGTGGGATGCGTCTGGCCAGGAAGCGGGGAAAAAGCAGTCGGACAGTTATTCGATGTATGTCCGGATTATGAAATCTGTGGCGGATATTATGAATGAAGCGTAAAAGAAAGCAGAAAAGAAAACGCGGACGGAATGTACCTGAAAAAGTTTTGGTACTGGCCTCTGTTGCTTCCATGATAGACCAGTTTAATCTGCCCAATATAAAATTGCTGCAGGAAATGGGGTACGAGGTGCATGTGGCATGCAATTTTAAAAACGGAAATACATGCGATACGGCGCAGGTTCTAAGTTTATCGAAACGTCTGCGCCGAATGCATGTGGCGCTGCATCAGTGGGATTGCCCAAGGAGCGTCTGTTCTGTGAAAAAGTGCTGGATTGCCTATCGGCAGATCCGGCGGTTATTGCGCAGGACCCCGTTTGCGTGGATGCACTGCCAGTCCCCGGTGGGCGGCGCGCTGGCAAGGATAGCGGCGCACCAGGCAGGGCTTCCGGTTATTTATACGGCGCATGGGTTTCATTTTTATAAAGGGGCGCCGTTTTGGAACTGGCTGCTGTATTATCCGGTGGAAAAGCTGCTGGCACGTTGGACAGACCAGTTGGTGACGGTCAATCGGGAGGATTATTGTTTTGCGGCCAGACATTTAAAAGCAGGAAAGATTGACCGGATCCCAGGAGTCGGGATTGATACGGCATATTTTGAAAATCTGCGGCGGGGGTGCGGCCTGCAAAGCGCCCGGCGGGCATTTTGCAAAAAATACAGGATTCCAGAAGACGCGTGTGTGCTGCTGTCGGTTGGGGAGCTTAGCCGGCGGAAAAACCATAAGGCTGTGATTTCCGCGCTGGCACGGATACGGCAGGACCATGTGTACTATATCATTTGCGGCCAGGGTCCTTATAGGAAAACACTCATGCGGTATGCCAGGAGGCTTGGCGTTTCTAAACGTGTCAGACTGATTGGCTTCCAAAAGGATGTGGGGGAGTTGTACCAAAATGCGGATGTATTTGTATTCCCATCCAGACAGGAGGGGATGCCGGTTGCGTTAATGGAAGCGATGGCGGCGGGGATGGCTTGTATTGTTTCGGATGTCAGGGGGAATCGGGAGCTGATCGGGACATTTTTCGGCGACAATGCGCAGCCATGTTTTGGCGGCATCCGGGTTTCTGTGCACCGCCCAAAACAGATGAGGCAGGCGGTACGGTATTTATCTGCAAATCCGCAGATTTGGCAGTTATGCGGGATGTTTAACCAAGAAAAAATACAAGGTTATGATATTGCGGTTGTACAAAAGCGGATGCGGCGGATCTATGACGGGATGGAAAAGTATGAGTAATCAGAAAACGAAAATACTGCACGTTTTAAAATCCAGTGTTTATGCGGGGGCGGAACATGTGGCGGTGTCTATATGCAAAAGTTTGCAGGAACAATTTGCGTTTGCCTATGCTTCCGTTGACGGCGAAATTGCGCCTTATGTGAAAGGATCGGGTATATCCTTTTATCCGATGTCGGCATTTTCAATCAGGGAAGTAACAAAAGTATTGGAGCTTTATCAGCCGGATATTATCCATGCACATGATTTTTCTGCGTTTGTTGTTTGCGCGCTTGTAAAAAAAAACAGTCGTTTGATCGCCCATCTGCATCATAACCCGCCGTGGATTCAAAATTGGAATTATAAGGCGGCAGTCTGCAGGCTGCTTTTGGAGCGGGCAGACCGGATTTTGGCTGTTTCAAATGCCATTCTAGAGGAATCCGTTTTTTTTCATAAACATCATACGAAAGTGCTGGTCGTACAGAACCCGGTCGATACGATGCGGATTCGCAAGATGGCGCAGGAATCAAATTCGGTTTCGGCGGATGTGCTGTTTGTCGGACGTTTGGTTCCGCCCAAAAATCCACTGCGGTTTATCCGCGTAGTGGGGGCTTTGAAAAAACAAAAACCGGATATTACGGCTGTGATGCTCGGCGACGGGGAACTGGCTGTGGAATGCAGAAAGATGATAGGGAAAATGGGGCTGGAGCATACAATCTATATGGCTGGTTTTACCCGCAATCCTTATCCATTTATGAAACAGGCAAAAATCATGCTGGTTACTTCCGATCTGGAAGGGTACGGCATCGCGGCGGCGGAAGCAGCCGTGTTAGGCACGCCGGTTTTAGCTGCGAATGTGGGAGGCCTGCGCAGTATCTTTGGGGATTTTCCGCAGGCCTTGTGCGGCAGGCCTTTTTCTAATAAAGTGGGCAGCAAAAGGATAGAAGCGGATCTGCGGCGAAAGGCAGCGGTACTTTTGCGTGATCCATTACGATACGAATTATTCAAACAGGAAATGGAAAAGCGTGTATATGTGGAAGAAATCGACAGATATATGGATAGGCTGGAATCTATTTATGGAGAGTTGGACAGATGACGTTTTCGATCGCTTATGCATGTAATGATAATTATGCGTGTCAGACGGTTGTTTCGATGGTATCACTGTTTGAAAATAACCGTGCGCAGGATATGATCCTTTACTTGATTGAAGACCATATGAGCCGTAAAAATATTGCGCTGGCAAAGCAGGCGGCGGCAGCTTATGGCAAAGAATTGCGGATTGTACCGCTTGGACAGTTGTTGGAGGGGGATTTGAAAAGCGACGGACGCCATCCGGCTACGGTTTATGCGAAACTTTTTTTACATCGGATATGCGCGGCGGAGAGGATTTTATATTTAGACAGCGATACCGTGGTCGTTGGGCCGCTGCAGCCGCTATGGGAAATGGATTTTGCAGAGGATTTGATTGCCGGGGTGCAGATGCCGTATTCTGCGGAACTAAAAAAGAGGCTGGGCCTTGGCGTGCACGATTCCTATGTATGTGACGGCGTATTATACATCCATTTGAAAAAATGGAGGGAACAGCATATGGAACAACGCTGTATGGAGTGGATTCATTCGCAAAACGGAAAGCCTTTGATGTGCAGCGAAGGGGTGGTAAATGCCGTTGCGAAAAAAAAGGTCCGGCTGTTGCCGCCGCAATATAATCTGATGTCCAGTATGCTTTTGTGGAACAGCGGGCAGATCAGACGGCTGTATCTGGCGGCGGACTATTATACAGAACAGGAACTGGAACAGGCAAGGGAACGTCCGGTTGTTATTCATTACCTGGAGGAACTCTATATCAGGCCCTGGTTCGCAAACAGTGACCATCCTCTGAAGAATGTGTATGTATATTACTGGAAACGGGCCGGATTTTCTGCTGGACGGCGGACAGCGGATGGAAAACTGGCACTGCGGACGAAAGCTGTCCGGTTTTTGAATGCCAGTCTGCCGTTTGATTTGTTTCTAAGAATATATAGGATTGCAAAAAGGCAGGAATTACGAGATGGAAAAAAGTTATTTAAGCATCGCGGGGCTGATTAAGGCGCTGCTGTTATATACCGTAGGATTGGCGGTCTTTTATACAGCAGCACATCACCAGATCTGGTATACGTCCTATGACAGGCCGATCGAAGCAGGAAGCGGAACGGTAGGGGAAATCATTGACGGTAAAACGGTAAGGGGAGAATTGCGGTACGATGGAGATTATATCCGTGAAATTCGTGTCAAAGTCGGCACTTATGTTAGAAGCAATACGGGACGGCTTCAGTTTTGCCTTACAGGATCGGATGGCGGCATCGTCTGGCAGGAAGTTTATGATGTCTCGCAAATGGAAGATAATCAGGATTTTATACTGCATATCCGTCAAAAACTGCCAGGCAATTGTTCCCGTTATTTTTTGGCAATCGTAAGCAAGGGCTGCGCGCCGGGCAATGCAGTTACCTTATACACCAGGACGGGCAGCGATGAGCTGGCGGTAAGTATTTATGGGGATCGCATGCGGGAACACGCAAAATATTTCTGGCTGTATGCCATGTTAGCCGCGGCAGCAGTTGCTTTGTGTTATGTGTACCAGATGAAACAAGAACGCGATGCAAAAACGTGTATGCTGCATGCGATATGCCAGACGTTGGATACCTATCGTTTTATGATCAAGCAGCTCGTGTCCAGAGACTTTAAAACGAAATACAAACGCTCTGTTTTGGGTGCATTCTGGAGTTTTCTAAATCCATTGCTGACAATGGCGGTACAATACGTGGTCTTTTCTACCATTTTTCGAAGCAGCATTGATAACTATCCGGTTTATCTGCTCAGCGCGTCTATTTTATTTAACTATTTTACGGAATCAGTCGGCGGCGGCTTAGTATCCATTGTCGGAAATGCTTCGTTGATTTCAAAAGTATATGTACCCAAATATATTTATCCGGTTACGAAAGTGCTGTCGACAGCGATTAACCTGTTGATTTCGATGCTCCCGTTGTTTGCAGTGGTATGGATGACAGGGGAGCCAGTAACGGGTGCGTATGTGCTGCTGCCGTATGTGGTGGTATGTTTACTGCTGTTTTGTACGGGTATGTCGCTTTTTATGGCGGCCCTAATGGTATATTTTCGGGATATGCAGTTTTTGTGGGGAATTGTCAGTCTGCTGTGGATGTATGCAACGCCGATGTTTTATCCGGAGGAAATTATCCCGGAACGTTTCCGGATGGTGCTGGACTTAAATCCGATGTACCATTATATTTCGTTTTTTCGGACGATTCTGCTGGAACATACATCGCCGCAAATGGGGGAATATCTGGTGTGCCTTGTATTTTCCCTAGTATTTTGTACGGCAGGCGCTCTATTTTTCAATCATTTTCAGAAAGACTTTGTGCTGTATTTGTAGCAAATAAAAACGCACCGCCTCTGTGCGGCGGGAACAGGTGGACATACGATGATAAAAGCCGAACATGTATCAATGAAATTCCGGGTAAATCAGGATCATGTAAACAGCCTAAAAGAATATGTAGTTGCAAAAGCGGCGCACAGGCTTAAATATAAAGATTTTTGGGTATTTCAGGATATCAGTTTTGAGATCAAAAAGGGACAGGTGGCAGGCATTATCGGAAAGAACGGGGCCGGAAAAAGTACGCTGCTTAAAATTATTTCCGGTATTTTGACACCGACAGCCGGACGGGTACAGCTAAATGGCCGTGTAGTACCGATGCTGGAACTTGGATCCGGGTTTGATTTTGAACTGACAGGCAGGGAAAATATATTTTTAAACGGTTCGATCTTAGGTTACAGCGAATCATTTTTAAAAGAAAAATACGACGAAATCGTTGCGTTTTCCGAGTTGGAAGCGTTTATGGAAACACCGATCCGCAATTATTCTTCGGGTATGATGATGCGGCTGGCATTTTCTATAGCGACGGTCGTACAGCCGGAGATTCTGATTGTAGACGAGATCCTGGCAGTCGGTGACGAGTCGTTTCAAAAGAAAAGCAGACGCAGGATGCTGGAGCTAATGGGCGGCGGTACGACGGTATTGTTTGTTTCCCACAGCATAGCACAGATCCGGGAAATGTGCGACAGTGTGATCTGGCTGGAAAACGGGCGTTTGAAAATGCAGGGGGAAACCAAATATATCTGTGACAAATACCAGGCATCTATGGACCCGGACAAGGAATATGGAAACAGGCGCAGATCGGATGCACACCGAAACCTGTCGGATGTATTGTTTATTTACGGAAAACAGGATGACAAACAGGCATATGACTGGAGGGTGACCGGACAAAGGGAACAGCTTTTGGCCGGAGCGGTGCCGACGAATGAAATAGATATGGAAGATATTTGTCCGGATCTTGCAAAACTGTACCGGGTTTTTATTTGTGTGCGGTGCCAGGAAACAGAACGTATGCTCCAGTTTCTCCGGTATGCGAAAAGGTTACGGAAAACCGTCCTGTATGATTTTGCCGGACGCGGCCAGGATATGCAAATACCGGATCCGCAGGAATTGTTATATAAAAAGGCAAAATCCGAAAAACTGGACGGAGGGGTTATTGTATCTAATCCAATGCTGTTAGAACGATACAAAGAGGAAAGAATGGTATCCTACAATCCGCCAGCAGTAGCGGAACGCCTGCTGGAATATGCGTCGTGGGCCGTTTATGACCGTGACATACTCCCGTACTGTAATGCGGATGAACTTTCAGACGAGGAGCGGGTGAATTATAACCGGGCTTTGGCCGAGCAAAGGAAGCATGCACAAGATGGAATGCGGATTGGCATGCAAGGATTTTTTACGTCCTTTGATTCGGATGGCGGGGAATATCTGGCGGCAGAATCCGCCGTTGCGGCATATGTACAGAGGGAAACACATTGTAAGGTGTTGATCTGGAATACCGCGGACTGGCATGCAATACAGAAAGCTTCGCCTCTGTCCGCGGATCGTCTGGTGCGGATGGAGCAGTCCGAACCAGAGGATTTGCTGCGCAGCTATGCACAGGCTGACGTTGTGCTTTTGACGGCGGCAGGAGAAGAATGGCAGGATAACGTATTGGAGACTTGGATTCTTGCCTCGCTGGTCAAAGTCCCGTGCTTTTGCATATTATCCAAAGATATGCGCATACCGCAGCCTTTGGTACATGGGAAAACGGTGTGGCTGTGTATGGATTTGGAAAAGGCAGCGATGCAGTTGCACCAATTACTGGTGCAAAAAGAGCTGCAAAAGCAGCTTGCCGAACAGGCCCATGCGTGTGTCCATGCCAAATATAGCTGTTTTGCATCGGGCAGCCGCTTTGGGCAGTTTATCCGAAAGATTTACCAGCCGAACCTGGCAGTTCTTATTTCGGATCTATCCTGCAGCCGCAGTAATGCAGCACTGCGTCACGCCGCGGTTATGATGCGGCAGGGATCTGACATAACGGTGCTTGTAACTGGCAGGGGACAGGAAGATGTGGAATATGACGGGATCAAACTTCCGGTTGTGTCCAGGGATGTCATTTACTCTTATCAGTATTTTGATACCATGTGTGCATTTGATTGGAAATCTGTTCTATGGATGCAAAATTACGGGAATGTCGGCAGGCGCATTTATTTTGTACAGGATTATGAGCCGGATGATTACAAGCCCGGAAACCTCAAGCGTCTGCAGGCTGTCCAGATGTACCGTCCGCATACGCAAATCCAATTTGCGGCCGCGTCTGCCGGATGCCGAAAATGGCTGAAAGAGAAATTCGGACAGGACGCGCTGCTTGTAGGCGATACGCCACAGGAAATCAGGGAATTATACCGTAAGGACAGCCGCGAAGCCTGAAAATATAGAATCAGTCTATCAGATCAGAAAACAGGGGAAACTATGGGTGAGATCAATACGTTAATCGAAAAATCAATCCAAACATGGAAAGACGACGGCCTGTCCATGGTGGTACGCAAGGCAGGGCGTTATCTTGCCAGCAGCAAAAAAGCACAGGAGGAGCAGCGGGGCCGTCCGGAACAAACCTTTTCGGATGTGTTATTTATCAATGGATGCTGTCTGCCGCACCCATCCAGATACCGGGTTACGCATCAAAGGGAACAGCTATGGGCTGCGGATGTATCGAATAACGAAGTATTTTATACACAGCTTACAATGGAAATGGAACGGATGTACCGGGTATTTATTTTTTTCCGCTGTCCGTATACCGACCGGATCGGGGCGTTTATCAAAAAGGCAAAGGCGGACCACAAAACGGTTTTGTATGATATAGACGACCTGATGTTTGACCGGACGTATACGGATACGATTGCGTATGTGCAAAGCATGCCGGATGCCGAGCGTAATGCATATTACGAGGGGATTGCGGGGAATCAGAAAACGCTGCTTTTGTGCGACGGTGCGGTGACGACAACAGAAAGGCTCGCGGAGGAATTAAGGAAATATGTTCCTAAGGTCTATATTAACCGCAACGTGGCATCGGAAGAAATGCTGTATTTATCGCACCAGGCGTTGGAAAAAAAACGTACAATCGACGGGCAGCACAGTGGGAAAAGCCGGGGAGGAAAAAGCAGGAAAACATTTCGGAAAAAAGAGGGAAAGGCAAAAAAACAGATTCGGACAGAAAAAAGACAGCCGGCAATGAAAAAAAATGTGTCGAAACAACAGGTGCGTCTGGGGTATTTTAGCGGAAGCATCACCCATAATGCAGATCTCCAAATGATTTTGCCGGTGTTGGTAAAGCTGATGGACCGCTATCCCGGTTTGTCGCTTTTTATTGGCGGCGAACTGCAGTGCCCGCCGCAGCTTGCACGTTTTGGAAAACGCATCGAACGATTCCAGTTTGGAGACTGGCATACTTTGCCGGAAAAGATTGCTGCTGTGGATATCAATTTGGCGCCGCTGGAACAGACGGTTTTTAATGAAGCAAAGTCGGAAAATAAATGGATCGAAGCAGCTCTTGTAAAAGTGCCTACGGCGGCAAGCCGTGTCGGCGCGTTTGCGCAAATGATGGAAGACGGCGTTACGGGAGTACTTTGCGCAACGCTGGAAGAATGGGAGAAAAAATTGTCCAGGCTGATTGAGGATGCTGCCTTGCGCAAAAAGATCGGAAACCATGCCTATGAATACTGCCGTAGCTATTGTACAAGCGTATATACAGCAGCCCGGTTTGCCGCCTATATCCGCAGTACGATGACGCCGAATATCGCAGTGATACTGCCGGTACTGCAGATCAGCGGGGGCGCTTTGGTAGCACTAAAGCACTGCGCTTTGCTAAAGCAGGCGGGGTATGACGTGACCGTCATTAACCAGGGGAGCGAGACAGACCGTATTGTGCGGCAGGACGGTATAACTATAAATGTAGTGAATTACTGGCAGGTCAGTATTGCCGCCTATTTGGATAAGGCTGTGGCGACCTTATGGAGTACGGTGCGGCTGTTGGAAGAATATGCGCGGATTGGGCAGCGGTATTATCATGTACAAAATTTTGAAACGGATTTTTATCAGCCGGGAAACAGTTTTAAAATCGATGCGAACCGGACCTATTGTACAAGGCTGCCGTTACGTTATATTACGATATCCAAATGGTGTCTCGGCTGGCTGGAAGATACATACGGGAAACAAGCGGGCTATGCGCCGAATGGAATTGACACTGCGCGTTTTTATCCGGTACGCCGTAATTGGAATGGCAGGAAACGGCGCATTTTAATAGAAGGAAACAGTGAGGACTATTACAAAAATGTAGACGAAAGCTTTCGGATTGCAGAGCGTCTGGATCCGGACCGGTACGAGATTTGGTATCTGTCTTATCAGGGAAAACCAAAAGAATGGTACCATGTGGACCGTTTTTTTCACAAAGTTCCATATGCCAAGGTGGCGGACATTTACCGCCAGTGTGATATTTTGATTAAATCAAGCAGGCTGGAAAGCTTTTCCTATCCGCCGTTAGAGATGATGGCGACCGGAGGGTTTGTCGTTGCGGCGCCGAATGGCGGAAATGTGGAATATCTGCGGGATGGAGAAAATTGCCTGTTTTATACACCCAAACATTTGCAGACGGCGGTGCAGGCGGTTGCGCGGATTACGGATGAGCCGCAGCTTAGGGAGCGGCTGTATGAAAATGGGATTGCAACAGCAGCCGCGAGGGATTGGGAAAAAATCCGGGGCAGCATTTTGCGGTTGTATGGTGCGGGTGAGGAAAAATGAATGTACGAAGAAAAAAGAATCCTGTGAACGGGATCAGAAACAAACTTTGCCGACTCGCCTATCGTCTGCCAGTACTGCGCGCATTGGCATGCCGGATGGCAGAATTGGAAAGAAAGAATGAACAATTGTCTGCATACTGCGCAAAGCTGCAGGAAAAAAGCGACGGTTTGGATTACCGGATCGATGACGTATATCACCAAATATTTTTAAATCAAAAAGAGATGAGCCAGTGCTGGTATCGACTTTTGCCAAGGGATCAGTATCCGGAGGCTCTAAAAGAATGGTATTTGCGTGAAACGGGAAAAAAGCTGGATTTGGAACATCCGATTTCATTTAACGAAAAAATACAATGGATAAAATTATATGGGTTAAATGAAAAATGTACGCAATTGGCGGATAAATATGCAGTACGCGACCACATTGCAAAAGTACTTGGCAGAGAATATCTGACAGAGTTGTATGGCGTATGGGATACGTTTGATGCGATCGATTTTGAGCGATTGCCAAAGCAGTTTATTTTAAAGGCGACACATGGGAGCAGCATGAACCTGATTGTAACGGACCGGGCTTCTTTTGACCGGGTACAGGCAGAAAAACAGTTCCGGCGGTGGCTATGTACGGATTATGCGTTTTATACCGGATTTGAACTGCATTACAGTGCGATCCCGCGCAGGATTATCGCGGAAGAATATCTGCAGCATCCATGCGGGGGGGGGGGCTGGCGGAATACAAGGTCTATTTGTTCCATGGAAAACCGGAATATATTGCGTATTATGAAGATACGGCAGAAGGCAGGATGATGGCGTGCTTTGATCCGGAATGGAACCGTCTCCCGTATCTGCTGAAAGGATATCTGCGGGCAGGAGAAATCAAAAGGCCCCCGCAGCTTGCAGTGATTTTGGATTTAAGCCGGCGTTTGGGCAGGGAATTTTTGTTTCTGCGTGCGGATTGGTATCTGGTAGACGGAAGTGTAAAGTTCGGTGAAATGACATTCACACCTGGCTCCGGTATTCTTGAGCGGGATTTAGAGCTGGACCGTGCTATGGGGGCGCGGCTGCATTTGTAGCGTAAAGTTTCAGACAGCAGATAGGAAAAATAAACAGAAGATGGGGGAATGGGATGTGGACAAAACGCTGGATCAAGGCAGACAACATAAAATAGCCGTATATACCGTAATTACAGGTTCCTATGACTATTTGAAAGATCCGGAGTACCGGATGCCAGACTGTGATTATATTTGCTTTACTGATCAATCGGATTTGCAGTCGGATGTTTGGGAGATTCGCTATGAGCCGCCAGGGCAGTCGGATCCGGTACGGTGGCAGAGGCGGCATAAAATTCTCGCACATCAATATCTGGCAAACGAGTATGAATGGTGTATCTATGTAGACGGCAATGTACGGATTACAGGTGATTTTCGCGAGTATATCTGCCAGGAGTCGAAAGGAGCACCGCTTTTGTGTCTGAAGCATCCGGATCGAAACTGTATTTATGATGAGGCGGAAGAATGTATTCGTCTGCATAAAGATGATCCGGATACAATCCGCCGTCAGATGGAGCGGTATCGCAGGGAAGCGTATGGAACGGGGCGGGGGCTTGTTACAACCAATGTGCTGGTCAGAAAACACTGGGATCAGATGGTTATGCGGGTCATGGAATTGTGGTGGAAAGAGGTTGAGACAGGCAGCCGCAGGGACCAGTTGAGTTTTAATTACGCATGCTGGAAGCTGGGCGTAATGTATGACGAATCTGAACTCAAGTGTTGGAAAAGCCCTTATTGGCTAAACCCGGGAATCCATACGGCGGATATTTCTAAAGTGGAAGAGGAACTGGTTGCGCATATCCAGTTGGAAGCCTATATGAAATACCAGATGCGGGAAAAGGATACGTATATTGCGTTAAAAGAGCGGGAATTAAAGGATGCTCGTACACAGTTGGGTTGGAAAGAGCAGGAATTAAAAGATATGTGTACACAGATGGGGTGGAAAGAGCAGGAATTAAAAGATATGCGTACACAAATAGACTGGAAAGAGCAGGAATTAAAAGATGTGTGTACACAGATGGGGTGGAAAGAGCAGGAACTAAAGGATGCGCAGACGATGTTAGGGTGGAAAGAGCAGGAATTAAAGGATGCACAGACAGTGCTGGGCTGGAAAGAACAGGAATTAAAGGATGCACAGATAGTGCTGGGCTGGAAAGAACAGGAACTGAAACAGGCAAAACATTGTTTTAGATGGAAACGAAAAGATTGGTGTAAAAGAATATTAAAAAATCTAAGATTTAATCCTGCAGCCGTCAATAAAAAAAGGAAAGGACGCAGACAGAATGGAGAGAATAAAGTGCGTAGGACCTAAAATTGTTTTGCCGCACATGATTTTAACCATACTGCTGGTTTTGATGTTTCAATATATAATGGGGCAGCGCACGGAATATTATGACCAAAGCGAAGAGCCTATTTGGGATGCCAGTTCGGAAATCTTGTGTAAAGGGGATGTATATAAGCAGAACATCACATGTGCGAAAGATGGAATTGTCGGAGTATCGCAGTATATCGAAACACCTGCGGCTGTTTCTGATACAGAGCTGGTACTGACCATTTATGATGCTGCCGGTGCAAAGATTGCGCGTGTGCGGCATATGGTGGAACCGGATTTTATGGGATACCGGGATATTTTTTTGGAAGAGCCGCTGTGTGGATTAAAAGGAAAACGACTGATCTGTGAATACAGAAATCTTACAGACAGCCGGCTTATGCTTAAAAATGGACACTATGAAGATGTGCTGTGTAATATGGGAAAGAATATTTGTACACGATTAATTTACCGCGTTATGGATATGTCACGGTTTAAACGTACGGTTTATATAGGCGGAATTATGTTATGGTTCGCTTTGTCTGCGGTCCTGCTTATTCTAACAGCGAAAAAGGTAAAACCGGAGTTTGTTTTTGTATTTTTATACCTTTCGGTAGGATTGCTGTATATGGCTGCAAACCCGTTGTATGGAGTGCCGGATGAACGAAATCATTTTTTAAGGGCATATGGGATTACGGAAGGGGATTTTATTACAGGGCGGGATGAATATGGAAAAGGAGGAAGTATGCTGCCTGAAAATATTGCCTACGGAAACCGGGATGGGGATATGAAGCTGCCGGATGTAGGGGAAGCAGCCAGCGTGGAATTAAGCAGCCGTAAATGCTTTATTACTTATGGAAATACGGCACTGTATTCTCCATTTACCTATACAGCACAGGCGATTGGGATTTGGATTGGCAAATTGTTTAGCAGCAGAGCGGTGTTTTTGGCGTACAGCGGCAGGGTTGCGGCCTGGCTCATGGTAGGGATTTTATTATTTTTGAGCATCCGCTATATCCCTTTTGGAAAATATGTCCTGATCGGCATTTCTTTGCTGCCTATGAATATGCATGAATGTATTTCATTGGCCGGAGACGGGTTCACTTATGCGGTAACGATGGCTTTTCTGGCATTTGTGCTGTATGTCCGTTATACACAGACTCATAAATTGTCTGTGCGTCAGTATGGATTGCTCTATCTGCTGTTGTTTTATCTGGCATCGTGCAAAATCGTGTATATGCCGTTTTGTATCCTTGCTTTTTTCATTCCAATGGAACGGTTTGGCAGTAAGAAAAAATATTTCTGTCATATTGTTTGTGCCGCTTTGGTTGTTGCAATTGTAAGTATTGGCTGGCTTATGATCAGTTCCGAATTTTTAGTGGAATTTCGTCCAGGAGTGGATTCTGCACAGCAGATCCGGTATGTACTTTCCAATCCGACGGAATATGTGGAGATTGTATTTCGAACCATACTCGAAAAGGGAGAAAGCCTTGTGATGAATATGTTAGGCAGCAGTCTTGGCTATTTTAATGTTCGTGTGAATATAGGTATTCTTGTTATGGCGGCTGCAAGTATCGGGTATGTATATGGAAAAGAGGAGCTGCTTTGGATGGGGGAGCGTGCGGTTTATCAGCGTATGCTGATGATGGCCGCGTGTGCAAGTACAGCCTTGCTGATCTATACGAGCCTGTATGTCCAGTGGACGGCTGTTGGGGAAACATTGGTCGATGGTGTACAGGGAAGGTATTTTCTTCCGGTCGTGCTGCCCGTCCTGTTATCGTGGAAAGGCGGGAAAAAGAAAGCAGCAGTCCAAGCGGAAGAAAATCAGGAACGAAGCGGCATCGGTGTATGGTATCTTGTACTGCTGGCGGTTGGAATGCTGACAGCCCTGACATGCCTGGCGCATTATATCATTTAGATTCAGATAGGAGAGAAAATACCATGGATAAAATTGCTGTGCTGATACCCTGCTACAATGAAAGCAGGACGATTGGAAAAGTAATTAGTGATTACCGGCGGGAACTGCCGGAAGCGCTGATCTATGTCTATGATAACAATTCCACAGATCAAACAGCCGAAATAGCGTCTGCGTTTCCGGAACATGTGATTGTCAGACATGAATATGAACAGGGAAAAGGCAATGTGATCCGCAGAATGTTCCGGGAAATAGATGCGGAATGCTACGTCATGGTAGATGGGGACGATACCTATCCGGCAGAACATGCGCGATGTATGGTTCGGGATGTGCTGGAATTACAGGCAGATATGGTAGTAGGCGATCGTTTGTCATCCACATATTTTGAAGAAAACAAAAGGCCGTTTCATAATATGGGAAATGCGATTGTGCGAAAAAGCATTAATCTGTTATTTAAGAGCAACATTAAAGACATAATGACAGGCTACCGTGCTTTCAGCTATCAGTTTGTGAAAACATTTCCCGTGCTTTCCAAAGGATTTGAAATAGAAACGGAAATGAGTATTCATGCAATAGATAAAAATATGCGTGTCGTCAATGAAGTAGTGGAATACCGGGACAGACCGCAGGGAAGCCAGTCAAAATTAAATACTTATGCCGATGGATGGAAAGTGCTTAGGACAATTTTTCGGTTATTTCGGATTTATAAACCGCTGGATTTTTATTCGCTTTTGGCAGTTTTGCTTATAGCAGTTTCACTGTGTTTTTTTGCTCCTGTGATGATGACTTATGTTCAAACAGGGCTTGTACCAAATTTTCCGACTCTCATAGTATGCGGTTTTACGATGCTGGCGGCGATTATTTCTTTTTTTAGCGGGATGATGCTGCAGGCGATCCAACAGAAAAACAGACAGGATTTTGAGATGGAACTGAACCGTCTGCATGGAAAAAAGATACATATGGAGATGAAATAATGCAGAAAAAAAGAGAAGTTGGTATTGATATCATAAAGATCTTAGCCTGCATGTTTGTATCGGGCCTGCACTTTTTTGTGAATTATGGATTTACAGATAAACAACTAAGCCATCCCATTGCAATTTTGCAGATTGCCCTGCGTTGGATCTTTTTTACCTGTATCGCACTTTTTATTCTGGCAACCGGGTACTTGCAGTGCAGTAAAAAACCAGAGAAAAAGTATTACCAAACATTGGGAAAACATCTGGCATATTTTTTTGTGTATGCGTGCCTGACAGCAGTTGTAATCAACGGTACCGAAAATCTTGTAAGGGATAGTTTGTATTATTTCCTGCAGTATCCATCTTATTTTTGGTATATGAGTTTTTTCATCGGATTTTATTTATTAATCCCTTTTTTTAATATTTTAATCGAACACCTGCAGAAAGAAGAATTTTTGCGGTTGATACTGATCCTGTTAGCGGTGACATCGATTCCGGAATTTGTGAACTGGCTGCCGCCATTGGGGGGGGGCGAACGCTGGAAATATTTCTTTTTACCGAACTGGTGGAGGGAATTTTTTCCGCTTACCTATTATTTTATTGGGGCATATTTTCGCAAATACCGGCCGGTTTTTCCTAAGAAAACAGCGATGTCTGCCCTGCTTGGATTTCCGCTTCTTATCGCTTGTGCTGATTATTATTATACGTCGCCTAAAACGACAAGTTTTATAGGCGGCGGATACGGGTCGGTTTTGACTGTTTTGATTGCGGTGGCTATTTTTGCGTTATGTTATAACATTTCAATTCAAAACCGCATGATTTGTATGGCCTTGTCTTATCTTTCAACTCTTACGCTAAATGTCTATTTAGGTTTGATCATTTCAGATAAATATACGAGAATGGCGGTAAGCGCTTATGAAAGAAACGGGATCTATCCTTTTCGTGTGATTATTTTGGAGGCGCCTTTGAATTTTGGAATTGCGCTGGGGATTGCGGTAGCAGTGGATCTTATCAGGCGGTTGTGTGTTGCTGCTAATCTGGTTTCCGCATGTATTGGTTCAGTTTCCGGCGGGTTTTACACCAGATTCGATTTGGCAGTTGGAACAGGGGGTGGGAACTGTGGAAATGAGCGCGCACCATCCGCCGTTTCATAGCTGGCTGATGGGGGCATGTACATTGTTTGGTGCAAATTGCTTTGGTTCTAGT
>CAJUIH010000060.1 GCA_910586045.1 uncultured Eubacterium sp.
GGATAATCTACTATTATCCATCACTTTTTATCATATTATCCAATTCCTGATGTATCATTTTCAAATATCCCTATCGACACTTCTAGTATATTATACCATAAGTTCGACTACAATCAACACCTTTTTTCTTGATTTAAACAATAATTAATTTCAATCAAAACCCTTACCCCACAAAATATCCTATTTTCCAACATTATGGATGATTCAGCAACGCAATGCTGCTTTGGCGGTTGAACGGCTGCAAAAACTTATGTAAGATATATGAATAACAGCATAGATAAGGAGATCACGTATGAGCGAGTTACAAACACACATAAAAAACTATCTGGAATACTGCCAGCGCCAGAAAAGGCTCGACAAAAAGACATTAAAGGCATACAGGATTGACTTGGCGCAATTCTGTACAAAGATAGAAACCGGCAGCATAGCGGAAATTACTGCAGGCGTGCTGGAGGATTTTATTGCAGCACTGCATCAGGAATATAAACCTAAGACTGTAAAAAGAAAGATTGCCTCCGTAAAGTCATTATTCCACTATTTAGAATACAAAGACGCCATCGCCCGGAATCCTTTTAATAAATTACACATTAAATTCCGCGACCCGGTCATACTGCCTAAAACAATTCCCCTCCGTACGGTAGAGGATTTCTTATCCGCTATATATAAGTACCACTCTGAGGCAAAAACCGATTTTCAAAAGAAGAACTCCCTCCGGGATATTGCCGTAATCGAACTGCTTTTTGCAACCGGAATAAGAATTTCCGAATTATGTTCTATAAAAATAAATGACGTTAACCTGTATGACAGATGTATTCTGATTTACGGAAAAGGTTCCAAAGAAAGAAAAATCCAGCTCGGCAATGATGATGTGATCCATGCCCTGGAAGAATACAAAGCCGCCTTTCAGTCGGAAATGCAGTCCAGCGGCTATTTTTTTGCGAACCAGTCCGGCAGGGCAGTTTCAGACCAGTCCATCCGCAGGATGATCAATAAATACACTTCCCTTGCCGCTATAGAATTACATATTACCCCGCATATGTTCCGCCATACTTTCGCCACAAGCCTTCTGGAAGCAGATGTGGATATCCGCTGTATTCAGGAAATGCTCGGACACAGCTCTATTAATATTACAGAGATCTATACGCATGTTGCAGTGTCAAAACAGATGGATATTCTGATAACAAAGCATCCCAGAAAAGAGTTTCATATTCAAAGCCATAATGATAGTGTCAAATAACAATTAAATACGAGATGTGAAAATTTGTGATCCAGAACAGGCTAAAATAGTTCCTTTCGGTTCCATTACACTAAACTGCACGTCCTGAAATTTGCAGTAAAACAAAGACGCTAAAGCAGGAAAGCACCTAACAATTAAATGATCATCTGATTCTGTAAATACAATTCTTGACGTGCGGCATAACTTATATGCTGATGTTATAGGCATCCTACCTTTCCGATTCCGAGTAGGTATGCTCACGAGCGACTTTCCAAAAAACATTTTCACTTCACGCCCTCGCATCAAAACCGCACTGCCATTCCACACCCTCTGCATTCATCTCCTGCCTTGCCGCCCGAAACGCACCATAGTAGGCGGCTTTCAAAGCCCCGTGTACTTCCGTCTCCGCTTTCGACTCTTTCACATGCCAGCCCACACCCGCCGTGTAGGTCAGTATCTCGTCACCGTTCCTGTCATACACATGGACGGCAGAACCTGTGCCTTCTGACTGGAACCTTGCCTCATACGGCTCTCCGAACAAAATGTGCAGCCACCTCTCGTCTGCCTCCCGTATCTTTTTCATATCCGCCATTTCCTGATTGACTTTCCCGATCAGCGCGGTCCGATCCGGCGCAACTTTGGCGACCTCGCTTTTGCGCATGGCGAGGAACTTATTCCCCATATAGACGTTCTGCGCCGCATCTTCCCTGGCGTATTCGGTAATCTTCTCCCGCAGGGAGTCAGACAGTTTCCATTCTTTCTTGGATGATGCCCTGCCTGCCGCAGTGATACCCGCCGGATGCCTTTTTACTATTCCTGTTATATTCAAATCAGTCTCCTCCCCTCACTGAATGCATAACAACGCTCGTAAGCCGGCGTTATTTGGCAAATTTTTGTGTGCAGGAATATAACTTATTTATCGGAAAAATAAGGGGAATTTCTAACGCCTATGTCTTGAATAATTTATGGTTCAACGTGTTATGTGAATCACAGATTTTTTTGTTTATCTTTCCAAGTAGTTTCTGATATAAACAGACCGCCGCATATGGCTGTTTGCCATAGCGGCGGTTCGTTTTTGCAGCTTCATCTAAGGAACTGTATGAGGCAATGCAAGTGTTATTCTACATCCCGCAGCGCCTGTGCATTTTCTTCTCCGGTACGTATCTTTACGATTCTGGCTACCTGGAATACAAAAATCTTGCCGTCCCCGATCTTTCCTGTATAAAGCGCCCTTTTCGCAGCTTCAACTACAGCGTTTACCGGAATTTTGCTTACAACCACTTCTATTTTTACTTTCGGCAGCAGGGTAGCATCCATTTCAACCCCGCGGTAATATTCTCCCGCGCCTTTTTGAATCCCGCACCCCATCACCTGCGTCACGGTCATTCCGGTCACGCCCAGGTCATTCAATGCTTTTTTGAGCTTGTCAAAACGGGAAAGCTTCGCAATGACTGCGATTTTATACATACCCGTATCCGCAGGTTTGCCATCCCCTGTCCGGATAACCGGAACAGCCGCGTCCATTTGGGCTTTGGTCGCCAGGTCTGGATTATCTTCGCCGAGGTCTGTATTTTCATTGACATCCAGTGTACCCATAACATCATGGATCGCAAACCCCGAATAGGCACTTGCTAATCCGTGCTCATGCAAATCCAGTCCGTCAATCTCGATTTCCTGTTCTACACGCAGGCCAATCGTATGTTTGATAACCTGGAAAATAATCGTCATCATAACCGCCACCCATGCGGCTACTGCCAGCACGCCGACTGCCTGCGTTCCAAGCAGGCGGATCCCGCCGCCGTAAAACAAGCCGCCGTCGGTAGCAAACAGGCCAACCGCAAGCGTACCGAACATTCCGCAAGCGCCATGTACCGAAACCGCGCCGACCGGATCATCGATTTTTGCTGTTTTATCAAAAAATTCTACGGATGCCACAACCAGGACCCCTGCAATCAATCCGATAAAAAACGCCCCAAACGGATCCACAACGTCACAGCCTGCTGTAATCGCAACAAGCCCCGCCAGCGCGCCGTTTAAACACATCGATACATCCGGCTTTTTGTACAGAACCCAGGTTAACGCCAAAACGACGCAGGTCGCAACCGCTGCTGCAAGGTTTGTGTTCATAAAGATTAAAGACGCGGATAAAACCGCTTCGTCCGAACTCATGGAAACTGTGGAACAGCCATTAAACCCAAACCAGCAAAACCAGAGGATAAATACGCCCAAGGCTACCGCCGTCAGATTATGCCCCGGAATCGCCCTTGGTTTGCCCTCTTTGTCATATTTGCCGATCCTAGGCCCTAAAGTCGCCGCACCGATACAAGCCGCGATGCCGCCTACCATATGCACGGCGCAGGATCCTGCAAAGTCATGAAATCCAAGTTCCGCGAGCCAGCCGCCGCCCCAGATCCAATGGCCGGAAACCGGGTACACGACAAGGGAAATCAGCGCGCTATATACGCAATAGGAACTGAATTTGGTCCGCTCCGCCATAGATCCGGATACAATCGTCGCTGCCGTTGCGCAAAAGACAGTCTGAAAAATCACATAGCACCATTTTGGAATCGAGCCAAAATCATAATTGCCCAGTATAAACGGATCCCATTCGCCAATCAGGGCGCCCGAACCTCCAAACATCATGCCAAACCCTACCAGCCAATACGCCGGGGTACCGATACAAAAATCCATCAGGTTCTTCATCAATATATTTCCTGTATTCTTTGCCCTCGTAAGCCCTGCTTCGCACAAAGAAAACCCGGCCTGCATAAAGAACACCATTGCAGCGCCCAACAGGGTCCACATTACATCAACTGATACATACGTCATACTCTTTTCCTCCTTCTGGCTGATTACAAAAAAAGATACAGTGCATGTGCAGCCGCGGCTTTGCGGTACCATCCCTGTATCTTTTCTAAAAACAAAAAGGCGCTGACGAGGTTATCATTCCTCTCAGCGCCTTTGCTTTCTGTATGGTAGTATAACAGGTGATTTTTCAAAAGTCAATTTCTTAATTTATGAAATATTAATAATTTATTCATATTTTTTTGTGAAATTTTTACAATGTTTTCATTTCCATGACAACACTGGTAGCACGAGGCATGGTTTCGTTATATAATGATAAATACAGCAAAACACTGCTGGACAGCTAGATCCATAATACTGATAGGAGGCCCCCATGATTACCAATCTTCCAAAAGACCCTGTCCTACTGCTAAGCTACCTAAATACACAACTGCGCGACTATTACCCTTCCCTTACGGAATTGTGCAAATCCATGCAGCTAGACCCTGCTGCCCTGGCCGAACAATTGGGCGCTATTGATTATTATTACAACGAAAATACCAATCAATTTCAGTAAGGAACTGTATGTAAATAACCTGTGATATTTGCGCCGGATTTTTCTTCGGGAGTGCCATGCAAAAATCAGGCGCATAGCGGGCTATGTAACTGATTTTTGCATGGTGCTGTCGGAGAAAAAGACAAGCAAAGATCATAGGTTATTTACATACAGTTACTAAGGAACTGCCCCATAAAAAGAGAGGAGACTTTCGCCATGAAATACGACTTTACATCCCTAATGGACCGAAGCGGAAAAGATGCCGTTGCGTTAGATGGCCTTGGCCACTCCGGCATGGCTCCGGCCCCGCCCAAAAACGGCTTTGATTTTATTCCTATGTGGGTCGCCGACATGAATTTTCCGACCGTACCCACCATCCCAGAAGCGATTATAGAACGTGCAAAACATCCCGCCTACGGGTATTTTGAAATCAGCCAGGCATACTATGACGCGATTATCCAATGGCAGGGAACACGCAATCAGGTCCGCGGACTGGAAAAAGAACAGATCGGCTACGAAAACGGGGTTCTTGGCGGCGTAATTTCCACACTGACAAGCTGCGCCGCGCCCGGCGACGCCGTACTGCTGCACAGCCCGGCCTATATCGGATTTACAAGCAGTATCGCCCAAAACGGATACCGCATGGTTTTCAGCAGCCTGAAAAAAGATGCGCAGGGCGTTTACCGCATGGATTACGCGGATATGGACGCAAAAATCAAGGCCAACCATATTCATGTGGCCGTCCTCTGCTCCCCGCACAACCCGACCGGACGTGTTTGGGAACGCCAGGAACTGGAAGATGCCATGAAAGTTTTTGAAGAAAATGAAGTCACTGTAATCGCGGATGAAATCTGGTCGGATATCCTGTTAAACGGACACCGGCATATTCCGGCCCAGTCGGTAAACGCTTATGCCCGCGAACATACCGCTGCCTTTTACGCGCCAAGCAAAACATTCAACCTGGCCGGCCTGATCGGAAGCTACCATATTATTTATAACCGCGCGCTCCGTGACCGGATCCGTGCAAAAGGATCGAAGCCGCACTACAACGATATCAACGTCCTGTCCATGCACGCGTTAATCGGCGCCTACAAGCCGGAAGGATCCGCATGGGTGGACGAGCTGTGCGAAACGCTCAGCGGAAATGTAAATTATGCGTGTGACCGGATCTGGCAGCATATTCCGGGCGTGTCTGTATCCAAACCCCAGGGAACTTATATGCTGTTTTTAGACTGCACGCAATGGTGCCGCGAACATGAAAAAACCCTGGACCAACTGCTGCAGGCCGGATGGGACGCAGGCGTCGGCTGGCAGGACGGCAGGCCGTTTTATGGGCCGTGCCATATCCGTATGAATCTGGCCTTACCGCTTTCTAAGGTTACAGAAGCATTTGACCGGCTGCTGCGGTACGTATTTTAGTCCATGCTTTGGCGTTAAAAAATGGGGCTGCGGCACTCTGTTTTCCCAGTGCCGCAGCCCCCTATTCACAGTCCCTTATTTCATCATTTCCAGCATCCTGCTTGTATTCTCTTCAATATCCCCATGAAAAATCGTACTGCCTGCCACAATAACATTTGCCCCGGCGTCCAGCACCGTTTCCAGATTTTCAAAGTGTATCCCGCCGTCGACCTCGATATCCGTTTTTAGCCCTTTCCGGTCTATGATTTTTTTCAGATCCCGTACCTTATCCAAAGTATAGGGAATGAGCGGCTGCCCGCCCTGTCCGGGATTGACTGTCATAATCAGCACCATGTCGATGCGGTGCAGGATATACGTAAGGACGGACAGCGGCGTCGCCGGACTAAGCGCAACGCCCGCAAGCAGGTCGCGTTCCTTAATCAGATCCACCGCATGGTTTAAATCCGTGCATGCCTCCGCGTGTACGGTAATAATATCTGCCCCGCATGCCGCGACCTGCGCAATATAACGCGCCGGGTCCTGAATCATCAGATGGACGTCCATCATCAGGTTGGTATGGGCGCGCAGGGAACGCAATACCGGCATGCCAAAAGAAATATTCGGCACAAACAGCCCATCCATGACATCAAAATGAAGGTACTGGGCACCGCAATTTTCGATCGCTGCTACCTGTTCCCCCAATCTGGTAAAATCTGCCGCTAAAATAGACGGTGATAAACAATTCATCCAATAACCTCCTTTATTTGATCCTTAATCCAATATGCACTTGAGCATATATCCAATCGACCAGATCAATCCTGTAACCGTAAACGAAAGCCAGCATTTGAGCAATGCGCCGACGATATACAAAAACGTCAGTTCTCCGGCTTTATATGTCAGGTACACTCCCGCAAGCGGTTTAATCAGCATTTTCCATAATCCGAAATAAAATGCCAGCACCGTTCCGAGCAGGACGCTGAGCCGTCCGGCTGCTTTTCTTAGTTTCTTATCCATTTCTTCCATTCAGGTCTGTCTAACGACCTTTGTTATTCCAAACTCCTGTTCATCGCCGTCACGAGCGCGTCAATGGATGCACGCAGGATATCCGGGTCAATTCCGATTCCGAAATACAGCTTTTGATCCTCGCCTTTGATACCGACATACGCAATCGCGCTGGAATCGGAACCGTCTTCTAACGCGTGCTCTTCATAACAGATAATCTCACACGGCTTTTCAAAAAACTCAGCCAGTGTGTTGCTGACCGCGTTCAGGCGCCCGTTTCCGATCGCCTCCACAAGATTTTTCTTTCCGTCCTTAATAATATTGACCGTAGCCGTAATTCCGTTCTCCTGCCTGAAATGGCAGCCTTTCACCTGAAAGACCGGCGTATGGTCCTGGTATCTTTGGATAAAGATATCGTAAATCTCCCTTGGCAGAAGCTCTGCGTGCGCCTGATCCGACACATTTTTGACGGCATAACCGAGATCTTCACGCATCTTATATGGGATTTTCAGCCCAAAGTTCTGCTCTAATACATAAGCCACCCCGCCTTTTCCGGACTGGCTGTTAATACGGATCACATCACTGTCATACGTACGTCCGACATCTTCCGGATTGATCGGCAGATACGGTACCGTCCAATGGTCTTCGTCATGGTCTTCACGGTATTTCATACCTTTTGCAATCGCATCCTGGTGCGAACCGGAAAACGCTGCAAATACAAGCTTGCCGCAGTACGGATGCCGCATCTGGATCTCCATCTGCGTCAGCCTTTCATAAACTTCTGCGATATGCGGCATATCCGACAGATCAAGCTTAGGATCCACACCCTGCGCGTACATATTCATAGCCAATACGACGATATCTACATTTCCGGTACGTTCGCCATTGCCAAACAAAGTGCCCTCGATCCGCTGCGCGCCTGCTAAAAGCCCCATTTCCGCGTCACTGATCCCGCTTCCTCTGTCATTATGCGGATGAATCGACAAGATTACGGCATCCCGGCGGTGCAGGTGTTTGCTGACATATTCAATTTGGCTGGCAAATACATGGGCCATTGACATTTCCACGGTCGCTGGAATATTCACATAAACCTTATGTTCCGGTACCGGCTCCCATACGTCTATCACGGCATTGCACACATCCACCGCGTACTCCACTTCCGTACCGGTAAAACTTTCCGGACTGTATTCAAAATAAATGTTGCCCTCCGCCTCGGCAGCCAGTTCTTTCAGCAATTTGGCACCATCCACAGCGATTTGTTTAATTTCTTCCTGATTTTTATGAAATACCTGTTCCCGCTGTGCCAGCGAGGTAGAATTATAAACATGCACAATGACATTCGGCGCGCCTTTCACCGCTTCAAATGTCTTACGTATAATATGTTCCCGCGCCTGGGTCAAGACCTGGATCGTTACGTCCTGCGGTATCATATCGCGGTCAATCAACGTACGTAAAAACTGATATTCCGTTTCGGAAGCCGCCGGAAAACCGACCTCGATCTCCTTAAAGCCAAGCTTTAGCAAAAGCTTGAAAAATTCCAGCTTTTCCTGCAGGTTCATCGGCTCAATCAGCGCCTGGTTGCCGTCGCGCAAATCCACGCTGCACCAAATCGGCGCCTGATCCACATATTCCTTTTTTGACCAGTCCAAACATTCTTCTGGCGGCATAAAATAATTTCTATGATACTGTTTGTAGTTAAACATTTTCTAATCCTCCCAAATTTTTGCCTGACCGACAATCCTGCATCCGATTATACCCGATTTGTACCTGTTTGAAAAGCATTTTTTTATACGTCATGACTTCCCGGCTTTTCTGGTACAGGCTTTCATCGCTTCAAAAACCGCGCTGCGCAGCCCTTTTTCCTCCAGGACGCGTACCGCCTCGATCGTCGTACCGCCCGGAGAACAGACCATATCCTTTAGCGCCCCCGGATGCAGCCCCGTCTCCAGCAGCAGCTTTGCACTGCCAAGCACTGCCTGCGCCGCAAACCGATAGGCCTGCGCCCTTGGCATACCATCCGCTACGGCCGCATCCGCCATCGCTTCGATAAACAAAAATACATAAGCCGGCGAACTCCCGCTTACCGCGGTCACTACATCCATCAGCGTTTCTTCTACTTCCTCCGCTTTTCCAAAACAGCCGCAGACAGACGCGGCCATAGCCTTTTCGTGCTCCGTCACCTTTGCGTTGGCACAATACGCCGTCATACCCTCCCCCGCCATTGCCGGCGTATTCGGCATCGCGCGTACCAGCTTTACCGGTTTTTCAAACAGCCCCTCCAACTGCTCCAGCGTTTTGCCCGGCGCGATTGACACAACGATCGTTTCCTGATCCAGCGAACCGCGGATTTCTCTTATCACCGATTCATAATATTTCGGTTTTACCGCCAAAAACACGAGATCCGCAAATTCTGCCACCTGCGTATTGGAATCTGCCAGGCAGATTTCCAGTTCCTCCCGGATCTTACTTTTCGTCCGGTCACTTACCGCCGACGCCATAAGCTGCGTCCGGCTGCATAAACCCGACTTTAAAATGCCCGCGGCCATTGCCGCACCCATATTGCCGCATCCGATAAATCCTATTTTCATCCTTGATCCCCCTGCTCCTTATTTTGCTGTTTCTATTGTAACACAGGGTTGCGCAAAAATGGGAAAGAAATTCCTGCTATATGAAAACAATCGGTAAAATTCTGCCCACCGTCCATTTTCTGTGCCGTTATGCTGCGCAGCCAGCCGGCCAAGGACTGTTTACAAATTTTATTTGCCACACGCCCGATCTTGCATTATAATGCTGTTCATACACAGCACGAAACGGAGGTCTGTTACCCATGCATATTACAACATTATTTATCTGGTTTATTTTATACAGCATGGCCGGATGGGTGTATGAAACACTTTACTGCAGCATCAAAGGACTGAAATGGGATAACCGCGGCATGCTGATTGGGCCATACTGCCCGATTTACGGTGTAGGGGCTATTCTGGATATCCTGCTGTGCAGCAATTTTACCAATGCAATGTCTGTTTTTTTTGCCTGCGTAGTCGGCTCCGCAATTTTAGAATACGTTACATCCTATACCACAGAACGGTTGTTTCATGCCGTCTGGTGGGACTACAGCTATCTGCCGCTGAACCTCCACGGCCGGATCTGCCTTCAATGCTCCCTCAGCTTCGGAGCCGCCGGCATTATCGTTTTATACGGCATCCATCCTTATATGAAACAGCTTACCGCCCCGATTCCGGTTCCTGTACAAGAACTGCTTTCCCTGCTGTTTATGGCGGTTTTTGCGGCGGACTGCGCATTGACCGCCGATTCCCTTGCGCAGATCAATACGAAGCTGGAAGCCACCGTAGCTGCCATCGATTCCCAGATTGCAGAAAAATATAACAAATTTATTGAAAATGCAAAACAAAATCTGTCTGATGGGCTGGATAATTTAAAGGAGAAGATTTCCTTTGAAGAATACAGAGAACGCCGGATGCATGAAGAAGTCAATAAAACTACCGCAAGCCTAAGCTGGGTCCAGATCCGTTCCCTGTGCTCCTGCGTATCCTTTCGGCACTCTTCCTACAGCGAGATTGGAAACCGGATGAAGAATATCATTTCATTCCGCAAAAAGAATCGGGACGTTTCTGAAAATGGTGAAAATAAAACGAAAAAGACCGGATAAAGATTCCATCAAAAAAACGCAGTTTACCAACTGAGGAACTATAATAAATAAAGCAAACAGAAAGGATTTTTCCAATGAAACCATCCGCAAAAAGACCTGCCGCCTGGAAATTAACGGACAAAGAAACCGCCAGGATCCATACGCTCCTGCGCGGGCTTACCGATACGAAAGAAGCGGATCTGATGAAACGCTGCATCCAGCATGGCCGGATCTCCACTTATGATCATGTCATCAGCGTTGTGCGGCTCAGCTTTTTAATCAACCGCCGCATGCATTTGGGAGCGCCGGAACCGGAACTGGTACGCGGCGCATTCCTGCATGACTTCTATTTGTATGACTGGCATGAAAACGGCTATCCCGGGCGGCTCCATGGACTGCACCACCCGGCGATCGCGCTCAGACAGGCTTCCCGGCGCTACCGGCTGACTTTTCCTGAAAAAAATACCATCCTAAGCCACATGTGGCCGCTGACCCCGTTCGCCGTGCCAAAATGCCGCGCTGCCTGGATTGTTTGCCTTTCGGATAAGATCTGTTCTTCGTATGAAACGGTTGTGCGGGAAAAAAGCTTTCGCTGTTAACAAAACATAGGAACCGCGCCCGTATGCCGTCCATCCACGACATAATACGCGGTTTCATCTTCCTGCCGAACATAGATCTCAATTTCCTGCAGGTTTTTTTCCAAATGAATATGGGCATATTTATCCAATATGCGGTTAATAATACCGTCACAATCACACTGCCGCCCCCGGTATTCGAAAATCAGCCGGCGTTTTACCTCGCTGTGCCAGTTAATTTCGCCGCTTAGCTCGCTTCCTTTTTTGATATCCCTGTCCGAATCCCATAAATTCACATAGGATGAAAATTTCCCGTCCATTACATAATATGCCCTTTCATCTTCCGGTTTCACATAAACGGTCATTTCCCGCACCGGCTGCACAGCCTGCGCATTCCCGTCCAGATATGCCTTTTTTACGATCCTGGTGAGGTTGATTTCTTTTTCGTAATACTGTAAGTAAATACGAACGGTTGCATCTGAATTTAACATGATACATTCCTCCTATCTGTATCTTTATGATTTCGCCGGCGTTTGTAGGCTTTCTAATTCCTGTTATTTTTTATTTTAGTACATTTTTGCCAATTTGTATACCCAATTTTTCTATTTTTTTCATAAAATCTACATATTCTTTTTATCCTTTTTACAGATTTTGATTATTTTTTACTTAAAACCATGAGAATACGCCCTTGCTTTTTTCCCTGTATGATGCCAGTTTTTTCCTATTAAAAGTATTGACTTTTCATTTTGTTAGTGATAGATTTTTTTTGGATTTAATAAATATTTTATTATATTTTAGCATTCTTTTATTTCCAGTTTACAATTAACGATGGATTAGGAGGGACTTAACTATGTTACTCGCACAAATCTTGGCAGGCGTCATCTTTATCGCGATGTTCATTTTGATCGTTCTGGACAAAATCGAACGCCATTATGTCACACTAGCCTGCGGATTACTGACACTGATTGTAGTATTCGGCATTGTTATGCACAGTCCGGACGCAATTATGGAAACATTGAATGTCCGCAGTATTTTTACGGTTGATTTCTGGTACGCGGCCAGTGAGTCATCCGAATCATCCAGCGGCATTAACTGGGCAACCATCATTTTTATCGCCGGTATGATGGTTATGGTAGAGGGTATGGCAAAAGCAGGTTTTTTCCGCTGGCTTTGCATGAAACTCGCAAAAATGGTAAACTATAAACCAATCCGGCTGTTTGTCGCTTTTATGATCATGTCGTCCATCCTTGCCATGTTCATTGACAGCATTACCGTCATTTTGTTCCTGGCCGCGGTAACAATCGAACTGGCAAAGCTTTTGAAATTTAACCCGGTGCCGATGATTTTATCCGAAATTTTCTGCGCAAACCTGGGCGGTTCCGCTACGATGTGCGGTGACCCGCCAAATATTATTATCGGAACATCGCTTGGGTATTCATTCAGTGACTTTTTGACCAATACGGGCGTAATGGCCGCTGTCAGCCTGATTTTGATTATTGTTTATTTTTACGCCGTATTCCATAAAGAATTAAAAGAGGCAGAGGCAGCGTCCAATGTAGACATTCGTTCGATGCCGGATCCAAAGGAAGCCATTACAAATAAAAAAGATTTTACGATTAGCTGCCTGATTTTCGCCTGCGCAATCGTTATGCTTGTAACGCATGCACAAACCGGACTGACCGTAGCCTTTATCGGTGCCGTAATATCCGTTATTACGCTGATTGCTTCGGGCAGCTACGCTGTTACACTGTTATCCAAGGTAGACTATAAAACGCTTGTTTTTTTTATCGGTTTATTTATGGTAGTCGGCGGACTGGAGCAAACCGGAATCTTAGAAATCATAGCCGGGTATATCGGAGAAGCGAGCCATGGAAACCTGCGCCTGATGGTTGCAATTATACTATGGGTATCCGCGATTGCAAGTGCATTTGTCGATAATATCCCATTTGCCGCAACGATGATCCCGGTCATCAAAAGCCTTGCCGTTTCGCAGGGCGTCAGCCTGGAAACACTGGCGTGGGCATTGAGCATGGGCACAGATATCGGCGGAAGCGGTACTCCGATTGGTGCGTCAGCAAACGTAGTAGGAACTTCCGTAGCAGCCAGAAACGGCTATCTGATCGGCTGGGGCAAATACTGTAAATCCGCGGCACCCGCAACGATCATCGTAGTCGCCGTATCTATGGTCATTATCTTTGTTCGTTATTGTTAATTTTAAAAAGGAGGGATTCCTATGTCACAAACAATCATATCCATCAGCCGCGAATTTGGCAGCGGCGGCCATGTAATTGCGGAAAAAATCGCAAAAAACCATGGCCTGAATTTTTACGACCGCCGCATGCTGGATGAGATCGCGAATCAAAACAACCTGCAGGTCGGTCTTTTGGAAAAATACGATGAAAAACCGCGAAATGTAATCCTTTCCAGACGGGTAGGGGCGTTCTCCAATTCTATGGAAGAAATAGTAGCGGAAATGCAGTTTGATTATATCCGTAAAAAAGCCGAAAGCGGGGAATCCTTTGTGATCGTCGGACGGTGTGCGGAAACCGTACTGAGCGGTTTTAAGGGTTTGATTTCGATCTTTGTTGTCGGAGACGATGAGTGCAAGATCGACCGCATCAAAAAAGTATACCAGCTAAACAGCGTGGATGCCATCGCGAAAATAAAACGCCACGACAAGAAGCGGATGCAGTACCATAACCGCTATTCCAGCTTCCGCTGGGGCGATTCCAGAAATTATGATTTGTGCATTAACAGCAGCAAGCTTGGTTTGGAAAAGACCGGGGAAGCAATGGAATATTATATTACGGAACGGATCCAGCAGATGCAGGGTTAGGCAACATTCGTTAAAGTTTCAGTAAATTTCACAGCCAGCCGGAAACGGCAAGAAAAGCCGCAAGGCTGTCTCCTACCGCCACAGGAGACAGCCTTGCGGCTTTTTTGTAACCGTTCAGATAAAACATTTTTGCCCGCCGGACGCTGGAAGAGACGGTTTGCCCGGCAACCTAAGGGGCGAAGCCAAGCGGCGCCTTTAGATGCTGGCGTCAGCCAGGGCGAACTAGGCGCCGCGACCGGGCAGGCCGACACGTAAATCGCAGAATACTTAGGGCTTCTTGCCATTCTGGAGCCGGAGCCGCAAGCCAGGCCTGCGTCCCTCATCCGGCGTCCCCACAGCAAAAATACAACACCCAATCCGAAAGTTACGCTTTTTTATAAATAATAATTCGTATCCGGCTTCACATACCCAAGGCTCGGATTTGTCTGCTTTAATACCAAATACAACGCCGCATCGGTTAACATCTGGTATGGATACGCATAAAAGACCCCGACCAGCCCAAACGTAATCCCGGACAGCAGATTCCACCCCAAAAAGGACAAGTCCATCACAAACGCCTCGGATTTGTTCCCCATCATCATTTCACGGCTGATCCGAAACGCTTCGGAAGAGGCCATATCCGGATATTCCGCCATCAAATACGGAACCATACGGTACTCATAGGATTTTATAATTCCCGGTATCACAAACAGCAGTGACCAGAGAAAAATATACACATTCTGCAGGAAAAGAGTCTTTACTATATTCACATAACAGTTGCGGAATGCAAACCCGATTTCACCAAACTGCGGCTTTACCTGCCGGGATATCGTCATATACCGAATACAGCCGACCCCCAGCGGGCCGAATACGAAAATCTGAAGTAATAAACGGACTACCCACATGCCCAATACGACGACCGCCGCTATACCAAGAAACGGCAGGATGTAATTGAGCGCATCATACATGATCTCATTATAGTCATAGTTGTAATTATAGCCATTGTGGTAATGGAACTCATCGTCCCCGTCCAGCATACGCATAAGCCTAAATACCCTGTCGCTTCCAAACGCGGCGTACCCTGTAATCACGCTGATAAAAGCGACCAGTACAAACGGCCAGTAATTCAGCCGCAGCAACGTTTTGGAGTCCTCTTTTAATTCTACTCTATTCCACATAAAACCTCTTTTCTGACACTATGCGCGTCCCGTTTACAGCCTAGTAACAACAAAAATATCATAAATCGCCCGAATCGCCTGGACAAAATCATCGTTGCTGACGCCGATAATCACATTCAGTTCAGAAGAACCCTGATCGATCATTTTGACATTGATATTCGCATGGGCCAGCGCGGAAAAGATCCTGCCTGCCGTACCGCGGGTACTGCGCATGCCGCGCCCTACGACCGCAATCAATGACAGATCCGCCTCCAGGTCGATACTGTCCGGCTCTGCCAGGCGGTGGATGGCCGATAATACGCTCTGCTCTTTACCCTCAAACTCTTCCTGATGGACAAATACAGTAAACGTATCGATGCCGGACGGCGTATGTTCAAAAGAAATCTGGTTTTCCTCAAACGCCGCCAGTACTTTCCGCCCAAACCCGATTTCCGAGTTCATCATATCTTTTTCAATATTAACCGCCACAAATCCCTGTTTTCCGGCTATTCCAGTAATGGTAAATTCCGGTTTCTGGCATGTGCTTTCCACGATAAAGGTGCCCGGATCGTCCGGCGCGTTTGTATTTTTGATATTAATCGGAATGCCTTCCTTGCGTACCGGAAAAATCGCGTCCTCATGCAGCACGGTCGCCCCCATATAGGACAATTCCCGCAGCTCCCGGTACGTAATGACTTTGATGACCTGCGGTTTTTCTATAATTCTAGGATCCGCGATCAAAAATCCCGATACATCCGTCCAGTTTTCATAAAGGTCGGCTTTGCTGGCTTTTGCCACGATGGAGCCTGTAATGTCTGAACCGCCGCGGGAAAACGTTTTTACCTGCCCGTCTGCCGTTGCGCCGTAAAATCCTGGGATCACGGCGCGTTCTGTTTTCTTCAGCCGTTCTTTCAAGATCTTGTTTGTCGTATCCGGATCGAAATTGCCCTTTTTATCAAACCGGATGACTTCCGCGGCGTCGATAAAGTCATACCCGATATAACGGGACATCAAAATCCCGTTTAAATATTCTCCGCGGGAAGCCGCGTAGTCGATCCCCGCCTTGTTCTTAAAATTTTCCTCAATGGCCGCAAACTCATCGTCCAAACTCATATTCAGCTTTAACCCATTGATAATCTCGTTATACCTGGCGCGTATTTTGCGCAGCACCGGTTTATAATCCCCGTCCGCCTGCGCCAGCTCATAGCAGGTATAAAGCATGTCGGTAACCTTGGTATCGTTTTTATGACGTTTCCCCGGCGCGCTTGGTACGACATACCTGCGCTTGCTGTCCGCGCTCAGAATCTCTTTCACTTTCCGAAACTGCTCCGCACTGGCAAGGGAACTCCCGCCAAACTTTACTACTTTAATCATGTTCAAAGCCTCCATTATCCTAAACTATACATTGTATTCCTGATCCCGCATATATGCCTGCGCCTCGTCCAAAATCTCATCGAGGTCGTCTTCGCCGACATCCACCTGATGCGGATTCCTCCTAAAGAATATATCATATAATACCGGAATAATAAAGAGTGTCATCAATGTTGCATACAATAATCCGCCGACAACGACAATCGCCATGCCGCGCCCCATAGAGTTTCCGGCTTCCGTACTGAAAATCATCATGCTCATGGATAAAATCGTCGTAAGCGCGGTCATTAAAATCGGGCGCATACGTGTCTTTCCGGTTGCAATCAGCGCCTGCCGCCTTTCCATGCCGCCGAGCCTAAGCTGGTTGGCATAATCCACAAATACAATCCCGTTATTTACGACCGTTCCCATCAGAATTGTAAAACCAAGCAGGCTCATCAGGGAAAGCTGTTCCCCAAATGCCAGCAGCGCCAACAGGCCTCCGGTAAAAGCAAGCGGAATCGTAAACAGTACGATAAACGGCGACAGCAGGCTTTGGAACTGCGCCACCATAACCAGATAGATCAGCAGAAAACCAAGTGCCATAAGCTGCCCCATCTGGCTGACCATATCGTTGACCTGGTCGCTCTCCCCGCCGATTTCTACCGTATAGCCGTCTTCCAGCTTATATTCCTTTAGTTTCTTTTTCAATTCTCTTGTTAACAGTGTGGTATTATACCCCTCCATTGTATCCGCGGTTACCGTGATATAATGGGACTGGTTTTCACGCGCAATCGAAGCAAGACCTTTTCCATACTGAATAACGGCAAAGTCGCCCAGCTTATATTTCTTTGTAACCGAATTGCCCTCTTCATTCTTCGTCGTCGCTTCCAGTTCCATTTCCAGCAGGTTATTCTGATGCAATAACTCGGTTTCGTCGACAAGCTGTACATCCATATCCGTATCGCCGACGCTCATCGTTACGGAACTTTTTTCCGTCGTCAGCCTGGCTGCTACGGCGCTGTAAATCTGGGCGACGGTCAGGCCCTTTTTCATGGCTTTGTCTTTGTTGATCATTAAATGGATTTCCTGCGCGCCTTCTTCCTGGCCGTTGGAACTATTGGCAAACCCTTCGATTCCATCGACAATCGTTTGGATATCCCCGCTGATCTTCAACAGTTTTTCCTTATCATCGCCATAAATATTCAGTGACAGGCCGCTGCCAAGCATTGCCGTCATATCCCCCATCGCGGAAGACGATACGGAAATCTCGCAGTCCATGCCGTCCGTGGCCTTTTCGATCTCACGCGCAATTCTTCGGATCTCATGTATATTTTTAATCTCTTCGTCCAATAATATAGAATAATTAAAATTCAAAAAGTTTTCCGCCGTCGCGCCTGTCCCAAGCATGCCGGACGTACTGCTGCCGTCCATAGCCCCTACGGTCGCCACCCCGTCTACCGCAAGCGCGGCTTCCATCACCTGGTCCGCCATCGCAAAAGCATCCTCTTTTTCGGTATCGTCCGGAACGGTTACAGTAATGGAAATCTGCTCGCCTGTCATTTCCGGCAGCAGCGTAATTCCCATACGCATTACCTCCCGTACGCAAATGCCCAGCAAAATTACGGCAACCGCGATCGGAAGAATCTTAAACCGCAGGAAAAATGCCAGTACATGCGCATACGCCTCCTGCACTTTTTCAAACAGCCGGTACCTTTTTTCTTTTGTCTTTCGAAGCATGATAGACCCGGCTGTTGGCACAACGGTCAGCGCAACGAGCAGGGAAGCCGTCAGCGAATAGGTAATCGTCATTGCAAACGGCACCATCAGTTCGGAAACCAGGCCGGTAGTAAAGATCATCGGCAAAAATACACAGACCGTAGTCAGGGTAGAAGATATAATCGGGCCTGCCACCTGTTTTGCCCCCTGAACCGCCGACCGCGGCGCGGAAACGCCGCTGTTTCGGATCCGGTAAATGTTTTCGATCACGACAATGGAATTATCCACCAGCATACCAATCGAAAGCCCCAGGCCAGCCAATGTCATAATATTGATCGAAATTCCGGAAAAATACATAATTAAAATCGCAAACAATACGGAAAACGGAATACTAAACGCCACAACAAGCGTCGGCATCACATCTTTAAAAAACAACACCAGTACGACGACCGCAAGCAGCGCGCCGCTGATCATGCTGGATAAAATACTGCCGATAAACATCGTGATATAGTCGCCCTGGTCCATAATCGGCGTTATTTTAAGCCCCTCGTATTCTTTCTCCAAATGCGCGATCGCCGCTTTGCATGTTTTGGAAACATCGCTCGTACTGGCGGTACTGCCTTTAAAAATAGAAACCAGTACCCCTTCCTCGCCGTTGATCTTTGCGTAGTTTTCCCCTGCGTTATCAATGACCGTAATATCGGCGACATCCTGTAAGCGTACATTGCCGGCGCCCGGCAGCTTGCACAGCAGCATTTCCTCAAGCTGCGAAACACTGTCATAATGTTCCCCTACTTTAATTAACCACTGATGCTCCTTGTCGTCCTCAATATACCCTGCCGGCATGGAAAAGTCCTGCGCCGTAATCATCTGCGAAAGCGTATCCATATTCGCAAGGCTGCTGATATTCGCGTTTTCCAGCGCCGCCTTGCGTGACTGGCGGTACTGTTTTTTCGCTTCTTTTAATTCCTCCTTTGCCTTATCCATTTCTTTTTCTGAGTTTTCCACGCCGGAGATCCCGTTTGCAAGCTGCGCGTCGCCGGATCCCATAGAAACCGCCGCTTCAAAACTGCCGGCGCTGGCATCCCGGTACTGCTGGTCGATCTGCGCCATCCTGCTTCCGATCTGCTGCACGGCCTGTTCCACCGCCGCTATCTGCGTATTCAAATTCGCAAGGCCCGTTTCAATCTGCGGAATCCTTGTCGTTACAATATCTGACAACTGCTTTAGGTTTTCCGCAGTCAAATCCTTTACCTGGTCGCCCAGCCCCATCTGGGATACCCACGCCACAAATTTTTCCAGCTCTTTCGGGTGGGCCAGCGCATCGGAAATATCCTCCGGAATCCGAATCCCCGCCATTTGTGCCGGCTGGGCCATCGAAGCCCCCATCGCCTGCAGCGCACCGTTGATCTTGTCGTAATTTTCCTTTACATGATTATCATCATATGCTTTCTTTTCCGCTTCCAGACCCATTTTCGACGCCTGCAGGCTTGCCAGATTCGCTTCGTATGCCGCCTTTGTCGCCTGTGCCTGGTCGAGCGCCAGGTCTGCGTCCGCAAGCTGTTTGGAAGTCTCGCTCTGCTTTTGTTTTAATTCCTCCTGTTTTTGTTCCAGTTCGCTTTTTGCGTCCGCCAGCTTTTGTTTCCCATCCGAAAGCTGCTTTTCCGCTTTTTCAATCTCTTTTCTGGCATCCGCCAGTTTTTCATTTGTTTCGTCTAAGATTTTATCATTGACCTTGTCAATTTTATCCGCGTTCAGGCGCACTTCCACGGTCTGCTCCACGCTGCCGACCGCCGTTACGCCTGCCACGCCATCCTGGCGTTCAAAATAAGGCCGGATCACATCTTCTGTAAAATCAGAAACCGCATAAATATCCCGTTCCTTGTAGCTGACCGTCGCATACATGGTAGCCATCATATCCATGGAAAGCTCCATCATATTCGGCGTGCCGCAGGTTTCCGGCAGGTTTAACTGGTTAAGCTGCGCGGATACCTTGACCATCGCGGAATCCATATCCGTATCATCTACAAATTCGAGCGTAACCATACTGTAATTTTCCGCGCTTACGCTTGTAATATTCTCAACGCCGGTTACCGAACCAAGCGCCTGCTCCATCGGCGCCGTTACATCGCTTTCGACTTTTTCCGGGCTTGCACCCGGATCTGTCGTAATAATCATTAAATACGGCAGGCTCATATCCGGCAGCAGATCCGTCTGCATGCGCAGCAGGCTGACGACACCGATCACCATCACCGCAATGACTGCCACAAAAATAGTAAACGGCTTCTTGACGCAATATTTTGTCATATTATTGCTCTCCTTCCCGTTCCCGGTTATACGCAAGATACTGCATAAATTTCTCCGCGGAATAATTCAAAACCAGTTCTTTTGGAAACCCCACTGTCTCTACAACCGGAAGCACATGGTCAAAATTCGCCACATCGGTCATAAAATGCGCGTCGCTGTCTAAAATCACCGGAACTTCATATTTTTCACATAACCCCAGTATCGTAATGATATTTTCTTTCACATTTCTGCGCATTTTGGAACGCATTGCATTATTATTGATTTCCAGCAGCGTATGGGTTTCTTTCGACGCTAAGACTAGCTGTTCATAATCCATAGGAAAATTGCCGTCGTCCGGATGGCCGATGATATCAATCCTTGGATTTCGCATTGCCTGCAGCACGGCATTTGTATTCTGCCCTATCGTACCCGAACGGTACAAATTGCCGTGAATACTGGCAATCCGCAGATCCAGGCGCTTCAGCAGCCGGTCAGGCAGATCGACCGTGCCCTCGTAATCCATAATATTTAACTCCGCGCCAAGCAGCAGCTTTACGCCAAACATTTCCCGCGGTACGACATGCAGATTCATAAAATACAAATCGTCGCATGTCCCGGGCATATTGCGGCTGTGTTCGGTAATTCCAAGTATTTTCAATCCCTTTTCCGATGCGGCTTTTGCCATTTCGGTGATCGTCCCATAGGCATGGCCGCTTACCAGTGTATGCGTATGTACATCCAGTTCAAAAGTCATGATACTTTCCTCGTCTTTCCATTTTTCAAATACAATTTCGCTTCTAAATATAACGCATTTTTTCCGGTTCGTCCATTTTTTCCGCATCATTTAATAAAATATTAAGATATTAAGATATGGATCGCAACAGTTCCGATAAGGTGTTACACTTTTGCCCGCCGGACGCTGGAAGAGACGGTTTGCCCGGCTTGCTGGCGGCCCTCCAGAAT
>CAJUIH010000061.1 GCA_910586045.1 uncultured Eubacterium sp.
GTAATGAAAAGAAAAATTATACTTGCTTTCTCCCCCGGTTTATTATATAATATTATGAATATCTTGAATTCATTTATGCTATAACAACGCTGCCGAATAGGATGTCTTCTCCCTGAACGATTAGGAAGCAGGCATCCTATGGGCGCGTTTTCTATAACTCCTAAATATTGATAATCCCTTGGCGGCGGGCTTACAGCCAACCCGCTGCCAAAACAGGGATTACTGTTCCCAAACACGCTGCATCAAAGAAAGCAAAAAAACGGGAGCCTTATAAAATCAGCCCCCATTTTCTTTTGATTCCTTTTTCTGTTAATTATTCTTCTTTTCTTGATTTTTATTTTTTGATCGCATGGCCGCGTCTTACATGTTTTTTATGCCCCTGCCTGTTTCCTGGCTTCTTTGCATAACGCAGTGATCTTTTCAAAATTGCCTTCCGTGATATCTGACTTTTTGCATACCCAGCTTCCGCCGACTGCAAAAATAGCTTTCGACGCAGCAAACTCGGAAATATTATCTGTACTTACACCGCCTGTCGGAATAAACTGGATATCCGTAAACGGCGCTGCCAAATTGGTAATCGCCTTTAATCCGCCATAGATATTGGCAGGGAAAAATTTTAATACCCGAAGCCCCAGTTTGCGCGCCGCCATAATCTCCGTCGGCGTTACACAGCCAGGGGTTACGTTAATTTCATTTTCGATACACCATTTTACGGTTTCTTCATCAAACCCAGGGGAAACGATAAATTTTGCCCCTGCTTCCACTGCTGCCTTTGCCTGATCGATATTTAATACCGTCCCGACACCGACTACCATATCCGGGCATTCTTTTGCTACGCTGCGGATACTGTCAAGAGCCGCGTCCGTACGCAGGGTGATCTCCATTACGCTGATGCCGCCTGCCAGCAATGCCTTTGCCGTCGGTACCGCATCCTTTGCATTTTCAATTACGACTACTGGTACGATAATAGATTGTTTCATATGGTCCATTACATTCATGTTTTTCTTCCTCCTTATGATTACGCGTTCGTCCGCCCGCCAGACGCAGGCTGTGCAGGTTAACCTGCTTATCTTTGTACCCTTGCTCCCGCGCCGCCCATAATTGCTTCCACTTCTTTCCTGCTCGCCATGGTCGTATCGCCCGGCGTCGTCATAGCCAGCGCGCCATGGGCCGCGCCGTAATTTACCGCCTGCTCCGCGTCCGCTGTCGTCATCAACCCATAAATTAAGCCGGACGCAAAGGAATCCCCGCCGCCGACACGATCCATAATTTCCAGGCCGTTATAATCTTTTGCCTTATAAATCTCCCCGTCTGCCCAGCAGATTGAGCTCCAGTCGTTGACGGTAGCCGTCTTTACCTGGCGCAGCGTCGTGGCAACCGCTTTAAAATTCGGGTATGTTTTCGCGGCTTCGTTGATCATTTTCTTGTAGCCGTCTAAGTTGAGCGTTTTTAAATTTTCATCATTGCCCTCGATTTCAAATCCAAGACACGCCGTAAAATCTTCTTCATTGCCGATCATAACGTCTACATATTTTGCAATTTCCCGGTTTACTTCCTGCGCCTTTTCCTTACCGCCAATAGCGCTCCACATCGACGGGCGGTAGTTTAAGTCGTACGATACGACCGTGCCGTACTTTTTCGCAGCCTTGATCGCCGCAAGTACCGTTTCGCACGACTGCTCGGATAACGCGGCGTAAATGCCGCCTGTATGCAGCCAGCGCGCACCGAGTTCCCCGAATATATAATCAAAATCAAAATCTTTCGGCGTTGCTTTCGAAATCGCAGTATTTGCGCGGTCTGAGCAGCCGACCGCGCCGCGGATGCCAAAGCCGCGTTCGGTAAAATTCAGACCATTGCGGCAGATCCTGCCAATGCCGTCTGTTTTCATCCATTTAATCAAAGAAGTGTCCACACCGCCTTGTTCAATAAAATCTTCCAGCAGCATACCCACTTCATTATCCGCAAATGCCGTGATGACCGCCGTATGCAGTTTAAAACATTTCCGCAGCCCGCGGATGACGTTATATTCCCCGCCTCCTTCCCAAGCGCGGAACTCACGCGCGGTACGAATCCGTCCTTCGCCCGGGTCAAGCCGGAGCATAACCTCTCCCAGCGATACCGCGTCGTATCTGCATTCGCTTTCTGGCCTTAAATTTAAATTCATGGAATCATTCCTCCTGTTCCGCGGATCCCGTTCGATCCGCTTTGATCCTTATTATCTGCTATTTCTATCTTTATTATAGTTTGTACAAGCAGGATTCTCAATCCTTATTTTCTAATAGTTTCATACTTTTTTCGTCCTAAATCGTAAAATTTTTATTCTATTTCTTTAATTTTGTTGAAATATAAAAGCAAACATCATAAAATAATCATACAGACATAAACCGGCATGCAAAAATCCACCGGCCAAAAGTTATGCCGCATCGATTTTTGCGGGTCAACCTATAAAACAATAGCAGGAGGTTTTACATGGAACACTCAAATCCATTGGCAAACAACAGCACCAATGACAAATTTATTACAATCGGTGAAATCATGCTTCGCCTGACACCGCCTAATTATGAAAAAATCCGTCTGACGACCAATTTTGAAGCAAGCTATGGCGGCAGCGAGGCCAATATTGCGCTGGCACTGGCAAACCTCGGCATTGACAGTACGTTTTTCAGCGTCGTACCGAATAACAGCCTGGGAAAAAGCGCGGTCCGTATGCTGCGCAGCAGCGACGTGCACTGCACGCCCGTTATATTAAGTACGCCGGAACAAACGCCGACCCACCGCCTTGGCTGTTATTACCTGGAAACCGGCTATGGAATCCGTGCCAGCAAAGTGATCTACGACCGCAAAAACAGCGCCATTTCCGAATTTGATTTTGATACCCTGGATTTGCATGCCCTGCTGGACGGCTTTACCTGGCTACATCTAAGCGGTATTACACCCGCGCTTTCCCCAAGCTGCCGCAAACTGACCCTGGACTGTTTAAAAGAAGCAAAGGATCTGGGCATCACCGTCAGTTTTGACGGCAATTTCCGCAGCAAACTATGGACTTGGGAAGAAGCGAGGGATTTTTGTACCGAATGCCTGCCTTATGTGGACGTGCTGCTCGGTATCGAGCCTTACCACTTATGGCGGGATGAAAATGACCACGGCAAAGGGGACTATAAGGACGGGATCCCGCTGCAGCCAAACTATGAGCAGCAGGACGAAATTTTCCAGGCGTTCGTGGCCAGATATCCGAATATCAAATGTATCGCGCGCCACGTACGTTATGCCCACAGCGGCAGCGAAAACAGCCTGAAAGCATTTTTGTGGTATGAAAACCATACGTTTGAAAGCAAGCTTTTTACCTTTAACATTTTAGACCGGGTCGGCGGCGGAGACGCTTTTGCAAGCGGACTCATTTACGCGATGATGCATGGCTATAAGCCGATGGATATGGCAAACTTTGCCGTAGCCAGCAGCGCGATCAAGCATACAATCCGCGGGGACGCAAATATTACAGACGACGCGGAAAGCATCCGCAACCTGATGAATATGAACTATGATATCAAACGATAGGGCGCGAATAGGAATCACGGAAACGGTTCAAACGGGGATGTCCTATGACAGCCCCGTCCATTGTCAGCTTGTACCGCCATTGTCCAACGCCCTCTTTAAATCCCGCCCGATACATCGTTGATAAATATAATACGAAAAAATAGCCGACGCAAATTCGGTAAAGCAAAATGCCGCCCAAACCCCTTCCGGCCCTTTCCACATACTAAACAGATAGGCCGCCGGAATGATAACGACGATATACCTTGCAAGCGAAATATACAAAGACGGCGTTCCTTTCCCAAGCCCTTCCAATGCCCCGCTGCTGGATACCGAAACGGCGGATACGATAAATCCCAGGCTGATGATATGCAGCGCGGCCACTCCCATCTGAATGGTTCCTACATCCGTCGTAAAAAGCCCGATCAGTTGTTTTGGAATCAGCCAGGAAAGCAGCGTACCAGCCGCCATAACAACCGCTGTCAGCTTTAGTGTCGTCCGATAAATTTCTTTTACGCGCGCAAGCTCCCCCGCCCCGTAATTATAGCCGATCAAAGGCCGTATGCCCTGGATAATCCCGTTTGCAGTCAAATAAATAAATGTCTGCAGTTTATAATACACCCCAAGTACCAGCACGTATTTTTCTGAAAACCCCGCCAGAATCCCGTTCAGCGCCGAAATCAGAAACGACGGAAGCGCAATGTTCAGCGTTGCCGGAATCCCGACCGCATACAGACGCGCTGTCATCTCTTTGATCTGCCCGCGTTCTTTGTCCAGACGCAGATACCCCGGTACAATCCTGACTGGAATCGGCCGCAGGAAATAAATCAGAATATAGGCCGCAAGCGAGATACACTGTCCAATCCCTGTCGCATACGCCGCGCCCGCAACTCCCATAGACGGAAACGGGCCGATGCCGAAAATCATCATCGGATCCAATACAATATTTCCGACAAACCCGCACATCATGCAAAACATGGATACTTTCATACGCCCTACGGACTGGAAAATTTTTTCCAAAGATACCGTCAGGGAAATGACCGGCGCAAACAAAAATGCCCGGTTCGAATAATCCAGCGCCATTTTTAAAACTTCCTCCTGCTGCGTAAAAGCCCCAAGAAACGGCGGCATAACCGCTATGCTGACGACGGACAGCAGTATGCCATGAAGCAGATTCAGAAAAATCCCAACCGTGACCGCCCGGTCCGCTTTTTTTCTGTCATCCGCTCCGAGATAAAACGCCGTGACCGCGTTAATGCCGATTGCAAAACCAATCGCAATCGCATTGATCAAATTCTGCACCGGAAACACAAGCGCAAGCGCCGTCATTGCGTTTTCGCTTAATTTTGCCACAAAGTAACTGTCAATAATATTGTACAGGGAATTAACCGCCATAGAAAGAATCATCGGCAGCGACATGGACAATACAAGAGGCAGTACCTTTTTTTCTTTCATAAATGTCTGTTCCATATCAATGTTTCTCCTTTTATTTCTGATACCGGTTCCATTTTGCGCGCAAAGAAATACCCCTGTCCACGGCGGCATATGTGCCGCTGCTCACAGGGGTATTTCCTGCTGCCGGTAACCAAAATCCTAACCGTGCTACATTTGTTATAATCCCATTGCCCTTATGGTTGATCTTCCAATAATGCCGTCCACTTTAAGTCCGTTGGCCTTTTGATATTTCCGCAAAGCCCGCTTGGTGTTTGTGCCTAAAACCCCGTCCGCAGCCCCGCAGGAGTAGCCGCACTGATTCAGTACGTTTTGTACTTTCCGTACGGTATTGCTGCTTACGCTGTAGGCATTATAAGGGCAGCTTCCGTATGCGTGCGTGTGGGCCGAATGTCCGCCGCAGTAGTAATGGGTAGATGTATAAGGACATACGCCGCCGGAATGTGTATGAGCCGAATGTCCGCCGCAGTAATAATAATTGGTACTGGACGTACTATAGCCGCTATGATGACCGCCGCCGTGATGCCCATGGGCATATACCGTAACAGCCGAAGACGAACCCGCGGAAAAAGCCGCCGGGGTAAGGGAAAGCATTCCTGCAAGGGAAATTGCTACAATGCCGCGTGTAATCCCTTTCATAAAAATAAATCCTCCTTATTTGCACTCATTGGAATCTGTATGTGTTTCGTGTAAACGTGCGCGCAGCATGCGCCGCTGCATACAGACCGTTCGTTAATAGGGTTATAACTCCTATTATATCCCCTGCCTGCGCAAAAGTATACTGGCAACATCGCTAAAAAAGCCGTTGGATTTTGTTCATAAGCTACAATTCACCGATATAATGAAAAATCATTCATTTCTTTTAAAAACCCCGCCCGCGAAAACGCTTCTTTGATCCAATCCGGATATTCCTTTACCGTAATGCGCCTGCGCGTATAAAACAAACGCCCGTCTTTAAAATACTCCGCAAACAATTTCAGACATTCCGTTATTTTTTCCAGATCTAAAACTTCCTGTTTCTTTTGCTCGTTCGGTTCCGCTTTTTCATCCGCTAACAGTCTAAATATCTTCCCATGGCGTTCCATCACCGCTACCGGAAGCCCTCCCAGACATGCGACAGCCGTTCCCGCAAGCTGCTGAAAGTTTCTGCCCGGTAAATGCGGCAGCACTTTCCCCCATGGCTGCTCCGGATCCTGCGCATGCACCCATACCAGCGTTTTTTCCGGCTTCTGCAAAAAACGCACCAATGCCGGGTAGTCTTTTGCGTAAATAAACTGCGCGCCGGACATCCCGCGTACAAAATACCCCCGCCTGGCCTGTCCGGTATACTCCCAGATCCGCAGCACGGACAGCGCTTCCTGCCAGGAAATCCCGCAGGCAGATATGGTTTCTTTGGTCAGAATCCCAAACCGCTTCCTGCACTGCTCGAGCAACTGCTCTGTCTGGCTGCACGCACGTAACGGCCGTACAATCTCCCATCTTCCCGCGCGCAGCGCTTTGACCAGCATAGCCGCAAGCTGTTTCGCCGAAGTTTTTTTTGCCTTTTCCAGCACCAGATACTGCCGCACCGGAACAAAACTATCCGCATAGACAAGCCCTTTTCCCATCAGGGACAACAGGGTATCATACGGCGAACGCGCCCCAAGCAGGCCGCTTAACGCCTGCATAAAGCTGGCTCCGCGTTTTGCGAGCGCTCCATACAAAATCTGTTCCTCTTCACTGCATTCCGCGGCTGGTACCTCTTCGACCGCGGCCTCCCAGTCCACCGCTTCCTGCGCGTCAAACCGCAGTCCGCCCTGTTCATCCATATGCCAAAACAAGACGCCCTCCGTAAGAAACGCATCAAGCATTCGTTCCTGATATCGCTTAATCCGTGCGGACAGTACGATTTCCTCCCAATACGAAGCAGGCAGAAAAAGGCCTGCCAGCCGCTCGAGCGTACTGCGCACGCATTCCTCCGGCGGCGCCGAAGACTGCATCCGGGAAAACAAAAAGGCGGCATATGCCTGCGGCTGTGCGGTCTGGATTTCTTCCCTGCGGTTTTTCAAGGTCTGTACGCTGGCCCTGCGATAAGCCTGCATATGGTAATACCGTCCGTCCTGCTCCACCGCTTCTTTTTGCAGGCACAGCTTTTGCAGGATTTCGTGTGCAAGGGCATCCGTCCATCCGTAGCGCGCGGCAACCTGGCGGGCATCCGCCGCTCCGCGGTAACGGAGCATCCGCCTTACGATATGCAGCCGTTCGTTTGCTGCCGTTTCGTCCATCAAACCGGCATCCAGCGCCGCCGCATACGCTTCCCTATGTTCCGCCGCAATCCAAAGCCCCTGTTCCAGATAACAAACCCGCCCCTCTTGTGCCAGCCGTTCCAGCCATTCCACCGGAAGATCCAGTTCCCCGGCAGCCAGGTCGCCTTCCGCCATCAATAGGGAATGAAGCTGCTTTTCATTTTGGGGAAGCCGCAGCGTGCGGTCCCTGCCCTCTGCCTGCAGCAGCTCCTGACGGCCCGGATGCAGCCCGTTTTCTTGTTCCAGCGCTTTTTCAAACGCTTTTTGGGACGCTTCCACGGCTGCGTAAATTCCGCGCGGCGTAGGCGCATAATCATACATAACCGCCGCTTCCTGTTCCCATTGCAGCGGCAGCGACATCGGCGACGGCAGATCCGGATACACTTCCCTTACGGTAACGAAACCGGCACGGAGATCCTCCAGCAGCTTTTGCACGCCCGCGGCGTCCCACAGATCCTGCATACATTCCCGTCTCGTCTCCCGAATCAGCGGATGTTCTTTTTCCGTTACGGCCTGTTCTAACATCTGCGCGCTGCGCAGACGCTGCATCCACAAAGGCTGCCGCCCGTTTTTCTTTACCCCCATCATAAGCGCCCGGCCGCTGTTGTAGCGAAATGCTATGTTAAACAGCGGCGTAGCCGGAAGCAGGATTTCCAGACGGCGCATACACGTATCCGGGTCAATCTGGTACAGCACATCCTCCGGCAGCGGCCGGTCCCCATAGGCATAGAGTAAAAATCCGTCTTCCTCATCGACAAATCCGACTTCCAGCCCGAGCTGGCCGCGCAGCGTTTCCGCCGCGAGCAGCGCCAGCGGCGCATGGATGCGCCTGCCGAAAACAGAATGTATCATTAACTGGCTGCTGCCGGAAGCATCCCGAAAATGCTCCGCCACAATCGTCCGGTCATCCGCAAGGCCGCCGACCGCCTGGATTTGGCGCGTCAAATACCCGCCGGCCAGACTGCAGGCCGCTTCGTCCAGCCCGAGCGCCTGCAGCGCCCCTGTCAGCGTACCGCTTGTATACGCTTCCTGTAGGCTGTGAAACATGCGCCCAAACGCGATCCCGGTCCGTCTGTCCCGCCCTTTGATCTCACCTTTCCAAAACGGAAGCCTGGCGCCCTCTACCGGAGCCTGTTCCACCGTTACGGTATCCCGGCCAATCTGCACCACCCGCCAGGCAAACGAACCGAGAATAAAACGGTCCCCTTTTTGGGATTCGTATACAAATTCTTCATCCACCTCGCCTACTTTTACCCCATCCTGCGTTTTTACGGCATACAGGCCCTTATCCGGTATCGTACCTCCCGCGGAAACCGCCAGCATCCTGCTGTAGCCATCCCCCTCCACCGTTTCATGCAGGCGGTCATAAAGCACCCGCGGACGGGCCGGAATATCCTGGTGATGTTCATAATCCCCGGCCAGCATGCCAAGCACCGCTTTTACATCCGCTTTGGAAACATTCCGAAACGGCCAGGCCCGCGGTAAAATCTCCATGACTTCATCCAGCGAATAACTGCGCCACGCAGCCATGGATACGAGATGCTGCGCGAGCACGTCCAGACATCCGGACGGCGGATGCACCTGTTCCACACCGCCCTGCCTGGCAAGCTGCGCCGTCATCCCGCAGGAAACGCATTCGGCGGCTGTCCTTGGAAACAGATACATCACGCTGACCCGGCCCGGATTATGCCCGGCCCTGCCAAGCCGCTGCATCGTACCGGAGACCGTACGCGGACAGCCCACCTGCAGTACCTGGTCGATTTCACCGACATCAATGCCAAGCTCCATCGAAGAAGTCGCGCATAACAGCCTGAGCGTGCCGTTTCGAAGCGCCAGCTCTGTCTCCATACGGCGCTCCTTGGACAGGCTGCCATGGTGTACCCGCGCAAATCCGTCCCCGCCAATCAGGTTGACATAATAGGCCAGTTTCTCTGCATACCGCCGCCCTTCCACAAACGCTATGACACTGCGGCTTCCCTGGCAGTAGGAAAATACAAGCGCGCCGAGCTTTTCCCATACCGGATCTTTGCGCTTGCCTTTCCACAAGTCCGCGTAAGGGCCGAGCACATCCAGGCGTACTTTTTTCTCCATCACAGGCGCCGCAACCGCGGCGCCCTCCGGCGCCAAATATTCCGCCGCGGCCTGGAGCGGTTCAATCGTAGCGGACAGGCCGATGCGCTGGAGCGGCCGCGCGCACGAATGATCCAGCCTGGCCAGGGATAGCATCAGATGCGCACCCCGTTTCGTATCGATCAGGGCATGCAGCTCATCCAGTATCACCGCGCGTGCCGTCGCAAGCACATGCTGCCCGGTTTTTGCCGTAAGCATCAAATACAGGGACTCCGGCGTAATAATCAGGATATGCGGCGGCTTACGCACCATCCGCTGGCGCTGCGGCTGCGGCGTATCCCCGGTACGGATCCCGACGGTAATCCCATCCTCCGCCCCAAGCCCTTGCAGCGGACGCCTGAGATTTTCACGGATATCCGCGGCGAGGGATTTTAACGGGGATACATAAATCAAATACAATTCCTGCTTCAGCGTCCCCTCCCGCATCCTGCGTTTTAAGCGGTCTAAAAAAACAAGAAACGCGGACAGCGTTTTTCCGGTTCCTGTCGGTGCGGATACAAGCACATGCTTTCCCGCCGCAATCAGCGGCCAGGCTTCTTTCTGCACCGGGGTCGGTTCCCCAAGAGCCTGCGCAAACCATGCCGCTGTTTCTTGTTCAAAAATGGTTAACATTTGATCCTGGTCCATCGTTGTTATTCCCTACACAAACAAATCATCCCGCGTAATATTATGCAGCCACTTCCCGCTCCGGTAATGGCGGATCACCCACGGCCATTTCACAAATTCATCCGTACAGATCAAAAAATACACCCACATGACCGGAAGCTTTAGCACAAACGCCGCCAAAAATCCAAGCGGCACCGCATAAACCCACATATCAATCGTATCGCAGATAAACCCGAACCGGCTGTCTCCCCCGGCCCGGAACACCCCGGCAATCAATGTCGTATTGACCGCCGCCCCCATGACATAATAGGTATTGATAAACAGCATGTATTTCAGATAATGCATCGCCTGGTCTGACAAATCCGCATAGGTCAGCACAACCGGCATCACTGCCAGAATAATCAGGCCGCCGATTGCCCCTGTGATCACGGTAAGCTTCATTAACTTTTTCGCGCCGTCCTGCGCTTCCTCCAGCTTATTCTCCCCTATGATCTTTCCAAGCAGGATACCGCCCGCGCTCGCCATGCCAAAGCATAAAATCGTTCCAAAATTACGGACTACAATCGCAAATGAATTTGCCGCAACCGCGTCGGTCCCCAGATGCCCGATAATAACCGAATACATGGAAAACGCCAAGCTCCAGCTAATATCATTGCCAAGCGCCGGCAATGATAAGCGCACAAAATCAGAAAACAGCAGTTTATTGCGCACAAACAAATACCGGAAATCCAGCTTGATATCTTTGCTTAAAAAAGAAACGATAAAACACGCGGCCAGCTCGATCAGCCTGGACAGCGACGTCGCAATGGCAACGCCCATGGCACCCAGCTTCGGCGCGCCAAATAATCCAAAAATAAACACGGCATTAAAAAGCACGTTTAAGGAAAACGCAAGCACATTCATCGCCGTACTGACCGTCACCCTGCCGACACTGCGCAGCACCGCCAGATACACTTCCGTAATGCCCCAGCACAAATAGCACACGCTCATACACCGCAGATAAGACGAGCCAATCGCAATTAATTCACTGTCGTTTGTAAAAATCAGCATCATCTGCCGCGGCAGAAGCAGCGCCGCCCCCGCGAATAAAAAGGAAATCACGAGGGAGAAACGCAAAGCGATCCCTTCGATGACCTGGATCGCATGCATATCCCCTTTCCCGTAATACTGGGCGCATAACATCGTTGCGCCTGTACCAAGGCCATAAAAAACCATAAACAGTACGCTGGCATACTGAGAAGCCAGAGAAACCGCTGAAATAGACGATTGACCCACATAATTGAGCATCACCACATCCGCGGAACTGACCGCGGCGCTTAACAGGTTTTGAATAATAATCGGCAGCACCAGTTTAAAAATCTGGCTGTAAAATGTGTTGTTTTTTTGCAATGCATGGTTTTTCATCGTCATCCACCATATTCCACAATCTTTTGTTTTGATCCCATGACAAACGATCCCCAGACACAAACAGGCTGTCAAGCAGCGCAGATGAATCATATATTGCCTGGAACCGGGTCTGTTCGAAATGAATGGAACCTTGGTTATTCTATCACACCTTGCGATAGATATGCAATCACAAAAACAATGCATCCGGCACTGACGGTTAACCGTATACCTGTTTTGTCATGGTTTTAACAGTTCACGCTCAAGGATTTCCCTTGCCCGCGGCGCTTCAACATCCATGCGTTCCGGATACCCAAAAATCGATACACAAGCTATCGCATCCCCGCCTACCGCAAATGTTTTGTGCGCAAAATCCATTTCCCTTAATGTTTCAAAAATACCGTCAAAATCCACATCCCCCTCCCCGATCGGGTTATGCTGGTGAATGGATACATCTTCCCTGCCCATTGCATTCAGCCACGGCGGATTTAAAATGTACCGGCAATCCTTTGTTTGATTATAAGTATCCGCAAACAATACATGGCTCAACGCATCGCCTGCGTACCGGAGCATGGACCGAACGTCCCCGGTTCCCTTATCATAGAAAAACCCATGCGGCGCGGAATACACATACTTCAGATTTTCGGAGCGGTAGCTTTTGACCATATCACAGGTTTCATTATTCAACTCGCAAAAATCCCACGGATGGGACTGGATTTCCACACGGATCCCCTCTTTTTCAAACAGCGGAAGCAGTTCATCCATAGACCGGAACCACATGCCATTGCAGATTTCCTGCTGGTTCGGATCGCCGGACAATTCGGTATTGATCACCTGCACTCCCATATTGACCGCAATCTGCACGATCTTTTTCCAATTTGCCACCGCCATCTTTCTTTGCTCCTCCGTAGGGCCTGACCAGCGGTATACTACGATAAAAGAAGAAATCTCTACGCCCGTTTCCTTTAGCGCCATACGGTATTCTGCCTCACATTCCCTGGAAAACAGCGGGTGCTTGTAAAACGGATTGATCCTCGGATGCGGCGACTGCTCTATATAGCGATACCCCCAGTCCGCAACCTGGTGCACCATTTCCCGAATCCCCATCTGCTTTGCCAAAACGTCTACGTCAAATGCTATTTTCATGCGCGCACTCCCTCCTTATTTTCAACTGCCGCCGCAGTGTCGTGACCCCGATTCAAGATCCAAAATATTCGGCAACAAACGCTTTGGTTACTTCCGCCGCTTTCTTTACATTCTCGTCATGGGATAACGCATAGTATTCCGGACGAAACTCCTCAATCGTACATACCCCGTCAAAACCGATTTCTTTTAATGCCGCAGCAATCGCCGGATGGTCAATCACGCCTTCGCACGGCCATAACCGCTTGTCATCGCCGCAGGAACCTAGCGGAAGATCCTCACAGTCATTCAAATGATAAGCAAAAATTTTCCTGCCGTCGGCTTTCTTTAAATCCTCGATTCTGGAACACATTTCATGGAAATGGAACGTATCTAACGTAATGCCCACATTTTCCCTGTCTACCGCTTTTACTACCTCATAAGCCGTACCAAACTGATTGATGGAACAATTCGGCGCGCCGCAAAATTCCAGGGAAATACGAATGTCAGAACCGACCCGATCCGACAAATACCGCAGCCTTTCTACTGCTTCGTCCCGGATTTGCGACACGCTTTTATCTTTTACGCCAAACTGCGGAACGGTGATCAGCATTTTCATGCCGATTGCCTTACACACTTCGATAATAAAGTCTGTTTCTTCGTCTATCTCTTTTTCGCCTGCCGCGTCCCTCTGATTAAAATAAATCAAGGTATTGTAAGCCCATGGTTTTAAATGGTGATTTTGAAACCAGCCTGCCAGTTCCTGCAGCGTATGTTCCTTTAAATAATCTTTGATGCAGTCAAAACGAATCTCAATATAATCAAATCCATACTTCTCACATGCCTCCAAGTCCGCCAGTAACGACTGTCCCTTACACTCCAGCGCTGTTGCTTCATTGAATCCGATTTTCATAATGCTTTCCCCACTTTCCTATGATTTTTATGTTTGTTTTTGCCTATTCTGGTTCGTATTTTCTTATTTCCTGATTGTGCGCGTGCACGCAACACGCATTATTGATAAAAGTCCGGTTTTTCTACCGTCACTACCTGTTCGATCCGGCCTGTTTCCTGCGCCTTTACAAGCGCGTCCGCCGTAACTGCCGCCAGATATCCATCCCAGGCTGTCGGCCCTTCGATCACGTCTTTTTGCGCACAATCCACCCAGTTTTGCAGTTCCGCGTCATAAGCGTCCTTAAATAATACAAAGCAATCCGTCGTAATTTCGGTAGAAAGCGCCGCGTTTTTGCGGATCGACGGCGCCATCGGCATCCCCATTTTCAAAGCGCCGTCTTCACATACGACTTCACAGTTAATATCATAACCAAACCTGCAGTTTACAAAACATTCCACATCGATACAGATCCCGCTTTTTGTACGCATCAGCATAATCTGCGGGTCTTTCAATTCGCGGTGGGAATATTTGGTCACTTTCGGCAGAATCACCTGCACACTTTCATAATCATCGTCAACCAGCCAATGGCAAAGGTCGATCTCATGAATAACCGTATCGTGGACTGCCATCGGCGTATCATAATTTGTGCCGACCTGCGGATTGCGGTGCGTGCAGTGCATCATCAGCGGCTGCCCATATTCGCCGGTCGCAATCGCGTCCTTGATCTGTATATATCCTTTATGGTAACGTCGCATAAATCCAAGCTGGATCAGATGCCTGCCGCCTGCAATTTCCGCTTCCATAACTTTCTGACAGTCCTTTGCCGTTGTACAAAGCGGCTTTTCGCAAAACACGCGTTTGCCGAGGCGTATTGCTTCCAAAAGATCGTCACAATGCGCAAAACCAGGAGAAACAATCAATACCGCTTCCACCCCGGGATCCTGCATCAGATCTTTTCCGCTTGCATAAACTTTTGCGCCGCCCGCCAGTTCGGCTGCTTTCTTCGCGCTTTCTTCCCATACATCGGATACCGCGGTCACCCGCGCCCCCTGTATTCTTTGTGTAATTCTTTGTATATGGTCTTTTCCCATACCGCCGCATCCAATTACGCCTACTTTTAACATCTTTTTTCCGCCTTTCTGTTTTTTGTTTGCTGCGAACCGCTATTGCCGGTTCTTATATGGCCATCTTATCATTGCGTTCACGTGAACGCAATAGCGCAGTTGTACAAAATTACAATATAATTTTTATGCAATATTACTACAGTAGGAAAAGTCACTGACTAATTTTTTGACGCTTTTAGATTTCACGGATATGTACCCTATGCCCTGTCCATAAATACCGCAGCCCCGTGATAAGTGCTGCTCAAAAATCAGGCGCATAGTGGGCTATGCAACTGATTTTTGAGCAGTGCTATCGGAGAAAAAGACAAAACTGCTATTTCGCTAATTTCGCATATACGGATTCTTTTAATGTTTTACATTTTACACTGCCGTATTCGCCGTAGATTTTAACACCGAACGCGTCTTCCACATAGCTCCTTACCTGCACATAATACGATTTCAATACCGTAATATGGGCGTTTAGCGTTACCTGTTTTTTGGTATTCGTATCTTTGCAGTCAACATCCTGTGTTCCAAGTACCCCTTTCATATTCTTTTTTCTTGCTACCTTAACCGTATAGCCTGTGGCATCTCCCTGGTTTTTGATACGGATCGGATTCAATTCTATCCAGTTGGATAACAGCCCTTGCTTACCAACCGCCTGTATGGATGTAATAGTGGGTTTTACAAGCTTGAACGCGGATTCCTTAATAGAAAGCGCATAAGGGATATTTTTTACACCAAGCGGATTCTCCACTTTTAGGTAATAGGTACCTTTTTTCAAATAACAGTCATAAGATTTTGTCACATTGTCATCATAAATCCTTACCGACTGATTTTTACTGTCGAACAGGCTTACACTCCATATATGCCAATCGCCGGCCACTTCCTTTGGTCCAAACGTAATGCGGACTTTTTTATTGCTGCCGAGCTTAAACTTAAAATAATCGCATGGATCATTCACAGCATTGATTGTCCCATACCACTTTTTGCCCGCCGTAATCGTATCCGCTGTTTTTATGCTGTCGTTGCCCTCCGTCTCCCAGTCTTTCGTCGGCACAAATCCAATGGACAGGTTAAAGTTTGTATGATCAATATCAAAAGAACCCGTAACCTTTAAGTAAAACGTCCGGTTTCCATCCGTAGAATAGACCGGCAGTTCCACATTCGCGCCAGAGTGCCGATCAATAATGAGAAGATTATTGGAATCATACAACGACGCCCCAATCTGCCCGTCTCCCACTGGATCTGCGTTTTTTATCTTGATACTAATGTTTCCTGCTGTCGGAACCGTAAATTCATATAAAAATGAATCGCTGGACTTTTCCACAACAAGCGAATAATCCTTGTTTATTTCCAGCTTGTCCGCCGCTTTCACCGCTCTGGGATTCCATACCGCAGTAATCAGAAACAGCAGCAAAAAGACGCCCGCCGTCCATATCCGCCTGCTGTATGTTTTACATATCTTTTTTTCCTGTAATACACGCTTTTTGCCCTTTTTCATGTTTTCTCCCTTTCTATGTACCCGATCCCGAATAAGATTTGCTGCCCGCTTACCTGACTATTTTGACTTTTTTGCCCTGCCCTTTGTTTTGAAGCAGTTTCTGATATGCGGCATATTTTGCGGACGGCACTTTGATTTTTGCGGCTGCGTAAATGCCCTTAAACGCATCCTTTCCTACGGTTACCAGCTTTTTCGACCGAATATCGGCCGCAGACAGTTTCTTGCAGCCTTTAAAAGCCGCGCTTCCGATTGTCTTTACATTGGCGCCAATCGTTACACGCGCTACATCCGTATAGGAAAACGCTTTGGCCGCTATGGCTGTTACCTTGTATTTTGTTTTGCCTCTAGCCACGGTATCCGGAATATTGACTGTTTTCGGCTTTTTTTGAGAAAGTCCTGTAACCGTAACTTCCGAACTTCCTGTAACCTTATATTGTAAAGACCCGGCAGAAAAAACCGTCCCTATCTTTGTTTCTGCCTGTGCGTTATTTCCCTTACTGTTAACGGATAGCGTATATTCCTGCTTCACGCTTGGATCATACTTCGCATATACGGTTACCGTCGTGCTCCCGCTTCCGGTAATCGTAAGGATACCCGCATAGCTGCCGTTTTCGGAATCGGACACCGCCGCAACAGACGGGTTGGAAACTTCAATTACATATGCTTGGTTATCAGCACTGTCTGCCGGCACCTCGCCGGCCACTTCCAGTTTGATCTCGTCGCCGATCTGGTAATTCGCCGGCTCAGAAGCGGCGGAATCGTTTTTCCACCACGTCACCTTGGTAATTGCCGTCGGCAGCGCTGCTTCCTGTGTATAACCGCATTTGGTGCATGTCTTTGTCGTTTTGCCCGCGCCCGGACTTGCCTGCTGCATAACAAAATCATGACCTGTACATTGCTGGGCCTTTTGGTCGTTTAACTTTTGCTGCGCGGCATCGACGCGTGCCTGCATTACGTCGGGATCGACGGTAGCATAATATTCCATAAACAATTTCTCAAATTGTTGAATGGTATAAATCGCATATTTATTTTCATAATTTGATTTTGCGGTTGCGTTGTAACAGCTCGTAGTCCCATAAGATCCATAGTCTGTAACCCCGATCCCCATTACCTGGTCTGCGCTCCAAAAAAGGTTTGTATAATGCGTCACCGTTTTTTTCTGTGCATCCGCAAGATCGGTGATTGCTTTCACATCGGACTCTTTGCTGAGCACGCTCATCCCCAGGCTTTCTTTCAATTGGTTGAATGCCGTGACCTCACGATTCCACCCATCTTCCGGGTTTTTATATCCAAACGCAAGGTTTTCACAGGAAATCTGCAGACGCGAGTGACGCGTCAGCCCTGCGCCCCGGTCCGCGCCGGTCTGCGCGATCGCCATAACGTAAAAATTCGTTTCACCTGGGTTTCGGCGCATTGCTCCAACATAATTTTGATCTTCTTGCCGGATTTTGTTTATGTTTTTCAAAATCGGAAACGATGCTTTGGTATTTTTCAAAGAAGCCGCATCATTATCATCCCATAGGCAGGTCACCTTATCTTTCCGATTTTCCGGCAATCCGGTATCTTTACCGCCATACCATCTTGAAAAATTCTCTTCACAGGCTTCGCTCAGGATTGTTTTTGCCTGCTCCAGATCTTTTTTCTGCAACTGTGTCAGCCCGTCTTTTGCCATCATCCATTCAACAAACCCCATGGACCCCTGGTTATACTTTTCCTGCGCTGCCTTTTGGTTTTCCAATGCTCCCTGCAGTTCCCGTTCCGCCTCCTGCAGGCTTTGCGCACTTTGCGCGCTTTCTGCTGCTAATGCCGCATTCACAGGAGATGCCAGCCCCATGCACAGAAACAGGACTGCGGCGCTTTGGGTAAAACGCCAAAATTTGTTTTTACAATTTTTCCGCATTTGTGATCCTTTCTTTTGATAAGCGTAGATTGTTTACCTGTTCAGTATATATCTTTTTATTCATAAGAGTCAACAATCAATGAAATTTCTGCTTAAATATTATATTTCGTTTTAATGACCAGTTCCGTATATAAAAATTCCTCCCGCGGATTCTTTCCATCCAGCAGCTTGTGAAACAGCAGGCTAACCGGCTCATATCCCTGCCTGTAACCGTTTTGGCCGATCAAAAACCGTATGTTTCCTTCGGCCAGGCACTGGAGATTTTGTTTGGTCAGATCATTGGAAATGACTCTGACCCTGTCCGCAAATCCGGCTTTGCACAGTGCCCGGCAGACTCCCTGTACCCCTGACGCCGCCAAATAAATCCCCTCCAGATCCGGATATTCTTTAATCATGCCGCCCGTAATCAATTCCGCCATTCCATCATCGTCAAACGCATACTGGATGTCAAGCATGCGCACGTCCGGCCGGATCTGTTTTAACTCCTTGGTAAATCCCCGTGTACGGTTTTTATGCCCATCGCTCGACGGATGGCCGGATATAATCAGCACTTTCGCACAGGCTGGCAGGATTTCCGCCATCAGGCCAGCCGCCACCCTGCCGCTTTGAAACGTATTCTGCCCGACAAAACAAAGCCTCTTGGAATCTGCCACATCGGAATTAAACGTTATGACCGGGATCTGTTCCTCCGAAAAGGCATTGATCGTTTCCCGCAGCCGCCTATCGTCCATCGGTACGAGCGCAACCGCACCGCAGCCCGCCGTTTTCATCTCCTGCAGCGCTTCCACTGCTTTTACGGCATCCAGCTCGTCAATCGTATACAGCAGCACTTCCGCGCCCAAACGCTCCACTTCCTCTTTCGCGTCCAGGATCCCTTTCATTACCTCTTTCATAAAAGGGGTACCCGCCGCCTGTACCAATACACCGATTTTCACGGACTTTTTTGACATAGCCAGCGCCCTGCCGGCGCGGTTTGGCTGATAGCCCGCTTCTTTTGCGATCTGCTTGATTTTTTCCGCTACCTGCGGGTCAATCCTGCCCCTGTGATTGAGCGCCCGGTCCACCGTCCCCCTGGAAACCCCGGCTGCTTGCGCAATCTGCTGCAATGTGACAGCCATAAAACCGCCTCCTTTCGAATACGTTTACTCATTCAACCGCCCGCAGCAGGCGTACCCCCTTTCGTTCCAGTACAATTTCTTCCTGGCGCCGGTACGTCCGCCCCTCCAGCAGTTCTTCGTACTCCCTCTCCAAAAGGACCGTTTTCGTCTCCTCTGTATGGTTCAGCAAAAACAAATACGTGCCGCCCGCGTTCTCCCGTACACATACTTCCACGCCAGACGGCGCCCGGTGCAGCGGCTGTATCCCCGCTTGTGAAAATACCCGTTCCAAAAACATCCGGTAAAATTCCTGGTCCGAACGCGTGCCGACATAATACGCGTTCCCTTCCCCATAAGTATGTACCGTAACGGCCGGCATTCCGGCATAAAAATCCTCCTCGTACGCCCCAAGCGCCCGCGCGCCTTCCAGATGCGTCAAATCACACAAAAGATCCGCCGGATGCCGCCTGCCGAAACAGGAAAACGCATTTTGTTCTCCCTGCGGCAGCGCGTCGCATTCTTCCACCCAGATCCCAAGCAGATCCCGCATCCGGCCCGGATATCCGCCGGTATCCACAAGGTCATGCTCATCGACAATGCCGCTGAAATACGATACCACTAAATTGCCGCCCTGCCTGACGTAATCCTGCAGCTTTTTTTCATATCCCCGCTTTACCATATACAACAGCGGCGTAATAACCGCCTGATACGGCTCCAGCGCGTCCTGCGTACTGATTATATCCATAGGTACATGCAGCGCATACGCCGCCTGATAATAATCTAAAACGGCATCCAGATATTTTATACGGACACTCGGCCCCGCGGAATACTCCACCGCCCACCAGTTATCCCAGTCAAATAAAAGCGCCGCCTTTGCCGGTGTCCTGCCGTCCAAAAACAATCCGCCGACCTGCTCCAGTTCCCTGCCAAGCTGCGCCGTTTCCCGAAATACCCTTGTATCCGCATGACCCGCATGATCGATCACCGCTCCGTGGTATTTCTCACACGCACCGATACTTCTACGGATCTGGAAAAACTGCACCGCATCCGCGCCGTGCGCGACTGCCTGCCAGCTTAACAGCCGCATCTCTCCCGGCCGTTTGAGCCGGCTGTAAGGCAGCCAATTCGTCACACTCGGCGTCTGTTCCATCAGCACGAACGGTTTCTGCCCATCCAATCCCCGCATCAGGTCATGGCAAAAAGCAACGGCAGACGGATGCGCGTCCGGCGCTGGATAATTATCCCATGACACAAAATCCATAGACCGCGCCCATTTTTGGTAATCCAGCCCCTTATAAACAGCCATCAGGTTTGTCGTTACCGGAACATCCGGCGTATACCGCTTGATCGCATCGTATTCCAGGCGGAAGCACTCCAGCAGGCTGTCTGAAAAAAAGCGCTTGTAATCCAGCGAAATTCCCTGGAACATCGTCCGCTCCCGCCCTGTATCGTCGATAAAATGCTCGCTTAAAAGATCCGGCAGTACAATCTCGTCCCAGTCGTAAAACGTATGTCCCCAAAACGCGGTATAAAAGCTGCGGTTTACTTCCTCTATCGTTTTGTATTTTTGTTTCAGCCATACCCGAAACGCCTTTTCACAATTCTCACAGTAACATTCCCCGCCATACTCATTGGACACATGCCAGGCCGCGATATTTTCATAATCCTGATACCGCTTAGCAAGCTCTGCCGCCAGCTTCGGCGCATATTTACGGTATGTCAGGCTGTTCGGGCAGGAATTATGCCTGCCGCCAAATTTGCGCTTCCTGCCGTCTTTTTCTGTCCGCAGAATATCCGGATACCGTTTTGCCATCCAGGCCGGATGCGCGCCCGTAGACGTCGCCAGACACACTTTCATCCCATTTGTGCGCACAAGCTCCATAACCGCGTCCAGCTTTGAGAAATCATACGTCTCCTCGTCCGGCTGCAGCGCGGCCCAGTTAAAAACATTCAGCGTTACGATATTGATCTGTGCCTGCGCCATCAGGCGCAGATCTTCCTCCCATACTTCCCGCGGCCACTGTTCCGGGTTGTAGTCTCCGCCGTAGAGCATTTTTGTTTCCTTGTGATAGCAGCTCACTTTGATACCCCTTTTCTATCGTTTTATTTATCTTACCACAAACAGGACAAATATGGAAACTTTTGTCACACTTTCCTGATTGGCCTGCGTTTTTTCTGTAGCAATTCAGATAGGGTGTTACATTTTGGCTGCGGGGACGCCGGATAAGCGACGCAGGCCTGGCTTGTGGCTCCGGCTCCAGAATGGTAAGAATCCCTAAGTATT